>CALMVI010000083.1 GCA_937873095.1 uncultured Acetobacteraceae bacterium | reverse complement strand
GCCTCTGGCCTTCAATCGTCCAGAAAACTCCTCAACTTCCGGCTCCGGCTAGGATGCTTCAACTTCCTCAGCGCCTTCGCCTCGATCTGCCGTATCCGCTCGCGCGTCACGTTGAACTGCTGCCCCACCTCCTCGAGCGTGTGATCGGTGTTCATGCCGATGCCAAACCGCATGCGCAGCACGCGCTCCTCGCGCGGCGTCAGGCTGCTCAGCACGCGCGTGGTCGCCTCGCGCAGATTGGCCTGAATCGCCGCATCCAGCGGGATCACCGCGCCCTTGTCCTCGATGAAGTCGCCTAAGTGGCTGTCCTCCTCGTCGCCGATCGGCGTCTCCAGGCTGATCGGCTCCTTGGCGATCTTCAGCACCTTGCGAACTTTTTCCAAAGGCATGCCGAGCTTTTCGGCCAGCTCCTCGGGTGCGGGCTCGCGGCCGATCTCGTGCAGCATCTGGCGCGAGGTGCGCACCAGCTTGTTGATCGTTTCGATCATGTGCACCGGAATGCGTATGGTGCGCGCCTGGTCGGCGATGCTGCGGGTGATCGCCTGGCGTATCCACCAGGTGGCGTAGGTGGAAAACTTGTACCCGCGCCGATACTCGAATTTGTCCACCGCCTTCATCAGGCCGATATTGCCTTCCTGGATCAGGTCGAGGAACTGCAGGCCGCGATTGGTGTATTTCTTGGCGATCGAGATCACCAGCCGAAGGTTCGCCTCGATCATCTCCTTCTTGGCACGCGCCGAATCACGCTCGCCACGGCTGACCGTGGCATAGACGCGGCGGAACTCCGAAATCGGCAGACCCGCGTCGTTGGCGATCGCGCCGATCTGGCTGCGCACGTCGGCGACCTGGGCGTAGTATTTCGAGGCAAAGGATTTCCAGCCGCGGCCGGGCAGCGCCGCCACCGTCTCCATCCAGTTCGGATCGAGTTCGTTGCCGCGATAGCGCGCCAGGAAATCGTCGCGCGGCACCTTGCTGCTCTCGGCAAAGCGCAGCAGCTGGCCTTCCAGGCCGTTCAGCCGCTGGGTCAGCTGCTTGAGCTGGGTGACCAGCTCCTCGATCCGGTTGTTGTGCAGCCGGACCTGCTGCACCTTCGAGACGAGCTCCTCGCGCAGCTTCTCGTAGCCCTTCTCGGACTTCGCACTCATCTCCTCGCCCTGGGTCAGCGTCTCCAGGCGCTTTGACTGCATCTTGTGCAGCTTCTTGTAGAAACCCTCGATCTCCTCGAAGGTCTGCAGAACCTCCGGCTTGAGCTTCTCCTCCAGCGCCGACAGCGACAGGCCGGCGCCCTCGCCATCCTCGCCATCCTCCGGCTCTTCGGCCACCGGCGGCTCGAACGCCTCGCCCTCGGCCGGTGCCGCCGCCTCTGCCGCTTCGGCCTCCACCGCAGCACCCGCACCCTGGGTCGCTTCGAGGTCGACGATGTCGCGCAGCAGCATGCGGCCGCCCTTCAGCGCGTCGTGCCAGCTGATGATGGCGCGGAACGTCAGCGGGCTCTCGCACAACCCGCCGATCATCATGTCGCGGCCGGCCTCGATGCGCTTGGCGATGGCGATCTCGCCCTCGCGCGACAGCAGCTCCACGCTGCCCATCTCGCGCAGGTACATGCGCACCGGGTCGTCGGTGCGGCCGAGGCTCTCCTCGTCGACGTTGCCGCCCGCTTCGGTCTGCCCTTCCTCGCCCTCGCTCTCCGCCTTCTCGGGCTTGGCGACCGCTTCGCCGTCCTCGTTGTCCTCGTTCTCGACGACCTGAATGCCCATCTCGCTGAGCATCGACATGATGTCCTCGATCTGCTCGCTGCTCATCTGCTCGGGCGGCAGGACGGCGTTCAGCTCCTCGAAAGTGATGTAGCCGCGCTCACGGCCTTTCGCGATCAGCCGCTTGACGGCAGCCGATTGCGTGTCGAGCAGCGAGGTCTCGGCATCGGCCTCGGCGGTTGCTGTGTCGGTGCCTGCGGCCTGCTTGGTTGCCATCGCATAAACTCCGGATCGGTCGTCAAATAGTGGGCGTCGGATGCCGAAGCCGGCCTACTCGTAATAGGCTTCGGCCTCGGCTTCCTGATCGGAATCGGTCTGTTTGCCTTGGCTCAGCCGGAACGAAGCGGCGGACAGCGCGTCCAGCCTGGCCCAGGCGGCGGGATCGTCGGCATTGTCGATGACGTGGCGCTCGGCCGCCTTCTTGGCCTGGTCGAGATCATTGCGGTGCATGAGACCATAGAAATGCCACCATCCCGCTTCCGCCTCGGCCGGCTGGGCTTCCGAACGGCCGCAGGACGGCAGCTCCCCCAGCACGCGCGCCACGTCCTGCGCCAATCCAAGAGCGTCCAAGTGGTTAAGCAGGCTGCAGGAGTCAAGCACATCTGCGTGAGAATAATGCTCCAGCATTGCGTTTCGTATCGGTATCAGTTCAGGCGGCAAGGGCAGCGAACCGTAAGCCTCCTCGACGTCGCGCAGCAGACCGGGATGGCGCAGCAGTATGGCGGTCAGCTTGTTGGCCCGGCTCACGCCCGCCGCGGCGTCGTCCAGCATGGGGCGCACCTGTCGCAGCACCGGTTTCGCAGCATTGCGGCGGGATGCCGCGAAGAAGCGGTCCAGCAGCGTCCTTCGATATTCCGCGGCCAGGCTGCGATCCTGGATCGACGACGCAGCCAGCTCCAGCCGGCGTCGGAACTCCGCGCGCGCTTCGGGGGTGCGGTGGTCGGCCACCCCGCGCAGCAGACCGAACAGCGCCTCGTCGAGCGGGCGTGCGGCGTCTACCACGGCGGCGAACGCGGCCGCGCCGTGCTTGCGGACCAGCGTGTCAGGGTCCTCGCCGTCGGACAGGCTGGCCAGCCTGATCGTGCGGTCCGGCGCCAGCGAGGGCAGCGCCGTCTGCGCCGCACGGGCCGCCGCACGGCCGCCAGCCGCATCGCCGTCGAAACACAGCACCGGGCTCGGCGACAGGCGCCACAGTTCAGAGAACTGCTCCGCCGTCAGCGCGGTGCCGAGCGGTGCCATCGCGGCCGGAAAACCCGCCTGGTGCAGCGCGATCACGTCCATGTAGCCTTCGACGACGACCACCACCGCACCGCGGCGCGCCGACGCGCGCGCGAAATCGAGACCGTACAGCGTGCGCCGCTTGGAAAACAGCGCGGTTTCCGGCCCGTTGACGTATTTCGGCTGCGCGTCGCCAAGGGTGCGGCCGCCGAAGCTGATCATCCTGCCCGCACGGTCGCGGATCGGGAACATCACGCGGTTGAAGAACAGCTCGCCCCGCACCTCCCCGTCATCGCCGGTGCGCAGAAGCCCCGCCTGCGCAAGCTGCTGCTGCGTGATGCCCTGGCCGGCCAGGGCCGCCGCCAGCGCGCCGCGGCCCTCTCCTGCCCAGCCCAGGCCGAAACGGGCGATGGTGGCCTCGCTCAGGCCACGGCCGCGCAGGTAGGCCAGCGCCGCGGCACCGCCCGGCGTCGTCAGCCCGTCGCGGAAATGCCGCTGCGCCGCGTCCAGCACGCCGTGCAGGTCCAGCAGGCGGCGCTCGATTGCGGCCGCGTCCGGGCTGGGCTTCGGCAGGTCCAGCCCGGCCTGCCCGGCCAGCGACTGCACGGCTTCGACGAAGCCCACGGCGCTCGTGTGCATCAGGAAGCTGATGGCATCGCCATGTGCACCGCAGCCGAAGCAGTGATAGCCGTCGTCGTAGACGTAGAAGCTCGGCGTCTTCTCCCCGTGGAACGGGCAGCATCCCTTCATCTGACGGCCAGACCGCGAAAGCTTGACGGTGCGGCCGACCAGGGCCGCCAGCGGCGTCCTGGCGCGCAGCTCCTCCAGGAAGGACTCGGAGAACTTCAGCTCAGGCGCGCCTTCACCAGGGGTCCTATGCGGCCCATGTCCAGCGCCGCGCCGTGCGCCGCCTTCAGCGCCGCCATCACCCGGCCCATCTCGCGCGCGGTGGTGGCGCCGGTCTCGGCCACCGCCGCGTCGACGGCGGCGCGCATCGCCGCCTCGTCCATCTGCCCCGGCAGGAAACCCTCGATCACCGTGATCTCTGCCAATTCCTTGGCCGCCAGCTCCGGCCGTCGGCCCTGCTCGTAGAGCTCGGCCGCCTCGCGCCGCTGCTTGACCATGGAGCGGAGCATGGCGACGATCTCGGCGTCCGGCACCGGGTCGCCGCCGCGCGGGCGGGCGGCGATGTCGGTGTCCTTCAGCTTGGCCATCACCATGCGGATCGTCGAGGTGCGCGCCGCATCGCCCGCCCGCATGGAGGTTTTCAGCGCCTCGGTGATGTCTGTGCGCAGCGTCATGGCAGGTCCCGCCCGTGGCAAGCGTTGTCGAGCGAGGACGAAACTAGCCTAGCCGCTAGATATGGGTAAGCGGGCCGTCCGCGCCGTCATCGGCCGCCGCCCACTCCGCAACCCGCGCCAGGCGGCGGTAGTCGGAAAACCGGGGTGCCGCGCCCGGCGCCGGCTGCGAAAGATAGGGCTTCAGCGGATCGTCGAACTCGGCCACGAGCAGGCGCACGCTCTCCTGCGCCGCGTGCACCACCTCGGCAAGCCTGGCCGCCTTCCTGGCGAACAGCGCCGTCGCCTGGCCGGGCTCGTAGCCGCCGGGGATGTGCCAGAACGCCAGTTCGCCGACAGGGCCCGTCACCTCGGCGCCGAACGCGCCCTGCTGCACCATCGCCGCCTCCAGCGGCAGCTGCGGGGACCGTCCTTCCTCGACGTCCTTCTCGCCGGGCGGCTTGCCCGTCTTGTAGTCCAGGATCGCGACCGTGCCGTCCGCCAGGCGCTCCAGCCGGTCCGCCCGGCCGCGGAGGGTAAACGGTCCCGCAGGGGCGTCGAACGTCCACTCCCCCGACATTTCGGAGCGCAGCAGGGTGGGTTGGCGGTCGGCCCGCCGGTCCGCATCGGCGTCGGCCGCCCAGCGGGCGATGCGGCGCAGGCGCGGGCGCCACCACACGGCCAGGGCCGGCCGCATGCAGGCCGCGTCCAGTGCGGCGTCCATGTCGGCTGCCAGCTGCGTTGCTGCGTCGTCAGGCCAGGCCAGGCCCAGCCGGGCAAGAAAACGGTGCAGGCCGTCATGCACGATGCTGCCGTAATCGGCCGCATCCGCCGACTGCTCCAGCGCGTCCAGCGCACGCAGGCGCAGCACGTGCCGGGCGTAGATCGCATACGGATCGCGCAGCCAGGTCTCGATCTCGGTCACGCTCAGCCTTCGCGGGCGCAGCGCCACGGCTGGGGCGGGCGCCGGCGGACGGACCGGCGCCGGCGCGCCAGCCGGCCGGTCCAGCGTGCGTGCCCAGAGCGGGGCGGGATGGCAGGGCAGCTCGCGCCGCTGCCCCTTCAGCACGGCGTGCAGGCGGACCAGCCAGCGCGACGGCACCGCGGGCGCACCGTCCCGCCGGCGCGGCGCGGACAGCACCACGCGCGGCGCAGCACAGCTCGCCATGGTGAAATCATGCGCGGCCAGGCCCACCCGCTCCTCCGGCGAGGGCAACCCCACGGCGGAGCGCATCGCCCGGTTCATCCAGGGACCGGACTCGGCCACAGGCGGCCAGACGCCCTCGGTCAGGCCGCCGAGCACGATCAGATCGGCGGTCTGCAGCCTGGCCTCCAGCAGCCCCCAGATGAATACGCGCGGATGTTCGCGTCCGCCCCGGCCGCGCATACTTCTCCTGCTGCGCACCGACACCCCGGCCAGCGTCGCTTCCAGCAGCCCGGGCAGGCTGGCCAGCCGTTGCGCGGGCAGCACCGGCAGCGCTTCGTGCAACGCCGCCAGATGCTGCGCCAGCGCCTCGCCATCCTCGCCAGACCACAACCGCCTGGCGCCTGGCTCGGCATCGGTGGCCGCCAGCGCCTCGGCCGCCTCGATCAGGGCCACGAAGGCGCGGTCCGGGGTCGCGGCAGGCGCCTCGGCCAGGGTCAGCAGCGGACCCAGGCAGCGCGCCAGACGGTCCAGGAAGCTCTTGTCCGCCCTCCTGGACCTCAGCCCCTCGATCCCGGGGCCAGGGCGGGGTCCGCGCAGGCAGTCCCGCTCCAGCCTGCGGGCCGCCGCACGGCACCCGGCCGGGGAAAGGCCCGCCGCACAGAGCGGATGCTTCAGCAGGGCGAGCAGAACGGTCGGGCGCAGATCCTCTGCCACCGCCTCGGCCAGCAGGCGCAGGAACACCGCGGCAGGCACCTCCTCCAGCTTCTCGCCGGCGCTGTCGTCGGCCACCACGCCGAAGCGCAGCAGCTCGGCCGCCACCCGGCGCGCCAGCTGCCGGTCCGGCGTCACCAGGGCGGCACGCGCGCCGGGCTGCTCCAGCGCCTCGCGGATCACCAGCGCGGTGCACACCGCCTCCTCCTGCTGGTCGGCCGGCTCGATGCGGTACAGGCCGCCGGTATCGAGCGCCGAAGAAGCGGGCCAGCGGGAGAGCGATGCGGCAGGCAGCAGCGCCACCCGCCACGTCTCCTCGCGCGAGGCCGGGCTGGTGCGCGTGCCTGCCTGGCCGGAAATGCCGCTGAAATCCTGGACGTCGCCTCGGCGAAGCTGCAGCGAGCCGAGCAGGGCGCGCAGGCTGGACTGGGGATGGCTGTCATCCATCGCGTCCCAGCTTTCCTCGTCCAGCGCCAGGTCCAGTCCCGGCAGCACCACCATGCCCTGCGGCAGGTGGGCGACCAGGCGCAGCAGGCGGGCGACGGCGGGGATGGCGCCGGTCGTGCCCGCCGCGATGACAGGGGTTGCAGGGGGGTCCGCCTGCCAGGCCGCCGTCTGCGCGTCCAGCATGGCGATCTGGTGGGCGGCGACGTCGGACAGGCCGTGCTCGGCCAGCCACGCGGGCCAGGCTTCGGTGGCGATCGACAGGAAGCGGAGCGTGAGGCCCCAATGCGCCGCGAAATCCTCCCCCGCCGCGCCGGGCAGCGCCTGACGCAGGTCGATGCCGGCCCGGGCGGCCTCGTCGAGCAGGGCCGCCAGTTCCGCGGCCAGCGTCCAGGCGCGGTCGGCCTCCGTCGGCGCCCCGTTCGCGCCGTTCATGGCCAGCACGAGCCGGCTGAGCACGGCGAGCCGCTGCGGCACCGGCACCGGCGGCGGCAGGTCGAGCACGCCGGCCAGCGACAGCGGCGCCTCGTCCAGCCCGCCGAGCGGCACGATCCGCGGCATCAGCAGCGGCTTGCCCCCCGCCTGTTCGAGGAAGGCCTGCGCCAGGCCGCGCGCGGCGCGGCGGGTCGGCACCAGGAACATGCCCTGCGCCGGCGCAAGCGGGTCGTGCGAGGACGCGGCGGTCCTGGCCAGCCACCAAGCGGCCAGCGCGTCCAGGAACGACGTGTCCGGCGGGATGGTGGCGATGCAGGGCCGCAAGTTGAGTGCCGTGGCGCCGGTCATCGGTCCATCCTGTCAGCCCAGCCCGTGGCCGTCACCCGCCTGGTGTCCGGCCCCGCATGCGACAGCTCCAGATGCAGCGCGCCGGCGGGCCACAGATGGGCCAGGCGGTCCGGCCACTCGACCAACACCACGTCCCGCCTGGCTTCCTCCCAGCCGAGCTCGGCCAGGCCGCCCGGTCCGTCCAGGCGCCAGAGGTCGAAATGATGCAACAGGGCGCTCCTGCCCGCGAAACTCTGCACCAGGGTGTAGGATGGGCTCGGCACGTCCAGCAGGGGGTCGCCGCACGCGGCCCGTATCAGCGCGCGCGCCAGGGTGGACTTGCCCGCGCCGAGCGGCCCCGACAGCAGCACGGCGTCCCCGGCACGCAGCCGCCCGGCCAGCGCGGCGCCCAGCGCCTCGACCGCCGCCAGGTCGTACAGCCCGTCCGCCACCCTCGTCTCGGCGTGCATTCGGCCTCCATGCGGCAGGGTTTCGCCGGCGCGATCCGGTGTTAGATACCGTGCCATGAACCAGGTCGACGTCGCCATCATAGGAGCAGGCCCGGCCGGCCTGTTCGCCGCCTTCGAATGCGGCATGCTGAAGCTGTCCAGCGTGCTGATCGACGCGCTGAACGAGGTCGGCGGCCAATGCGCCGCACTCTACCCCGAAAAGCCGATCTTCGACATTCCGGCCCACCCCGCGATCGAAGCCGGCGCCTTGGTCGCCCAGCTCGAAGCCCAGCTCGCGCCCTTCGCTCCCGCACGGCTGCTCGGCCGGCGGATCGAAGGGCTGAGCGGCGGGCCGAACGCCTTCGTCCTGACCACCGATCGCGGCGAACAGGTGTTCGCGCGCGCCGTGCTGATCGCCGCCGGCGCCGGCGCCTTCGGCCCGAACCGGCCGCCGCTGGACGGACTGGACGCCTACGAAGCAACCGGCTGCGTGCAGTACTACGTGCGCCGGCGCGAGGATTTTCGCGGACGCCGGGTGGTCATCGCCGGCGGCGGCGACTCGGCGGTGGACTGGGCGCTGCAGCTGAAGGACGTGGCCGAGAAGATCTACGTCGTCCATCGCCGGAGCAAGTTCCGTGCGGCGCCGGAAACAGCCGCACAGCTGGATGCGGCCCACGCCCGCGGCGAGGTCGAACTGGTCATCCCCTACCAGCTGAGCGCGCTGCACGGCCAGGACGGGGCGTTGCACGCCGTCGAGCTCGCGGACCTGGACGGCGCCCGGCTGCGGATAGAGGCGGACCGGCTGCTGCCGTTCTTCGGCCTGTCGATGGACCTCGGCCCGATTGCCGGCTGGGGCCTGGCGCTGGACCGGCACCACGTTCAGGTCGCACCGGCCACCTGCGAAACCTCGTCCCCCGGCATCTTCGCCATCGGCGACGTGGCGACGTATCCCGGCAAGCTGAAGCTCATTCTCCAGGGGTTTTCCGAAGCGGCGATGGCGGCGCACGCCATCCACCCCGTGGTGCGCCCGGGCGAGGCGCTGCATTTCGAATACAGCACCAGCAAGGGCGTGGTCGGCGTTGCCTGAACGTCGCCGGCTGCAGGCCGCACCCCTCCGCCGCGCGGCGGGCCACGGCGTGACGCGCCGATGAACCGCCGCGTGGCCTGCCTGGTGATCGTGGCATTAGCACTTCCCACGGCCGCGCTGGCGCAGGTCCGCGCCGCCGTGCTTTCGGACGCCGACCAGGCGACGCTCGCGGGCGTACAGCGCTACCTCAACGGCCTGCGCAGCCTGAAGGCGCGGTTCCTCCAGATCGGGCCTGACGGCGTCACCACGCAGGGGACCGTGTGGCTGCAGCGGCCCGGGCGGATGCGCTTCGAATACGACAAGCCAAGCCCGCTGCTCCTGGTGGCCGGCCAGGGCACCGTCGTCTTCCATGATTCCCAGCTCGGCCAGACGACCAACATCCCCGTCGGCAACACGCCGCTCGGCCTGCTCCTGTCCGACACCATCACGCTGTCCGGAGACGTGACGCTGACCGACTTCCAGCGCCCGCCCGGCCAGCTCCTCCTGACTCTGGTGCGCACCAGGACGCCGGGCGACGGCAGCCTCACCCTGGACCTGAACGCCAGCCCGCTGGCGCTGACCGGATGGTCGGTGGTCGATGCCCAGGGGCGCCAGACGCAGCTGCGCATCTCCGACGTGCAGCTGGGCGGGCGCTTCGACCAGAGCCTGTTCACCTTCGTCGATCCGGACCAGGACAAGTAGCCGTTCACAATTTCTCAAACGGGAGAAACGAAGCAGTCACATTTTCACTTTAGATTATCGTTATGACATATTCAGCCCGTTTCCTGATCCGATCGGCCGTGCTCGCGTCACTCGCCTGCGCGGCGCTCATCCCCGCACCGGCCAAGGCGTGGTTTCGCGGTGGCGTCTTCATCGGCTTCCCCCCGGTGGTGGTGGGCCCGCCCGTGGTGGCCTACCCGCCGGCCTATTATTACGCGCCGCCCTACTACGCGCCCGGCTACTACGCGCCGCCGGCCTATCCGCCGCCGCAGGCCTACGCTCCCCCGCCGGCAAGCGAGGCGCCACCGCCGGACCCAGCGCCGCAGATGTCGCAGGCCGTGCCACTCGGCACCACCTGCTATGCAGGCGTCTATGTCTGTCGGGCGCCGGCGCAGTCGCCTGTCGATAGCGGCTGTTCCTGCCCGGGCATCGGCGCGCCATCGTACGGTGTCGTTCGATAGCGGCGTCGATCGATCGTATCGTCTTGCCGGGGTTGGCGCCGAGCCAGCGCGCCTGGATCATTGATCCTGGCTGACGGCAAGCGACATCGGTTCCACGCCCTTGCGGTCTAGCCGGACGTGCCAGGCCTCCATCAGCTGGAGCACGGTTGCCGCCGTCTCCTCGATCGACCGCCGCGTGACGTCGATCACCGGCCAGCCGCGTCGGGTGCAAAGCCGCCTCGCCCACAGCAGTTCGGCCCGGACGGATTCGAGGTCGATGTAGTCGCCCCGATCCTGCTTGACGTGCACGGCGCCCTGTCCCTGGGCGATCAGCTTCAGCCGGTGTCGCCGTATTTCGATCAGCGACTGCGCGTCCAGCGTCAGCCCGATCACCGGACAGTGCGGCGTCTCCAGCCCAGGCGGGTCGGCCAGTCCCGGCACCAGCGGCACGTTGGCCGCCTTCACGCCGCGATTGGCGAGATAGAAACTGGTGGGCGTCTTGGAACTGCGTGAGACGCCGACCAGGATCACGTCGGCCTCGGCGATGCCCGCCTGCGCCTGCCCGTCGTCATGGGCGAGCACGAAGTGGATGGCGTCGATCCGCCGGAAATAATCGGCATCCAGCACGTATTGCCGGCCCGGCCGCGCGGTCGCCTGCGCGCCGATCTGGTCGGCCAGCATCGCCAGCACCGGCTCCAGCACGTTGACCACCGGCAGGCCCAGCCTGTCGCAGGTGCTCTCCAGGTCGTTGCGCAGCGCGCGGTCGACCACGGTGGACAGCACCGGCCCGGGCTCCGCCTCTATCCCCTCCAGCACGCGGTGCAGCTGGAACCGCGTCCGGATCAGGCTCCAGCGGTGATAGATGATGTTTGCCTGCTCGAACTGGGAAACCGTGGCGCGCGCGATGGAGTTCAGCGTCTCGCCCGTCGCGTCCGAGACGAGGTGAAGGTTGATGCGGTCCTGGCGCTCGGTCATGCATGCGAGGATAGCGGGGATAACGGGGCTTTGCAGCGTGTCGTTTGGCACCGGTCCTGAAAGCCGGGGATAAGCCGGCGGCCCACACGGCCGCGTGATGAAAACGGCCGCGTTCTCCACATCGGTCGGACAATCGCGGATTGTCCTGCGGGCTCAGGCCGTTGCCCCCCGCCGCGCATGTGGATAGACGGGCGCCACCACCGGCCGGACCGGGTACCCCGCAATCCACACCCCCATCTGTCGCCTCAACCTACCTTTAAGACTCTTCAAGGCTTAGGAAGAGGCGAAACGCAGGACGACCGATGACCGAAAAACCCATCCTGCGCGCTTTGGCAGGCGACGATGTGTGGCCGCCACCGATATGGCTGATGCGCCAGGCCGGCCGCTACCTGCCCGAATACCGGGCGATCAGGGACAGCTCCGGCGGCTTCATCGCCCGCTGCATGACCCCCGACCTCGCGACCGAGATCACCCTGCAGCCGATCCGCCGCTTCGGCATGGACGCCGCCATCCTGTTCAGCGACATCCTGATCCTGCCCTGGGCGCTGGGGCAGGACGTGGCCTTCAAGGACGGCGTGGGCCCGGTCCTGTCCCCCATACGGGATACCGCGGCACTCGACAGGCTCGATGCGGAGCGCGTTGCGGGGGCTACTGCCCCTGTGCTCGAAACGATACGCCGCCTGCGCCTGGCCCTGCCCGAGCTCTGCACGCTGATCGGGTTCTGCGGCAGCCCGTTCACCGTCGCCTGCTACATGGTCGAGGGCGGCGGCTCGCGGGACTTCTGCGAAACCCGCGCCATGGCCTATGGCGACCCTGGCCTGTTCGCGCGGCTGATGGAGCTGCTGGTGCGCAGCACCACTGACTATCTGTCCGCACAGATCAGCGCGGGCGCCGAGGCGGTGATGCTGTTCGACACCTGGGCGGGGATGCTCTCCCCCAGCCAGTTCCTGCGCCACGTCGTCGCACCCACCGCCCGCATCGTCGATGCCCTGAACGCGCGCCATCCCGGCGTGCCGGTGATCGGCTTCCCCAGGCTCGCCGGCCTCTACGCCGGGCTGTATGCCGAGCGCACCGGCGTGGACTGCGTGGCGCTCGACACCGGCACCGACCCCGCGCGCGCCGCCGCCAGCGTGCCGGACGGGGTTGCGGTCCAGGGCAACCTCGACCCGATCGCGCTGATCGCCGGCGGGGCCGCCATGCGGACGGAAACTTCGTCCATCCTGGGTGCACTTCGCGGAAGGCCACATATCTTCAACCTGGGTCACGGCATCCTGCCGCAGACGGACCCGGAGCATGTGGCGGAGTTGGTCGGATTCTTACGCAGCCACTGACCGTCGAACGCCAGACGCCGGCGCTGTCGACGCCCGACGCGACGCCGCTGGCCGCGCCGGCGCGTCACCGCCTGGCCGTGGTCCTGTTCAACCTGGGCGGGCCCGACCGGCCGGAATCGATCCGCCCTTTCCTGCTCAACCTGTTCCGCGACCCCGCCATCCTGCGGGTGCCGTTCTTCATCCGCCCCTTGCTGGCGCGCATCATCGCCAGCGCGCGGGTCAAGCCCGCCACCGAGAACTATGCCATACTGGGCGGCAAATCGCCGCTGCTGGAGCTGACCCGGGAGCAGGCGTCCGCCCTGGAAGAGGCGCTGTCCACGCCCGACCTGGAGGTGCGCTGCTTCATCGCGATGCGCTACTGGCACCCGTTCAGCCGGCAGACTGCCTCCGAGCTGAAGCAGTGGGGCGCCGACGAGGTGTTCCTGCTGCCGCTCTACCCGCATTTTTCCACCACCACGACCGGC
The DNA here is from genome assembly GCA_937873095.1 of uncultured Acetobacteraceae bacterium. Taxonomy (GTDB): domain Bacteria; phylum Pseudomonadota; class Alphaproteobacteria; order Acetobacterales; family Acetobacteraceae; genus BOG-908. The sequence goes on along the minus strand of CALMVI010000083.1, from coordinate 6,284 downwards.
AGTTCGCTCGCAGCCTGGCGCGAGGCCGCGGCACAGGTGGGGCTGGCCAAGCCCGTCACCACGCTGTGCTGCTGGTTCAACGACGAGGGGTTCATCGCGTCCACCGCCGCCATCGTGCGGCGCAGCCTGGCTGATGCGCGCCGGACGTCGCCCGCGCCGGTCCGCATCCTGTTTTCCGCCCACGGCCTGCCCGAGACGATCGTGCGGCGCGGCGACCCCTATCAGTTCCAGATCGAATCCACGGTGCAATCGGTGGTCGACAAGCTGGAAGCAGCGGGAGAGGTGCTGGACTGGCAGGTCTGCTACCAGTCCCGCGCCACCCCGCAGAAATGGCTCGACCCGTCCACGGAATCGGCCATCGAGGCTGCGGCCGCCGATCGCGTGGCCGTGCTGGTGGTGCCGATCGCCTTCGTCTCGGAACATTCCGAGACGCTGGTGGAGCTGGACGTCGAGTACCGCGAATTGGCCGAGAAGATGGGCGTGCCCGGCTACTACCGCTCGCCGGCGCAGAACAGCGACTCTGGCTTCATTGCGGCGCTGGCGGATGCAGTCCACGCCGCCCGCGACCGTGGCACCGGCACCTGCAGCTTTGCCGGCGCCCGGGCCTGCCCTGGCCGCCACAGGGACTGCCCGATGCGTGCCGCGTGACCGTCAGGCTCGTCATCTTCGATTGCGACGGTGTGCTGATCGACAGCGAACCGGTCTCCAGGGCCTTGCTGGCCGAGGAGGCGCAGAGCCTGGGCTGGGCGCTGACCGAGGCGGGAGCGCACCGCTTCACCGGCCTGACCTGGTCGGCCCTGAAGCCGATCTTCGAGGCCGAGACCGGGCGTCCGCTTCCCGCCGCCTGGCCCGCCACGGTGCAGGAAAGGCTGATCGGACGGATGCGGACCGGCGTGCCCGCGATGCAGGGCGCGTGCGCGGCCCTGGCATCGACGGCATCGATGGGCCTGCCGTACAGGATCGCGTCGAACTCCTCGCACCAGGAGATGGCGGAGAAGTTCGGCAGCACCGGGATGGCCGAGCTGGTGGCCGGCAGGGTCCACAGCGCGCGGGACGTAGCGTGCGGCAAGCCCGCGCCCGACCTGTTCCTCGCCGCCTGCCGTGCCCAGGGCGTGCCGCCTGCCGATTGCGTCGTCGTGGAAGACAGCGCCCCAGGCATCGCGGCGGCCCATGCGGCAGGCATGCAGGTGGTGGCGTTCGCGCCGGCCGGCCTGCCGCCTGGCCTGGCCGCCGCCCCGCATCACGTGGTGCGCAGCCTGGACCAGCTGCCGGCCCTGTTCAGGACCCTGATGCTCGAGCGGGCGGCGTGACGGTTCCGTTCCTGCTCCACCTCTATCCCTGGACCAAGGCGCTGCACCTCATCGCCCTGATCGCCTGGATGGCCGGCATGCTGTACCTGCCCCGCCTGTTCGTCTATCACTGCGAGGTGGCCGAAGGCAGCCAGGCGAGCGAGCTGTTCAAGGTGATGGAACGGCGCCTCTACAAGCTGATCATGACGCCGGCGATGCTGGCCACTTTCCTGTTCGGGATCCTGCTGGCGCTGACCCCCGGCCTGGTCGACTGGCATGCGGGCTGGTTCTACGTGAAGCTTGCGGCGGTCCTGGGCCTGGGCGGCGTGCACGGAGCGATGAACAAGTGGCGCAAGGGCTTCCTGGCCGACAACAACCGCCGCCCGCAGCGCTTTTTCCGCATCGCCAACGAGGTGCCGACGGCGCTGATGCTGGTCGCGGTCGTCATGGTGGTGGTGCAGCCTTTCTGACCCGTCCGCGTTTCCAGGGGCCGCCCGGCTTGAAGGCCCGCCCGGTTTGTGCCAGTTGAGTTGTGCCCCGCAGGCTTCCTGCCTGCCTTCGGCCCTCCCTGCTGCGGACACCGAGAGCGCACCGCGCATCGCATCCGTCCCACCCCCGACCACATGATCCGAGGCTGCCTCCATGCATCTCGCAGAACTCAAGGCCAAGTCACCGGCCGACCTGCTGAGCTTCGCCGAATCCCTGTCCATCGAAAACGCGTCCAGCCTGCGCAAGCAGGACATGATGTTCACCATCCTCAAGAACCTGGCCGACACCGACCAGGCGATCTACGGCGACGGCACCCTGGAGATCCTGCCGGACGGCTTCGGCTTCCTGCGCAGCCCGGAATCGAACTACCTGCCCGGCCCCGACGACATCTATGTCAGCCCCAACCAGGTGCGCCGCTACGGCTTGCGCAACGGCGACACGGTGGACGGGCAGATACGCGCGCCGCGCGACGGCGAACGCTATTTCGCCCTGCTCAAGCTCGACAACGTCAATTTCGAGTCGCCCGAAGCGGTCAGGCACCGGATCAACTTCGACAATTTGACGCCGCTCTACCCCGACCGCCGGCTCAAGATGGAAATGGACGTGCCCGTCAGCACGGTGAAGGGCGCGCAGCGCGACAACACGCCGCGGGTGATCGACCTGGTCGCACCGATCGGCATGGGCCAGCGCGCCCTGATCGTGGCGCCGCCGAGGACCGGCAAGACGGTGATGCTGCAGAGCATCGCCACCGCGATATCGGCCAACCACCCGGACGTCTTCCTGATCGTGCTGCTCATCGACGAGCGGCCGGAGGAAGTGACCGACATGGCGCGCACGGTGAAGGGCGAAGTGGTCGCCAGCACCTTCGACGAGATGGCCACGCGCCACGTGCAGGTGACCGAGATGGTGCTGGAAAAGGCCAAGCGCCTGGTCGAGCACAAGCGCGACGTGGTGATCCTGCTCGACAGCATCACGCGGCTGGCGCGCGCCTACAACACGGTGGTGCCGTCCTCTGGCAAGGTGCTGACCGGCGGTGTCGACGCCAACGCGTTGCAGCGGCCGAAACGCTTCTTCGGCGCTGCCCGCAACATCGAGGAAGGCGGCTCGCTGACCATCATCGCGACCGCTCTGATCGACACCGGCAGCCGCATGGACGAGGTGATCTTCGAGGAGTTCAAGGGCACCGGCAACTCGGAAATCATCCTGGACCGCAAGCTGTCCGACAAGCGCACCTTCCCGGCCATCGACATCACCAAGAGTGGCACCCGCAAGGAGGAGCTGCTGGTCGACAAGGGAACGCTGTCGAAGATGTGGGTGCTGCGCCGCATCCTCAACCCGATGGGCGCGTCGGACGGCATGGACTTCCTGATCGACAAGCTGAAATACAGCAAGTCCAACCAGGATTTCTTCGACGCAATGAATACCTAGAGCAGATCGCGTTCAGGTGGAATCACCTGAACCGACCATGCTCCGCCGCCCGCCGCGCCGCCGAGCGCGCGGCGGCGTGGCGCGGACGCGGCGGCGTCAGTTCTTCGGCACCTTTTCTTTTCCCAGCCCAGGGTTGGAGGTGTTGACCAGCTCGGGCGATTTCTTGGCCGACAGCGTCTCGCGCTGGGCCGCCGTGTCGATGCGCCGCGTCCTCACGAACGGGTCGAGCTTCACCGGCCCGCCGCTCTTGAGCGCGCGCAACACGCCTTCCAGCACGCGGACGTCGGCATATCCTTCCTCTCCGTCTGGCTCCGGATCCCTATCGTTGAGGATGCAGTCGGAGAAGTATTTCATCTCTCCGCCAAAATGGTCGGTGTTCTTGAAACTCTTGCTCGTCTTGCTCTGCCCGATCGTGATCACCTGTTCGAGCGGCTTGCCATACATGTAGCCCGGATTGGCGTGGATGCTGCCCTTGGTTCCCGACACGATATACGAGTCGAGCGTGTTGGCGTAGTACGACAGCACGAACTGCGCGATGCGCCCTCCGGGGAATCGCAGCGTGACCGCGACCGTGTCGTTGAAGTCGCCGAACCCCGCCTCCGGATGGCGCGTGCCGACGGCGGACGCGACCTCGGTCGGCTCGGCGCCGAACACCATGCGCGCCGCATTCACCGGATACGGTCCCATGTCCAGCACGGGCCCTGCAAGCTCGCCCGACTGGCCGCGGTGGTTCGCCGGATCGACCATCTGGGTGAAGGTCGAGGTGAACAGCAGCACCTCGCCGAGCTCGCCGGACCGCACCCGCTCGATCAGCGCCAGGGTCGAAGGCTCGAAATGCAGGCGGTAGGCGACCATCAGCTTGGCCGACGACGTTTCCTGTGCGGCTAGGATCTCGCGGCACTTCGCCGTGCTCACCTCCAACGGCTTCTCAGCCAGCACGTGGATGCCGGCTCTGAGCGCGGGGACGATGAACTCGGCGTGGCGCCAGTTCGGCGTGCCCAGGTAGATCGCGTCCACGCTGCCGGAGCCGAGCAGCGCATCGAACTGGTCGTAGCCGTACGTCTCGGTAACGCCGTATCGCTTGCCGACCTCTCGCGCCTTCTCAACATCGGAGCTCACGAGAGCGGTCAGTTCGGAATTGCCCGTATGGGCGATTCCAGGCAGCATCGCCTCCTGCGAAATGTCGCCCAGGCCCACAACCGCGTAGCGCACCTTCTTGCCCGATGTCAGGCCAAGACTGGAGAGGATGGTCATCGACGTGCTCCGGCTGTCATGTCTGTAGGCCAACGCAACGGCCGGCGGCCACGCAAGCGCGCGTCGGTCACATCGCCTTGAGCACGGCCGAACGTGGCATTGGATCAAGGGTCAGCCAGGGCACGCTTGCGACCTGCCGTGACGTTCGGCGGATGCAAGTGGCGCAAGCCTGCTTTCCTGGTCGGCCGGTCCATGCTGAGCTTCATCGATCCCGACGGTCTGGCTTGCCGCTGTGGTGGTGCAGAGGTGCAGATGGTGGCGTTGACCAGGCGGCTCGCTACGGAACGGTCGCTCTTGGTCGTGTTTCTGCTGGAAGCGTTCGTCGTCGGCTTGATCCTGTGTGCGACGGTCCCGCCGTTCGGCGGGCTGGATGAACCGTGGCACTGGTTCAGGACCTTGCAGGTTGCCCGTGGCGTCGCCTTCGCCCCGCGGCTCGGCCCCAATAACTGGGGCGGCTCGATCGACCTGCATGACGTGGATTTCGCTTACTGGTTTGCGCAGCGTTTCGGGGCTCAGCAGCCGATCCTGAAACAGGATGCGAGGGCCGTGTCGCGCGCGTTGAATGCCAAACCGGCGGAAAACTCCGTCATCGGTTTCCCGTCCACCGCGTCGTTCTCCCCGATCGCCTACCTGCCCGCCGCCGTGCCGCTGTTCGCCGCCCGGCACCTTCATCTCGAACCGCTCACCCAGGTCGCTTTCGGCAGGTTGGGGCAACTCTGCGTCTACATCCTGCTGGTCGCGGCGACGGTGTGGACCTTGCCGGCCGGCCGGCTTGTCGCGGCAGCGGTGTTGACGATGCCGACCTCGTCCACCTTGCAAGCTGCTTCAGCAGCGACCCGGTCAACCTCGGCATCCTGTCCTTGCTGGCTGCGTCGTGCCTGCGGCTTCATGCCAGCCGGGCGGCAACACTGACCGGTTGGCGCGGCCCTGTCCTGTTTGGCTTGGTGGTGCTGACCGGCACGACAAAAATCACCTACGTGCCGATCAGCTTCCTGGTTTTCCTGGTGCCAGTCAGGTGTTTTTCGGGCCGTCGTTCCCGCTTGGTGTTTATCTGCTCGGCGCTTGCGATGTGTTGGGCCGTGGCGCTGTCCTGGATCGTGCACTACGACTTCAACCCTGGACTTTACTGGCGCCAGGGAGGCGACCCGAAAGCCGCCCTCGCCTTCGTTCTGGGGCATCCCCTCTCGACGCTGAACGGCTTCTGGCAGATGGTGTATCGGGCCGGCTGGTACCTGTGGACGGACATGGACGTCCGCTTCGGCGGACATGCGGCCCCGTTCCACTACTTCGCACCTTTCCCCTTGCCCGCGCTTGAGGCGATGGGGTTGATCGGTCTTGCACTGCTGTCCGGCGTCAAGGGCCGCCATCGGCGCATCGTGCTCGCCTGCGCAATGGGCTGCCTGACGGTCACGGTGTTAGTGGCGGCAGCGTTTCGGCTGACCTATGGACCACCCGACTCGTCCACGATCTTCGGCCTGCAGGGCCGCTATTTCGTACCTGCCACCCTGCTTGGTCTGCTCGCACTGGCCTATGCCGTCCCACCTATCCGCGGTGCACGCCTTGCAGCGGCTTTGGTGTTGTGCACGCACGCCGCCGGCGCGGCATACGGGATCAACCACTACCTACAGCTCTGGCGCTAAAGCTGCTCGCCAGAATAAAGACTACGGCATGAACACGAGCTAGCCGTCCCGACACTCGTCCGCTGAACTTCGCCGCATGGGCCGCCTCAGGTCGTCGCTGCGCGCCGTCGCGCTAGCCCGCGCTAGGGGATGATGCGCCTCCACCAGGCGCTGCAGCCGTTCGGTCAGCACGTGCGTGTAGATT
>CALMVI010000082.1 GCA_937873095.1 uncultured Acetobacteraceae bacterium | reverse complement strand
CGCGGGGGCGACAGGCGCGGGAGATGCGGAGCGGATGACCGGCGCCGGGCGGGCAGGGGCGGCCGGCTCTTCGGCCGCCGGCCTGGGCGCGATCGCGGCGATCGGCGCCTTGACCGCGCCGGGTTCGGCCGGCGGCGCCAGCACCGAGACCGGCGGCGGCGGCTCGACGGGGGCAGGGTCCCAGCCCTCCGGCAAACGCGGCGTCGCCGGCTCGGGCGCAATCCAGTCAGCAGGAAGCTGGGCCGCAGGAGGCTGGGCCGCCGGCAACTGAGCCGCGGGAAGCTGGGCGGCAGGAAGCTGGGCGGCAGGAAGCGTCAACGCCGGCAGTGCCGGCACCTGCTCCAGCACCGGCGCCGGCATCTCCCCCGGCATCTTGGGCGGCCACGCCGATCCCCCAGGCGCCTCTGCCGCGGGTTCCAGCGGGTCGGCCTCCATCCAGTCGGTCGGCAGCACCACCTGGCTTTGCGGAATGCGCATCACGGTAGAGGCGGCCGGGCCATGCTCGGACGTCTGGCTGAACAGGTCCGAACCGGTGAAGCCGCCGGTCAGCGGCCCCGTGCCGGAAGGCGAGCCGTCGAACATCCCGCTCGCGGCATAGGCGGCAGGGTCGGGCGGCGCGTCCCAGCCCTGCGGCGCGGCCCGCCGTCCCGGCCCGAACTCGCCGCCAGGCACCTCCGACAGCCAGGGCTCGGGAATGGACGGCGTCAGGGGAGACAGCCCGGTGCTCGGCCTGCCGCTGCCACCGGCAAACACCGTCTCTGGGTCGGCCTCGGGCAGGCCCAGCCCGCGGTCCAGCATCAGCCCGCCGCCCTGGCCGTCGATCTCGGCAGTCAGGCGGTAGGGTCCTACCGAAAAACTCTGCCCGTCCTCCAGCGCCACCGAATGCCCCCGGCCCACCGGCTGCGACGACCCGGTCATGAACACGCCGTTGGTGCTGAGGTCGGTCAGCATGAACTGGCCGTCCGACGCGTCGATCCGGCAGTGGTTCTTCGACAGCGTGCGGTCCGGGTCGGCCAGCACCCAGTCGTTCTGCGGGCCGCGGCCGATGCTCAGGCGGCCGGTCTCCAGCATGCGGCTCTGGCCGGTGTCTTCGTCGTGGTCCGTCAGGCGGAGGATGAGCTTCATGTCCGTTCCAGCACCGTCAAATCGCCAGGATTACGTTCGAACGCCTTTGAATGCGGCCCGGACGGCGCGAAGACAAGGTCCGGATCGAGAATGATGTCCTCCTTGTCCTCCAGCGCCGGCAGGCTCTTCGCCCAGGTGTTCCAGCCCAGGCGCGGCGGGTCTCCCGCACCCTGCCCGCCGAGCATCAGGTCGGGCACGCAGTCGCGCCGCAGCACCACCTGGACGTCGAAACCAAGGTCCAGCCCGGCATAGGCGCGCACCAGGTGGACCAGCTTGCGCAGGCCGGGCTGGTCCGGCATCAGCGCCCGCATGCCGCGCCCATCCACCGGTCCGACCACGACGCGGAAGTTGCCCTGCACGTCCCAGACGCGCGCGCCGGCGACGGCGTCAACGCCCAGCGCGGCGAAGTGCCGCGTCCCGCCGCCTGCCGCCAGGCAAGTCTGTTCGGACGCCCTGACAGGCACCCAGCGGCCGCTGAATGCCTCGATCCGCACGTCCATGCCGAGATAGTCGGCAAGCATCGCCCGCAGCGCACAGGGCGGGCGCAGCCGCGCGGCGAACAGCCCGGCATAGAACAGCACCACGTCGTCCTCGACCGCCAGGCGCCCGCGCAGGTGCGGCGTGCCGAACCCCGCCAGGGCCAGCATCGCGTTGCTCGCCGGGTCGCGGCCGGACTGGCTCAGCCGGGCCTGCTCGCCATGCGCCTGCGGTTCGGTGGCCGCGCGTTGCAGCAGCAGCCCCAGCCGGTACTTCTCGCCGGCGCGCACGAACAGGCTGGCCAGGCGGTGGTTGAACACGTCCAGGAACGCCGACACCGCGCGGTTGCGCAGCCGGTCCGCCTTGTGCACCAGCTCGCTATAGGGTTGCGGCAGCACGCCCAGCGGCCCCGTCAGCCCGATGAAGGCCATACGCACCGTGCGCCGCCGCTCGGTGCCGCCCACCGCCACCACCGGCGAGGCCGCGAAGGCCAGGCCCTGGGCGGCCTCCAGGCGCGTGCCCTCGTCGGCGGGCGAGGCCGTGGTGCCGAGCCGCGCCATGCCGAGTTCGGTCAGGCGGATGGCGTGCGGCCCCTCGAAACGGTGAGGGACGGCCGCCAGCCGGCCGGCCAGGGTGCGCGGCGGTCGCAAGCGCGCCGTCACAGCAGGGGACGGTCGCCGGAGCGCGGCGGGAACACCCGCAGCACCTCCTCGCGCCCGTGCAGCCGCACCGTCAGGCGCGTGAAGCTGTTGATGGAGGCGTAGAGCCCCAGGAAGCGCTCGACCACGGTCGCGAACAGGAACGCCCCGGTGCCCTCCAGCCGACGCGCGTCGAGCTCCATCGTCACGTCGATGCCGCGGCAGATCGCGCCGTTGCCCGGCAGCCGTGCCGTCCCCCGCGCGCAGGCCAGGCTGCGTATGCTCTCGATGGCCGCACGGGTCTCCGGCACGTCGCGCAGGTCGTGCAGCCGCATGATCTCGCGCAACGCGTCGGCCCCCTGCTCGCCGTCGCACAGCGAAAGATGGTTCAGCGACAGCTGCGAGGCGAGCTGCCAGTTCGACCGCCGTCCGCCGGACGCGCGCAGGGTCGCGGTCGGCGGGGCAATGCAGCGCACGCTGGTGACCTCGGCCGCCCCGTCGACCAGGCTGACAGTGGGGCGGTTGCCGCCGTACGGAATCTGCCTTGGCAGGTCGCGGTTGAGGCAGGTGGTCTCTATGGCCAGGATGCCGTCGGTGGGCGAGGACGGGTTCAGCTCGGTGTCGACGATCGACAGCGTCACGTCGGTGCTGTCGTCCCGCTCGCCCAGCCGCCGCCGCTGCGTGGCCCAGAACAGCGTCTGGCGGGACGGATCGGCGGCATGGTGGCTGGCGAAATACGGCATCACCGGCCGGCTGCCGCGGCCCGCCTGGTTCAGCGTCACCCGGTCCACCGAAAACACCTCGCGCGTCGCGTGCCGCCTGCTGTCGGGAACCACCGGGTACTCGGCGCTCTCATGCGTCAGCGCCACCGGTTCGGCGCGCTGGGTGAACAGGTTGATGATCGGGGTGCAGCCGAGCTGCAGGCTGTCCGCGCTCACCTGGCGCTCCAGCCCCTGCACTGCCCGGTCGAAATAGAAGAAGATCTCCAGGCGCCGCCCTGCCGCCTGCAGCGTCTTGGCGCTGATGCCGGCCACGTCGACGAACATGAACTTCGCCGGGAAGGAGAAATACTCGCCCAGCAGCCGGTATGCGTCCAGCGAGCGCGGCGAGGTCGGCAGCAGCGCCTCGTCCTCGGCAAAGCCCCCCTGGGTGACGGCGGCAGGGCGCAGGAACACCGCGCGCTGGTCTTCCGGGTGGTCGGCCAGCGCCACGGCCAGCAGGTTGTTCGACAGCAGCTCGTACAGCCCGGCCGCATGCTGCGGCTGCCCGTGCAGATGCAGCCGCAGGCGGTCGATGCCGAGGTTGGTGAAGGTCTGGGACGGCGACAGGCATTCCAGCACCAGCCGCAGGCTGGCCGCCGCGTGCTGCGACACCGCGCCCGCGGGTGCGACGAGCGGCCGGCCGCGCAGCTCGGCCGACACGACCGCGATCGGCCAGAGCTCGACGGCCTGGGTGGTGCGATAGCGGCAGGACTCCCCGCCGATCGGCTCCATCTCGAGTGCCGTGTGGCGCGGGATGCGGAACGCCCCGTCCAGATCGGCCAGCGGCGAGAAGCGCGCGATCGACGCCGAGGGGAACGGCGCCAGCATGTGCGGGTAGAGCGCGCTCAGCAGCGCGTTGGTCAGCTCCGGATACTCGTCGTCAAGCTTCTGGCGGATGCGCGCGGCGATCAGCGCGAACCCCTCCATCAGCCGCGCCACGTGCGGGTCGTCCACCGCGTCCGCCGACAGCCGCAGCCGGCCGGCGATCTTCGGATGCGCGTCGGCGAACTCGCCCGCCAGCTGCCGCAGATAGGCGAGCTCCTGGTCGTACAGCGGCAGCAGCTGGTCAGACATAGCTCGCCTCGGCCACCGAGAACCGCAGCGTCGACGGGTTGATCAGCGAGGCGAACAGCACCGGCACCGCGCTGTCCTCCAGCACCACCATCGCCTCGATCCGCAGCCGCAGCACGCGCTCCGCCGCGTCGCGCGGGTCCATGACGCTGACCGACAGGTTGCGCAGCCGCGGCTCGCTCTCCCTGATCGCCTCCTCGATCGTGGCGGCGAAGATCTGCCGCTGTTCGCGGGTGATCATGTTGGCGCCGATGAAGTCGCCCACGCCGAAGGTCAGCAGCGAGCGCCGCAGCCGGGGCAGCGTCCTGGGCGGCGTCCTGGGGCAGCGGCGGGTGTTCAGCACCGTCTCGAGATCGCGCCGCAGGCTGTCCAGCGCGTCGGACACCTGCTTCTGGCGCGTGCGCGGCGGGTCCACCGTCTTGTCCGGCTCGGCGTCCAGCAGCCGGTCGAACAGCGAGGGCGCAGCCAGCGGAACGAAGAAATCGCTCATGCGGGGGCGGCGAAGGCGATGTCGCCCAGCTCCATCACCCCGCGCGCGTCCTCGCCCAGCAGCCAGAGCCGCTGCCCCGACCCGGTGCACGCTCCCCCCGGCGCCTCCTGCCAGTCGGTCGACTGCGCCAGCCGGTGCGCCTGCGCGCTCGCCGGGGCGACGTACTGCGCCGGCACCACGATCTCGGCCACGCGCCCGTCATGCAGCGTCATCCTCGCCTCGCGCCACAGCAGGTCGATGGGCCGGGCTGCGGGCGTGAAGCGCAGCCCGGCCACGGTGGCAGGGTCCACCCACATGTAGCCGCCGTCATGGGTCAGCACCTCGAGGAACCAGGCGCAGCGGTCGTCGACGTCGCGCCAGTCGTCGAAATCCGCCCCGTCCGCCTGGCCCGCAACGTGCGGCCGCGCCGCCTCTGCCTGCTCCAGCAGCTGCGCCACGCGGTCGGCCTCGCCGGCCCGCATCGCCAGGGCAAGGTCGATGGCCGCGCGCTGCAGCGGCGTCGGCGCGCCCAGCAGCGCCGGAACCGCGCCCTGCAGGAACCAGGCCTCGCGCGCCACCGCCGCACGGATGAGGTGGCGCAGGCGGGCGATGGCGACCGGCCGGTCCACGGTCTGCTGCGCCACGATGGCAAGCTGCGCCTCGGCCCGCTCGAACGATCCCTCCAGGCACAGCAGCTCGGCCAGCACGGTCCGCGCGGCGTGGTCGCCCGCGGCCGAGCGCACGCGCCCCGTCGCCTGGGCGACCGCCTCGGAAAGGTTGCCGCTGTTGACCAGGCCGGCGATGTCGGAGGATGCCACTGCGCTGCCTATCGGTTGGAGCTGGCGATTTCGGTCACCAGGCGAAAGCTGGTGGCGATGCTGTCCAGCTGGAAATGCGGCTGCAGCCGGATGGTGCAGCTGAGCGCGCCCGGCCGCCCGGGAACCTCGCCCACCTCGACGCCGGCGTCGCGCAGGGGAAAGCGCGCGCGCATCTCGTCGGACGCGCCGTCGGACCCCAGGCAGTAGCCGGCCAGCCAGGTGTTGAGGTGTCGCTGCAGGTCGGGCGCGCCGACATAACTGCCCAGCCGGTCGCGCATCATGATCAGCAGGAAATGCGCAAAGCGCGACACGCACAGCATGTATTGCAGCATCGACGAGATGCGCGCGTTCCACGTCGCCTCCACCCGGTCCTGCGCCGCGGGCGCGTGCAGCGAGGCGTTGCTGTTGAACAGCAGCGCGGTGGTGTAGGGGGCGGCCGACACCGGCACCAGGCCCAGCTCGCTCAGCGTCTGTTCCTGCACGCCGCTCGCCCGCACCTCCAGCGGCGCCTGTGCCGCCAGCCCGTGCGCGTCGGTCTTGAACACATAGGGCGGCAGGTCCGGCACCAGCCCGCCCGCGATGCGGTCCTGCGGCGCGCCGCGCAGGTCCGCAAACCACCCGCTCTGGTCGAAGCGGCGGATCACCGCGACGGCAAACACGAAGGCCGCGTTGCCCCAGAGCAGCCCGCTGCCGTCGGCGCCGATGTCCTCGGCATAGCGGAAGCCGTCCACGCGCCTGCGGCTGTCCGGCGTCCAGGCGTGCCGCATCAGCACGCGCGGCATCATCAGCCCCAGGAAGCGCGTGTCCTCCTGCTGGCGCAGGCTGCGCCAGCGGGCATGGGCCAGCCCGTTCATCGCGTCGGCGAAATCGAGCCCGGCGCTGATGTCGGTGAACCGGTCGAGGCCCAGCAGCAGCGGCGAGGCGGCGAGCACGGCCGGGCAGAACGCCGCCGCGGCGATCGACGCCAGCCCGCGCAGCGCGGCCACGTCGTCCGTGCTGCGCCCCGCCCCCGTCCTGTGCGACACGGCATAGTCGCATACCAGCAGGCCGAAGGGCTGGCCACCAGGGCTGCCGATCTCGTCGCTGTAGATCATCCGGAACAGGCTGCTCTGGTCGAACTCCACCGCCTGGTCGAGGTCGCGGCACAGCTCGGGCCATGTCACGTTGAGGATGCGCAGCCGAACCTGGCGGGACTGGCCCGCGGTCCGCGCCAGCAGCGCCACGCCGCGCCACGTCGCCTCCAGCGCCTGGAACGCCGGGGCGTGCAGCACGGCGTCGAGCTGGCGCGAAATCTCCGCGTCCAGCAGCGCGATCAGCCGGTCCGCGTCGGCCTCGGCCGACCGGCCGCCATGGTCCGCGCCGCGCGCGCGGCACGGCGCGCCGGCCGGTTCGCGCCCCTGCTCGACCCCCTGCTCAACCCATGTCAGACCCTCCGGCATGGCATGTCAGTTCGCCTTCGGAATGCGCGCGACCAGCCGCATGGACGTCGTCAGCTCCTCAAGCTGCAGCCAGGGGCGCAGCCACGCCACCGCGTTGAACGACCCTGGCCGGCCCGCCACCTCGCGGACCGTCACCTTGGCCTCGCGCAGCGGAAACTGCAGCTTCATCGACTGGCCGGGGTTGCTGTTGGCGTTGGCATAGTTCTGGATCCAGCGGTTCAACCATGTTTCGCACTCGGAAGCTTCCATGAAGGACCCGATCTTGTCGCGCCCGATCACCTTAAGATAATGCGCAAACCTTGACGTAGCCATAAGATAGGGTAGCCGGGCGGAGATCGCCGCGTTTTCCGTCGCCTCGGCCCTGTCGTACTTCTTCGGCTTGTGCGTGGTCTGCGCGCCGAAGAAAACGGCGTAGTCGGTGTTCTTGTAATGACACAGCGGCAGGAAGCCGAGCTTGGCCAGCTCGTTGTCGCGCCGGTCGGTGATACCCACCTCGGTCGGGCATTTCAGGTCGGCATCGCCGTCGTCGCTGTTGAACACGTGCATCGGCAGTGCCTCGACCTTGCCGCCGTTCTCGGCGCCGCGGATGGAGGTGCACCAGCCGTTCCGGGCGAACGCGTCGGTCAGACGGGCGCCCATGACGAACGCCGCGTTCATCCAGCAATACTGCTCGTGCGGCAGCCCAACCACGGACCCGTTGGCGCCGACGCGGCCTTCCTCGTAGTCGAACTCGTCGATCGGCTTGGTCTCGCGTCCATAAGGCAGCCGCGCCAGCACGCGCGGCAGCACCAGGGTCACGAAGCGGGAATCCTCGCTCTCGCGGAAGCTGCGCCAATTGGCGTACTCCATGGTCTCGAAAATCTTTTCGAGGTCGCGCGGCTTGGCCAGGTCGGAATAGTTCTCGAACCCGAACAGATGCGGGCTGGCCGCGGAGATGAACGGGCAGAACCCCGCGGCTGCCACGCTGGCCATGCCGCGCAGCAGGTCCACGTCCTCCTGCCCGCGCGAAAACTCGTAGTCGCCGATCAGCGCTCCATAGGGCTCGCCGCCAGGGGTGCCGAACTCGTTCTCGTACACCGTCTTGAAGATCAGGCTCTGGTCGAACTCGGTGGCCTTGGCCAGATCCCGGCCCAGCTCCCTCTTGGAGACGTTGAGAACCCGTATCTTGAGGTTGGCGCTGGTCTCGCTGTTGCTCACCAGGTGGTGCAGCCCGCGCCAGCTCCCCTCCAGCTTGACGAATTCAGGGCTGTGCATCACCGCCGCCAGCTGGCGCGACATCTTGGCGTCCAGCGAGGCGATCGCCTTGGTGATCGTGACCGTCAGGTTGCGGCTATAGGTGACCGTTCCGGTCAGCGCCTCCTCGGCCAGCGTGCGCACCAGCAGTTCGGCCCGGTCGGGCTCGGTCTGCTTGGTCGCCGAAATCACCTGGTCGAGCAGCGACGGCCCGGGCGCCAGCTCGGCGGCGGGGCGCCCGGCCGCGGTCTCCCTGGCGCCGCTCATGCCACGTCTCCGCCGGCGGGCTCCGCCTCGCCACGGTTGGCGATGTCGCCGGCCAGGCGCTTGAGATCGTCATCGCTCTGCAATATCCGCTCCAGCAACGATTCGAGCTCCTCGGAACGGTCCGCCTTGGCCAGCAGGTCGCGCAGCTGGTTCCGCTTCTCGAGCAGGTTGCGCAAGGCGGGTATCTGCTCGGCCACCCGGCCAGGCTCGAAATCCTCCATGCTGCGGAACTTCAGGTCGACCGCCATCTCGCTGCCGTCGTCCTTCAGCGTGTTCTCCGCCCTGAACCGCAGGCCAGGCGTCATGCGCGCCAGCACGTCGTCGAAATTGTCGCGGTCGATCTGGACGAACTTGCGATCCTTAAGCGGCTTCAGCGGCTCGGTCGGCTGGCCGGAAAAGTCGCCGAGCACGCCCACCACGAACGGCAGCTCCTTCTCGACCTGCGCGCCCTCGGTTTCGACCTCGTATTTGATGTGAACCCTGGGACGGCGAACCCGCTCCAGCTTGTCGTGAATGCTTGCCATGATGTCTCTCCGGCTATGTCTCGTCTGGTAAACCTGGCGCGCCGTAGGCCGGCGTCGGCGGTCGTTATGCGGGTTCGTTATGCACCGTTCGTTAAGCAACCGTTCGTTAAGCACCGTTCACGCCACCGCCAGCTACTTCTCCGAAATTTCCGGGCCGATGCCGGCCACGTTGAGGTAGACGCGGCGGACAGCCTCGTCGGGGATGAGCTCCTGTAGCAGATCGGCGAGCGGAAGGCGCGCACGTCGGATCAAAGTCTGCAGCGTGTAGGCTGTTGGAGAGTTCGGCTCGTGCTCGCGAAAAAACGTGGCGATCCGCCCGAGTTCGCGCAGCGCGTCGTCACGCGTGGCCAGCACCGACACCCCCGCCGCCGCGGCCAGGGCGGGGCCGGGCGCGTCCTCCGCCGCCGCTTCGTCGGGCGCGTCCGGCCCCGCCTTGGCCGCGGCCTCGGCGGGTTCGCTCAGCGCCGCCAGGTCGAGCCCGGAAAAGTCGCGCAGCGCGTCCTGCGCCTCCACCAGCGTGTTGCGGATCGTCGAGGAGGGCGGGGTCTCGTCGCCGCACAGCCGGTCCAGCTGCGCGCTCAGCGCGCCGAAGCTGGCCAGCGCGGCCGCGATGTCGCGGTAGATCGACACGTAGGCCTGGCGGTCGGTCCCCTTGGCGGCCTCGGCCAGCTGCTTGGCTTCCGGTGCCGCAGCCCCGCGCCGGCGCAGCACCATGTAGTGCCACAGACCCGCCTGCTCCACGCCCTGCGCGGCGGTCAGCGGGGCCAGGCGCAGCGGCTGGATCAGCGCCCCCTCGCTGCCCGTGCCGTTCAGCCCGGCCACCGGCGCCACCTTGGCGCCCACGTCCTGATCGTCGACCGAGTGCAGGCCGGACCAGTAATGCTCCACCAGCCCGTCCAGCAGCGCCATCGCGTCCCGAAGCCCGGCGAACCCGTGCATGCGCAGCGCCGCCTCGGTCAGCCAGCAGGCCACCTCCAGGTCCTTGCTCTGGCCGGCGATCAGCGTCTGCGACTGCTCGAAGATCAGCCGCCACTCCGGCGCCAGCGAGCCGCGGTCGGCTTCCGCATCGGCCTGACGTTCCGCCATCCGAGCGGCCGAGCGCGCATCCTTGATCCTGTAGTAGAGCGCGCCGCCGCTCTCGACCAGGCGCAGGTTCGGCCCGGCGGGCTCGTCGCCCGGAACCGGCGCCAGCAACGTTTCCAGGTTGAGGATCATCGGGCGCGCATCACTCCATGCGCACTTAACGCGGTCTGGCAGGCCAAGCACAAGCCCCGGCCGCGCGTCGAGTGCGCCGCCAGAGTATCAACTGCGCGCACGCCGTCTCGCATCCGCACCGAATTGCGGCGTTGTGTTCGACCGAGCGCTGGGGTATGCGTGGCTCGCCGTCCGAGACTGGCAGCGCACCTCGTTATGCTTTTGATACGTCCGCGACCCATCGGTGCCCGGAGGCCATGTTGACGGTTGACCTGCGCAGCCTCGTGACCGCGTTGGAGCCCACCGCCCGCAACGCGCTGGAGGGTGCGGCCGGACTGGCGCTGGCCAACACGCACGCCTCGGTCGGGGTTGCCCATTGGCTGCGGCGCATGATCGAACAGCCAGGCCCGCTCGCCGCCGAACTCGGCCAGCAGGTCGAGCTCGCTCGGCTGACGGCCGACCTCACCCAGGTGCTCGACCGGTTGCCGCGCGGCGCCGCGGGCGCCCCTGCACTGGAACCCGTACTGGTCAACTGGATGCGCGAGGCCTGGCTGATCGCCTCGCTGCAGGGCGGGCGGAGTGCGACCGGCGAACTCGACCTGCTGGCCGCCCTGTTCGCCGACCAGACCTTGCGGGCGGTGGCGCACGACCTCTCGCCGTTGCTGCGCAGGATCGATGCGCAGAAGCTCGACTCTGCCGCCGTCGGCTGGTCGTCCCCCGAAGGCGTGCGCGCCGCCGGCGACGAACAGGCGTCCAGCCTGGCCGGCGGCCGCGCCCAGGCCGGTGCGTCGCTGGAAAAATACACCATCGACCTGACCCAGCAGGCGCGGGCGCAGAAGATCGATTCGATCGTCGGCCGCGACGGTGAAATCCGCCAGGTGATCGACATCCTGTCGCGCCGCCGGCAGAACAACCCTATCCTCGTGGGCGAGGCCGGCGTCGGCAAGACCGCGGTGGTGGAGGGGTTTGCCATGCGGGTGGCCGCGGGCGACGTTCCGCCCGCGCTGCAAGGGGTCAGCGTGCGCACGCTGGATCTCGGCCTGCTGCAGGCCGGCGCCAGCGCCCGCGGCGAGTTCGAGACGCGGCTGAAGGGCGTGATCGCCGACGTGAAGGCATCGCCGTCGCCGGTCATCCTGTTCATCGACGAGGCGCACACGTTGATCGGCGCCGGCGGCGCGGCCGGGCAGGGGGATGCGGCCAACCTGATCAAGCCGGAACTGGCGCGCGGCGAGCTGCGCACCATCGCGGCGACCACCTGGGCCGAGTACAAGAAATATTTCGAGCGCGATGCGGCGCTGACCAGGCGGTTCCAGACCGTGATGGTCGCCGAGCCGGAGCACGACATAGCGGTCGCGATGATGCGCGGCCTCGTCCCCGCGCTCGAGAAGCATCACGGCGTCACCATCATGGAGGAGGCGCTGTTCGACGCGGTGCGCCTGTCCGCGCGCTACATCCCGGCCCGCCAGCTGCCCGACAAATGCGTCAGCCTGCTCGATACCGCCTGCGCCTCGGTCGCCGTCGCGCGCACCACCGCCCCGCCTGCCCTGGAAGATGCGGAGCGTCGGCTGGAACGGCTGCAGGCAGAGCTCTCGGCGGTCACGCGCGAGGGGTTGTCCGAGCGGCAGGCGGCGGTGTCGGACGCGATCGACCGGACCCGCCAGGAAGCCGCCGCCTTGCGCGCGCAGTGGGACGCCGAGCGCGCGCTGATCGCCGAGATCGAGGCGGGCGATAACGCCGGCACGGCCGCCGGCGGGCCGGCCGAGCTCACCGCCCGTCTCGCCGAGTTGCAGGGCGACCAGCCGATGGTGCCGCGCCGCGTCGACCGCGACGCGGTGGCGGGCGTCGTCACGCGCTGGACCGGCATCCCTGTCGGCCGCATGCTCGCCTCCGACATCGACAGCGTGCTCTCGCTCGAGGACGCGCTGCGCCGGCGGGTCATCGGGCAGGACCACGCGCTGCGGACCATCGCCGACGCGGTGCAGATTTCGCGCGCCGGGCTGTCCGACCCGCGCAAGCCGGTGGGCGTGTTCCTGCTCGTGGGCACCAGCGGCGTCGGCAAGACCGAAACG
The DNA here is from genome assembly GCA_937873095.1 of uncultured Acetobacteraceae bacterium. Classification (GTDB taxonomy): domain Bacteria; phylum Pseudomonadota; class Alphaproteobacteria; order Acetobacterales; family Acetobacteraceae; genus BOG-908. The sequence continues at coordinate 6,306 of CALMVI010000082.1, read as the reverse complement.
GCGGTGGCACTCGCCGAACAGCTCTATGGCGGGCCGCAGAGCCTGACGACGGTGAACCTCTCGGAGTTCAAGGAGGAGCACAAGGTCAGCATGCTGGTGGGCTCGCCCCCCGGCTATGTCGGCTACGGCGAGGGCGGCGTGCTGACCGAGGCGGTGCGCCGCAGGCCGCACGGCGTGTTGCTGCTCGACGAGGTGGAGAAAGCCCATCCCGGCGTGCAGGACGTGTTCTACCAGGTGTTCGACCGCGGCATCCTGCGCGACGGCGAGGGCCGCGACATCGACTTCCGGCACACCACCATCCTGCTGACCGCCAATGTCGGCTCCGACCTGATCGCGGCGCTCGCGGCCGACCCCGAAACGATGCCGGACGCGGCGGGTCTGGAGACCGCACTCCGCCCGGAACTGCTCAAGGTGTTCAAGCCGGCCTTTCTCGGCCGCATCGTCGTGGTGCCCTATTTGCCCTTGTCGGACGAGACGTTCGCGCGTGTGGTCCGCATGCAGCTCGACCGGGTCCGCGCCAGGGCCGAGGAAACCTACGGCGCGCAGCTCGTGTTCGACGAAGCGCTGGCCCTCGACGTCGCCGCCCGCGCCAGGGGCACCGAGATCGGTGCGCGCGCGGTCGAACAGATGATCTCGCGCGAGTTGCTGCCACTGCTGTCCCGTCACTTCCTGGAATCCCTGGGCAGCGGCGTCAGGACCAGCAGCCTGCGCGTGTCGCTCGGCGCGGATGGCACGTTCGCGCTGTCGCCAGGGGGATTGTCGGAAATCGGTAACGATTCCTTGCAGGAACCTTTAACCGAAACACCCGTAGCATCGATGGAGGCACTGGGAGATTAGCGGCCTGCCCCCGCATGTCCGTCTCGCACGTCCGTCTCGCTGCTTGCCTGCTTGACTGCTTGCCTGACGGGACCTGCGGAAACGTAATGGCGCCAAATGGGCGTCCATACCGAAGAAGGATCACATCATGCCCATATACCTGAATCTTATCGGCGGCGACCAGACGATCACCGGCGACGCCACGCAGAGCGACCACATCGGCTGGATGGACATCACGTCGATGCATTGGTCAGTCAACCGCAGCGTCAGCACCACCGTCGGTGCGGCGTCGAACCGTGAAGCTTCCGAGCCGAACCTGTCGGAAGTGACGCTGACCAAGATCAGCGACAGCTCGCACGCCGCCCTGTACCAGGCGGCAACGTCGGGCAAGAAGCCGATGACGGCGACCATCGACCTGGTCAACACAGGCAACCCCGGCACCACCTACTGCCAGTACATCCTGACCAACACCATCCTGTCCGGCTTCACTGCCGGGTCGAGCGGCGACCGTCCGAACGAGACGCTGACGCTGAACTTCACCGCCAAGCAGGTGAATTACATCAAGGAAGACGCGTCCGGAAACCAGACCCCGCTGCGCGCCAGCTACGACCAGGCGATTGCGCAATCCTCCAGCTGATCGTCTGCGTTCGCGACCGCCGGTGAGGGCGCGGCGAGGGAGTTCCAAGGGACCCCTCGCCGCCGGGCGGCAAGGGAGTTCCCTGGAGGCCCTCGCCGCCGCGCCGCGAGGGAGTTGTATGGGGCCGCTCACCGCCGCGCGGAGAGGGAGGTCCATGGGGGCCCTCGCCGCGCTGTCCTGCTGAGGGCTGGTCATGGCCGATGAACAGGTCACGCTCTCGGCGGCGGAGGCGCAAGCCTTGCTCGACGGCATCGACGCAGCGTTCGAGGCCGTACTGCATGGCCGCTTCGGCGGCGGCATCGACGTCGCCATGCTCCGCAACGCTGACGAGGAAGATGTGCGCGTCCTCCGCATGCCGGGGGCAGGCATGGAGGACCGCCTGCGGCTGCTGCTGCGCGCGCGAAACGCGCTGCATGCTCCCGCCACCGGGCGCGGCGTCATCATCGGCACCGTCAGCCTTTCTCCGCCGCCTTCGATCGGGGTCGACGACGTGTCCGTGCTGACCGAAATCATCGACAGTCGCGACGTCAACGAAGCGGCGGACGCAACCTATCTCGGCACGGGCGTGGTGTTCGCCCCAGCCTCCGACATGCAGGCGGCACTGTCGGTCGTGCGCAGCAGCGAGGCCGCCGCGCAGGCCGGCCAGAGAAGCACGCGTGAGCGCCGGGGATGGCTGCCGCAACGCGATCGCAACAACCCGGGCCGCGCGCTCGGGCTTGGCAGCAACGGCCACCGGCGGTCGCCCGCCGCCGGCTTCGACCTGCCGGTGTCCTGTGACCTGCTGCAGCGCATCGGCGGCGTCGTCGCGTCGGCCGGCATTGGCGGCTCGGACCGGCCAGTGGGCGCCGTGTCGCTGGTCGTGCAGACCGGCGCCGGATCGATGCCGTGACAGGGTGCGAGCGGGCCCAGATGCGTGGAATTGGCTTGCCTGTTAACCGGTCGCAAGTGCAGATGCTGTTTGATGGCGGCGTGGCGCGCCTATCCGGCGGGCCGGGGTGCCGGACGACAACGCGTGGAACATCCTGATGGACGGGGCGCCAGCCTACACCCAGACTGAGCGCCAGCTCGCCATCCAGACGCCTCTGGGCGAGAATATGTTCCTGCTCGAAGCGATGGACGGCTCGGAATCGCTTTCCTCGCTGTTCAGCTTCGCGCTGCGCGTGCGTGCGATGACCGATCAGATCGACCCTGCGCAGCTCATCACCAAGCCGGTCGACTGGCAGCTGCGGCTCGACGGCGGCGGCTGGCGCTACTTCAACGGTCTTGTCGCAACCTTTTCCGGCGGCGAAGCCATGAGCCGCGGCCAGAGAAGCTTCACCCTCGTGGTGGTGCCGTGGCTCTGGTTCCTGCAGCACCGGCAGGACAGCCGCGTGTTCCAGAACAACACCGTCGTGCAGATCGCCACGCAGATCTTCACGGAGCTGGGCTTCAAGGATTTCGATACGAGCGGTTTGGCACAGGAATACAAGCCCAGATTGTATTGCGTGCAGTATCGCGAGTCCGACTTCAACTTCGTGTCCCGGCTGTTCGAGGAGGAAGGGATATTCTACACCTTCCAGCACATGCAGGGGCGGCACGTGCTGATGCTGTGCGACGGCGCGCACGCCTACACCGACATCCCGGACGGCACGCTGCCGTACAGCCCGTCTGGCATTTTCCACAACAGCGTCACCAGCTGGACCCACCACCAGACCTTCCGTTCCGGGAAGGCCACGACCAGCGACTACGATTTCCAGAACCCCGGCAACTCGCTGATCACCAGCACGACGGGGCTGTCGCCGATCCCCCAGGCCAGCCAGTTCGAGATCTTCGATTTCCCGGGCCGCTACACGCAGCGCGATCGTGGCGAGGGCATCAGTTCGCGCCTGATCGCCGGCCACGAGAAGGGCCAGGACACCATCTCCAGCGGCGGCAACGCGCGCACCCTGACCCCCGGCGGGCGTTTCCAGCTCGACGCCCACCCGATCGCCGCCGAGAACGTCAAGAACGTGGTGGTGTCCGTCGTCCACCACGCCACCGACCCGAGTTTCGAGAGCGTGGGCAAGGGCGCGCCAAAATACCAGAACACGTTTTCCTGCCTGCCAGCCAACGTGGATTTCGTGCCGGAACAGCGCTCCGAAAAGCCGGTCATTCCGGGCATGCAGAGCGCGGTGGTGACCGGGCCCGCTGGCGAGGAGATCTACACCGACCGTTACGGGCGGATCAAAGTGCAGTTCCACTGGGACCGCAAAGGCCAGAACAACGAGAGCAGTTCGTGCTGGATGCGCGTGGCCCAGCCCTGGGCCGGGCGTGGCTTCGGGGCGCAGACCCTGCCGCGCATCGGCATGGAGGTGGGCGTCTGCTTCATGGAGGGCGACCCGGACAACCCCGTCGTCGTCTGCTGCATGCCGAACGCCAACACCATCCCGTCGATCAAGCTGCCCGACGAAAAGGAGCGCACGTCGTTCCGCACCAACAGCAGCCCTGGCGGCGGCGGCTTCAACGAGTTCACCATGGAGGACAAGGCCGGGACCGAGGAGATGTTCCTCCACGCCCAGAAGGACATGACCGAGATGATCGGCAACAACCACGTCGTCACCGTGGGCAACGCGCACGTGCAGTCGACCGAGACGGTGTGGATGAGCACGGTGCATGACAGCGTCATCGTCAAGACCCAGGACGGCGTGCTGATCCGCCACGGCGCCAGCTCGATCTACCTCGACGATACCGGCATCAGACTGAATTTCGGCACCGACCACGTCGTGACCCTGAATGCCACCGGCATCCACCTGCATTCCGCAGCACAGGTCGATGCGTCGCAGGGCGACGGCTCGCCGCCGCCGAACTACGTGTCGGTCGCGGCCAACGGCGTGCACACCGTCGGCAACGCGGTCAGGACGGATGCCGGCCAGGGCGCGTCGTCGATCCAGATGGCGAGCGGCGGCATCCTGCAAACCGCGCCCGTCATAAGCCTCAACCCGTGATGCCGCCTATCGCGCCGCGTCGGCGGCCGGGCCCGCTTGCCTGATGCCGTTCCCCGGGAACATGGTGCCGGCCCCGGTCATGGCGGCCAAGCAGGGCATGAAGGACGTGTCCTTCGCCCAGATCACCGATTCGGGGCAGTCGGTGATGCAATACGTCGATGGCCCGCTGACCGGACGCGGCTCCGGCCTGCAGAACCAGGCGCAGCAGGTCAACGCCGCGCCGACCACGGGCAACCTGACCCAGACCGCGCAGGCCGCCGGCCAGGCGATGAGCCTCGGCCAAAGCTCGTTCACCTCGGCCTCCGGCGTGACCACGACGTCCTCGCCCGCCTCCAGCGTGCTGAGCGCTGCCGCCCTCTCCCAATTCGCCTCCACCTCCGCCGCCTCGTCCGGCATGGCGTCGCAGGGCATGGCCGCCGCACAGGCGCTGATGAGCCAGTCGCCCGGCGCGATGGGCAGCACGGCGGCGATGGCGGGGTCCGGCCTGGGCAACCCGGCGATGGCCCAGGCCTCCAGCATGGCGAGCGGGGCGGCCGCATCCTCCGCCTCGGCCGGCGGCGCCGGCATCGCCAGCCAGCCTGGGCTGGCGCCAGGCACGCGCCCCGCCGCCCCGCAATTCACCACGCTGCCGTTCATCCCCTCGATGCCCGCCCTGGCCCAGGTGTTGGCCAAGCTCGGCGGCATCGCAGGGGTGGCCGGCGGCTCCGGCTCCGGCGCCGACCCGCTCGCCGGCAGCGCCGGCAGCGGCGCCACCGCCCCGCCCGCCTCGCAGTTCGACGGCACCGAGGCCGCCGACCCGACCGAGGCGGAGTACGACTGAGCCATGGCGCAGGACTGCCACGGCAGCGATTTCGTCTTCCCCGTTCCGGACAATTGGGTAGAACGCTCGATGATCGGCTACTCCGCCCCGCCATCGCCTGGCCAGGCGATGACGCCGAACGCGCTGGTCGCCATCAACCAGATGCCCGAAGGCGAGACGCTGGACAGTTTCGTCTCCCGCCAGGTGGAGGATCTGCGGTCGCGCGCGTCTGGCTTCGCGCTCAAGCTGCGCCGTGACGCGCGGCTCGACGGTGTGGCCTGCATCGAGATCGTGTTCGCCTGGCAGGGCGGCGAGATGGGCCGCATCCAGCAGCGCCAGGTCTACGCCATCCGCCCCGGCCAGCGCGTGATCAGCATCACCCACACCGCGCCGGAGGCGGAGTTCGCCCGCAGCGACAGCCTGTTCCTCGCCATGCTGAGCCAGTTCGCCTGGAAGCAGCCCGCCTGATGCGGCAATTATCCGACAGGGGCCAGATCCCCAGCCGACCGTGACCGGCCAGCCGGCCGCCCGGCTCGGCGACGCGATCGCGCATACCGACGCCGCCTTCGGCTTCGGGCTGGGCGGCGAGATCGGCCTCGGCGTGGGCCTCGCCCTGCTCACGGTCGCGACCGGCGGGTCCGACCTGCTGGTGCTGGGCGCGGTCGGCGGCGCGGTGGCGCTCACCGGCGGCGGCGCGCTGGCCGGCATGAACATCGGCAGCACGTATGGCGATACCGCGGGCCAGATCACCACTGGCTCGCCCACCGTGCTCACCAACGGCCGCCCGGCCGCCCGCGCGGTCGCCGACGTCGCCACCTGCGACCAGCACAACCTGCCGCAGCAGATCGCGACCGGCAGCACCACCGTGTTCATCAACGGCCTGCCCGCCGCGCGGCTCGGCGACCACACCGTCTGCGACGCCCGCATCTCGACCGCGTCCACCACCGTTGTCATCGGCGGCGGCACCGGCACCTACGCCGCCATCAACGGCGAAGTCCCAGCCATCGCCGTCACCATCGCCACCGACATGGCCATCGGCGGCACCGCGGTGGCGCTCGGCGCGGGCGGTGCGGCCGATGGCCATGTCGGTG
>CALMVI010000081.1 GCA_937873095.1 uncultured Acetobacteraceae bacterium | reverse complement strand
TAAGGCGCGTCGAGGCCGGCAGAGGTGTGGAGGTCAGGGGCGGCAGGCTTGTCGTGCTGCCGACCGGCAGACCGCTCTCCGCCGCCCCCTTGGGTGAGGTGTCGCTCGCACGCTGCAGCGCCGCCAGAAAGTTCCGGCCCCAGGCCGCCGGTGTGGCCGCCTCGATCGCCTGCCACGAGACACGCCAGCGCTCCTGACGTTCGCCCAGCGGCATCGTAAGCGCCTGGTCAAGCGCCTCGGCCAACTCGTCAGGGTCGTGCGGGTTGACCAACAGGGAGGATCCGAGCTGCTGAGCGGCGCCGGCAAATCGGCTCAGCACCAGCACGCCCGGATCCTGCGGGTCCTGAGCGGCCACAAACTCCTTGGCCACCAGGTTCATCCCGTCGCGAAGCGGCGTGACCAGGCCAACCCTGGCCTCGCGCATGTACCCTGCCACGGTCGAACGCGCTCCCGCCCTGGCGATCATGCGGACCGGCGTCCAATCCGGCTCACCCCATTCGCTGTTCAGCGTCCCCGCCTCCGTGTCGACTGCCAGACGAAGATCCTGATAGGCCGACACATCCTTGCGCGACTCGGCCGCAATCTGGAGAAGCGTCACGTTGCGTCGCCAGTCCGGCCGGGTTTCAAGCAGGCGGCGGAAACCGAGAAGGCGCTGGATCAGGCCCTTTGTCGGATCGAGCCGGTCCACGCCGACCACGAGGCATTGGCCAAGAAGGCTACGCCGGAGCTTTTCGGACGAACCGGAGCGCCAAGCCTCCTCGGCTTGCTCCGCGAACTCTGCCGCGTCGATCTCCACAGGAAACGCGTTCAGGCGCACACGGCGCCCATCGAAGTCCAGCAGACCGGCCTGAACACGCCTGGCGCCTGCAAGCTTGTGGGCGGCGGCGGCAAAGTTTTCGAGGTCGTTGGCGGTCTGGAAGCCGAGAAGGTCAGCAGACAGGAGGTCACGCAAAAGGCTGCCGGCCTCCGGCACGCTCGCCAGCATGTCCGGGGCGGGGAAAGGCACATGCAGAAAGAAGCCGATCGGGGCGACCACACCCCTCGCCCGCAACAACGCCGGCATCGCCATCAGGTGATAGTCATGCACCCAGATGAGGTCCGTCGGACGCAGCAACGGCAGCAGCACGTCCACCAGCCGCTCGTTAGTCTGGCGGTAGACAAGAGCGCTGCGCCGATCGTACGACATGTGCTCCGGCATCGAATGCAGGAGTGGCCAGAGCGTCGCGTTGGAGAACTCGTTGTAGTAGCGGTCATGCTCCTCTCGGGTGAGGTCGACGGTCCCGAACTGCATCTGGCCGACTGTCTTGAGCGAGACGCGCCGGACATCCTCGCTGACCTGGCCCGACCAGCCGAACCACAGCCCGCCGCGCTGGTTCATCAGACCGTCGAGGGCAACGGCGAGGCCGCCTGCGCTCGGCACCCCGGCCTGCGGGACCTGAACCCGGTTTGATACGACGACGATGCGGTTCATCATCAAACCTCCAGAAGCGCCACTGGTAGTGTCGCGAGAACCTGACCCAACTTCATGCGGCCCGATGCTGGAATAATCTGGTCCACGCCGCCCGACCCGAGAACGTCAGTCACACCGCCTCCGGCAACTGAACGTGGGACGACAAGCTGCGTTCCATTCCAATAATCGACCGGCAACACGGGGGTGTCAGTCAGGCCGCCCTCAGCGCTGAGGCGCGACACGACTGTGATGCTCGTCCTGCCTTCATGCTGGCGTGCGAAAGCGAGTGCGTGATCGCCGGCGGACCCTTCGATGCGAAGCGGAACGTAGGTGCCCAGAGAGAAAAGGTCCGGGTTTCGGGCCCGCGACTGTAAAATCCTATGCAGCACGGCCTGCTTCACCCGCCCATCACGCCAGTGGGCCATAAGCTCTCCTGGCGCGTCAGCAGCGTCCAGCGCGGTCTGGCGCGCCGGATAGTCCACGGGGCGGCGATTATCCGGATCGACCAATGAAAAATCCCAGAACTCCGTGCCTTGATAGAGATCCGGAACGCCCGGAGCGGTGAGGCGAAGCACCATTTGCGACAGGCTGTTCAGCGCACCGGGCACGGCGATGCGCTGGACGAACTCATGCAGTTCGTAGACGACGCGGGCCGGCCGTTCGGCGTCCAAGACGGCGGTCAGGAACTCCTCGGCCGCAAGCTCATAGGCTTCGTTGGGAACAGCCCAGCCGGAATGTCGCTTGGCTTCCCGTAACGCCTTTTGCTGCCAGGCCGCAACCCGCTTGCCAAAAGCCGCGATGCCGGCGCGGTCGTCCGGCGACAGGTCGAGCGGCCAGGCGCCGATCAACGTCTGGTAGAGCATGACCTCATCGGCAGCATCCGGTGCCGGGCCGTCCAGGTCGCGTTTCAGTGGCGCGTTCAGCCGCATCCACCGGGACAGCGCCGCGTCCCAGCCAGCCGGCATCTCGCTCAGCACCGCCAACCGCGCGCGCGCGTCCTCGCCGCGTTTGTGGTCGTGCGTGGCTGTGGCGAGCAAGGCGCGCGGAAAACGCTGGCGTCGCTGCCGGGAAACGGCGTGCCAGCCGCTCGGCGAAAGCGCGAACTGTTCAGGCTCGCTACCGACCTCGTTTCTGCTCAGCAGGCGCCCGTAGCGATAGAACGCCGTGTCCTCTACCGATTTGGCGGCAGTAGGCGACGAGAGCTGCTGGAAGCGCACCATGGCCCGCAGACGTTCCTGGCGCCTGCTGCCTGCAGGCACTTGTCTTAGGTCGCTGCCCGAAAGCCACTGCGCCAGAAGTTCGAGGAGCTGTCTGTCGGTGGCGCGTACGGACCGGCGCGCGCCGGCCAGCGCCCATTCCATCGCCTGTGTGTCGGCCTCGCTCATTCCCCCCGGCCCCGCATAGATGCGATAGACGTGGAAGTGCGCCAGCAACTCGGTCAGGGTCCGGTGAATGGCTGTCAGCGTGTAATCGCGAGTCGCCAACTCCCTGCGCGCGATGCGATGCAGCGCTACCGACGTGGCGTACAGCTCGCTCGACAGGCTCTCCCGCAGGATCTGCCTGCGGGCAGGAACGCTTTCCTCGTTGAACACGCCGGCGCGGCCCGTCGTCTCGGCCCAAATCCTGGTGATCTCTGCTTCCCCCGCCGCGTCGTGCAACACGGCAGAGGCGTCGTTCATGAAGTCGTAGCCGGTCGTGCCGTCGGTGGACCAGTCCGTAGGCAACCGCTCATGGGTCGCGAGTATCTTCTCAATCCAGATCACCGGCTGGCCGCGAAGATGCTCCGGCCGATAACCGGCAAGCGTCTCAAGCTTACGCCGCAACTTGCGGCAATAGCTTCGCGGATCAGCCAGGCCGTCCACATGGTCGATCCGCAAGCCGTCGATCAGCCCTTCGCCATACAGCCTGAAGATGGTTGCGTGCGTGGCTTCGAATACGACGGGATTTTCGACCCGAATGCCTGCCAAGGCGTTCACGTCGAAAAAGCGGCGCCAATTGATCTCGTCCGACGCTGCTCGCCACCAAGCAAGACGAAAGTTTTGCCGGTCGAGCAGGCGATGCAGGTGGTCCCGTCCGAGCTCGGTGCCGGCATCATAGACGCGCAGAGCCTCGGCGATCGCCTGCGCGTAGTCAGGCCGCCTAAGCTCGTCGCGCGCCTCCGACACCGCTCGCCGCATGGCGTCACGCTCGGTCGGCAGATCGGCAAACGCCCGCGCCGGAGTCTCGAGCGGGCCGCCCTCTGTCAACAGGACCGAGGTGTAATCACGAGGGTTGATGGGAAACCTGTTGTCGTAGTAGTCGGCATACAGTCGCCCGTCGTCCGGATCAAACTTGAGCTTGATCTCGTTCCTCTTCATGACGTTGCCGTAAGCGTCGCCCAAGAACGGGGCGAGCATGCGTCCCCGCAGCGTTGCGTCGGGCGGATCCCAATCAATGTCGAAGAACTCGGCGTAGGGGCTCGCCCGACCCCATTCCAGAACGTCGAGCCACCACGCGTTGTCGGCACCGCCGACGCCCATGTGATTGGGCACGATGTCCAGTATGAGCCCCATCGCGTGTTCGCGCAGCTGGGCGACCAAACGCCGAAGCGCGTCCTCACCGCCGAGCTCCGGGTTGATGGCGCTGTGGTCGACGATGTCGTAGCCGTGGGTTGATCCAGGGCGCGCCTTGAAGATCGGCGACGCATAGAGGTGACTGATGCCAAGCTTGGCGAGATAGGGCACGAGTTCCGCGCCCTGATCGAGGGTAAAGTCCTTGTGGAACTGCAATCTTGCCGTGGCAGTCAAAGGTTTCATCGACGATCTCTCTTCTTCTGCCGATCGGTTCTAGTGAGGTGGCCGTCGGCGAACCTCATCCAATCTCCGGAGCCTGCCTGCCGCTGGTGCGTCGATCGGGGACGGCGGAAGCCGCCTGCGCCAATTCGGATGCTCCTGCACCGTGCCGGGAAGATTCGGCTGTTCTGTGAGCCCTATCGCATCCTCGATCGGCAGCATGACCAACTCGCACGCCGCACTGCCCACGTGCAAGCAGGCTGCGTCCACGACCGCATCCGGCGCATCCGCGGGCGGCGCATCGCCGCTGGCGGAACCCGACTCGACAAGCGCTTCCCAAAGCCGCAGTCGGTCCTGTGCACGCTCGTCACGTGAACCGGCCGGATCCGTCGCGTGTCCCAGTTCCTCATGCCACTCGAGATCGCGGCCAGACCACCAGCCGGCAACTGTCGGCAGGTCATGTGTGCTCGTCATTGCTGCCGCTTGAGGAGTCCAACGATCGGGAGGGACGAAGTCCTCCGTCTTCGTCCGCTCAAACCACAGAACACGCATCCCATCGATGCCGGCGCCTCGTAAACGGTCCTGAAAACCTTCCGGAACGGTGCCCAGGTCTTCCGCGAGCACGATTGCACGGTGCCGCCACGATTCGAGCTTGATAAGACGCAGCAAGTCTTGTTCAGGGAACGAAAGGTAAGTGCCGCCGGCACCGCTGGAACCCTCTGGAATTACCCAAAGCCGGTTCAGTCCCATAGCGTGGTCGATCCGCATTCCGCCAGCATGGGCCATCGCGGTCTGCAGCATGTCTCTGTAGGTCAGGAAGCCGTTTTCGACGAGGCCACGCGGAGAGAACGCGGTCAGTCCCCAGTTTTGACCCTCGCGCTGCAGCAGGTCGGGAGGCGCACCGACCGACAAACCCAGCAACGTCTCCTGTTGCCGGCTCCAGCATTGGCTGCCGCCAGAATCCGTGCCCACGGCAAGGTCACTCACCAGGCCGATACCCATGCCGGCGGACCGGCAGGCAGCCTGGGCGGCCGAAAGGCCTCGATCAGCACGAAATTGCAGCCAGGCATGAAAGTCCACTTCGCGTGCGTGTTCCTCGGCAAACTTCAAAACCGCGACGCCCGCCGGATCAGTGAACTCGGTGGGCCAGGACCGCCAGTGCCACTGGCTGGCATCCTGACCAAAGAAATGCGCGTGCAGCGCTTCAAACACGGCGTGGGCGACGAGGCGGTCGCCCTGGCTCACGCGAAACGCGGCGAACGCAGCCTGCTCCCCGCCTTCCTCGCGGAGATGCTCGAACAGGGCACGCAGGCGGCTCAGTCGAAAACGCGCTGCTGCTGGCCAGTCGATGAGGTCGGGTTCCTCCAGTTCAGGCTCATGCGTGTCGATCGCCGTATGAAGTACGTTCAGCGCGGTTCTCGTCGACGGCGCATAGGGGCTGAACCGGTCGGGATCTGCGCTGAATTGCGCGTGCACCGGAGAGATGCCGATTGCATGGGCGCCATGGGCCGCCAACGACGTCGCGAACTCGGCAAGTGCGGTGAAATCGCCGATCCCGGCATCCCCCTTGCGGCGGAGCGCGTAGAGTTGCACCGCGACGCCCCATCCCCTCGGCGCCCCGATTGCTTGCGGCACTGTAAAGCAGTGAGGAGGAGCCACGGCGACTACGGTGTTCACACCGCCCAGAACCAAGCCGTGATAGCCGGCTTCAAGAATGGCCGGAATACGACAACCACTGCCGAACTCAGTGGCGCGACCAGAAAATACCCTGCCATCCTCAAGCGTCAGTTCGTAATCGGCAGCGCCTACGGGTAGCTCAACGTCTGCATCCTGCTCGGCCGTGATCAGCGGCGGCAGGGAACGCAGCCCGGAGAGGGCAGCGCGACTGTCCCTGATGTCAGCCTCGGACTCTGCTGCCATGCCGAGCGACCGGAGGACAGCCCGCAGGGTTGGCGGCTCTACCTCGTGCAGCTTGCCGAAGACATCCTTCCACTGCGACGCAACGCCGGCTGCCTTGCACAGGGCGCGGAGTGCGTCGTCACTCACGCGGCATCCGCCAGATATGCCTGTATGGATGGGCCCGTAAGCTGGGCGTTCGCCGGCCGACTGCCGTAGTCAAACAGCAACTCTCCGGGCGGCACGTCAAACGGCACCGCCTCCTTGCCGAAATTGGCGACCAACGTCAGCACACGGCCATTCCCCATTCTCCAGGCACCCTGAACGGCGTGTGCGCCCAGCGCGCGTGCGCCGGTGCTGACTGCCTCCGGTATCCCGGGCATGATCATGTCGCGGCGCAGTTTCAGCAGCGTCCGGTAGAGTTCAAGGATCGCCGGATCGCCCTGGTCGCTTGGAGCGGATGCAGCAAACGTAGTTTCGGCGTTCGGATCGGGAATTTGCGCGCGGCGGGCCTCATCCTGGAAGGCAGCGAAATGCGCAAACTCTCGTCGCCTGCCCTCGCGCACCAGTTGGGCCAGGTCATCGTTGTGGTCGGTGAAAAACAAGAAGGGTGTCTTGCTGCCGAACTCCTCCCCCATGAACACCAGAGGAATGTTGGGGGACAACAGCAGCAGCGCGGTCGCCACTGCCAGGGCTTCGCGGCCGGCCAGTTGCGTCAGCCGCTCACCCATCGCACGGTTGCCGATCTGATCGTGGTTTTGCAGGCAGATCACGAACGCCGTCGTCGGCAGATCAGAGGACGGCTCGCCCCGCTTTTCCTTGTGGTGCGGGGAGATCTGGCCCTGATAGACGAAGCCTTCCGCCATTGCGCAAGCAAGTTGCTCCGCGGGCGACTGAAAGCTCTCGTAATAGCCCTCGCTCTCACCGGTGAGCAGGACGTGCAAGCAGTGATGCCAGTCATCAGCCCATTGCGCATCAAACAGCTGCGCCGCTGGACCGTGCAGCAGACTGGCCTTGTTGCCCTCATGCTCGAGGACAAGGTGAACCGGCCGGTCTGCGCCAGCCCTGATCGCGGCAGCAAGCTCAGGCAGGAACGACGCAGGCGAAATGGCATGCACCGCATCGAAGCGTAAGCCATCGAACCTGTAGTCGTTCACCCACATCAGGGCGTTCTGAACGAAAAAGTCCCGGACTTCCGTGCGCCTGAAGTCGATTGCGGCACCCCATGGCGTATGCACGCCGTCGTCGAAAAACTCCTTGGCGTACGCATGCAGGTAAGCGCCGTCAGGCCCGAAATGGTTGTAGACCACGTCCAGAAACACCATCAGACCTTCGCCGTGGGCTGCATCGATCAGCGCACACAACTCCTCGGGAGTCCCGTAGCAGCGATCTGGAGCGTAGGGCAGGACGCCGTCATACCCCCAATTGTGCCGACCGGGAAAATCGGCGATGGGCATCAACTCGATGGCCGTGAAGCCCAGCTTCGCCAGCTCGCCAAGCCGAGCAGTCACGCCGGTAAAGCCGCCCATCAAGCCGACATGCAATTCATAGATCACCGCCTCGTGCCACGGACGGTTCCGCCAGGAGGTGTTCTTCCAGTGAAAGCTGCGTGTATCGACGACGATGCTGGCGTCGTGCACGTCCTGCTCCTGCCCTCGTGATGCCGGGTCCGGGACGGTCAACCCGTCAGGCAGCACAAAGGAGTAGCGGGCGCCGGGTTCGGCCTGCATCTCCGCGACGAACCAACCGCCGTCGCAAGCGGTCATCGGCTGCAGTGGACGGTCTTCGACTTTCAGACGAACAGCATCGACGGAAGGCGCCCACAGACTGAAACGCGTCATGCCATTTGCAAGAAGAACGGGCCCATGCGTTCTGGGGTTGGCGTCAGCCATGCTACGCGCACTCCAAATTCGGTCGGCCAAGCATGGCGATCACGCGGCCCGCAGCACGATTGTCGCCAGTGGCGGCAGAGTGAGGTTCAGTGAGGCGGGGTAGTTGTGGCTAGGCACGGCCTCGGACGTCACCGCGCCGCCGTTGCCAACGTTGGATCCGCCATACACGGCTGCATCCGTGTTGATGATCTCCTCCCAGCTGCCCTGCGCCGGCACACCGATCCGGTATGCATGACGCGGCACGGGGGTGAAGTTACAGACAACCAGAAGCGGGACGTCGTCGGCGCGGCCTTGCCGCAGATACGCAAACACGCTCTGCTCGGCATCGTCCATGACCACCCACGAAAACCCGGACGGGTCGCTATCGGCAACATGCAGGGCAGCGTTCGCGCGATACGCGGTATTGAGATCGCGGATGACCCGTTGCACGCCCTTGTTGAGAGGATTGTCGAGAGAACCCCAGTCCAGTCCAGCGTCATGGTTCCACTCATGCCATTGCGCGATCTCCCCGCCCATGAACATCAGCTTGCGCCCTGGATGGGTCCACATGAACGCGTAATAGGCGCGCAAATTGGCAAAGCGCTGCCATTCGTCGCCCGGCATCTTTCGGATCATCGAACCTTTGCCGTAGACCACCTCGTCATGTGAGAGCGGCAAGACGAAGTTTTCGGAGAACGCATAGACCAGACCGAACGTAATCTCGCCGTGATGGTGGCGGCGGTTGACTGCGTCCTCCTCCATGTAGTGGAGCGTATCGTGCATCCACCCCATGTTCCACTTGTAGTCGAACCCCAATCCGCCCTCGCTGACCGGACGGGACACGCGCGGAAACGCCGTGGACTCCTCCGCAATCAGAACGACACCTGGGGTCCGGTCAACGACCGCGCGCGACAGCTCGTGGAAGAACTCTATGACTTCCAGATTTTCGCGCCCGCCATAACGATTGGGCACCCACTCGCCCGCAGCTCGGCTGTAATCGCGATACAGCATCGATGCAACGGCATCCACGCGTATACCGTCCACGTGATATTTTTCGATCCAGTACAGCGCACTGCCGATGAGGAAGGCGCGCACCTCGTTACGGCCGTGGTTGTAGATGAACGTGTTCCAGTCGTTGTGAAAGCCCTCCCTCGGATCGGCATGCTCGTAGAGCGGCGTGCCGTCGAAGCGGGCGAGTCCGTGCGCATCTGTGGGAAAATGGGCAGGCACCCAGTCGAGGATGACTCCAATGCCGGCCGCATGGCAGCGGTCGACAAAGCGGGCAAAGCCGGCCGGCTCGCCTAGCCGAGCAGTCGGCGCGAATTGCGCAAGCGGCTGATAACCCCAAGAGCCCCCAAAAGGATGCTCCATCACCGGCATCAACTCGAGATGGGTGAAACCCATGTGCTCCACATAGGGCACCAACCGGTCCGCCAAGTCGTCCCAGGTAAAGTCGGCGCGTTCGGACCCCGGAAGCCACGACATCGCATGCACTTCGTAAACGGACATGGGTGCGTCCACACGCTGGCGGGCGGCGCGTGACGACATCCACGCGTCGTCGGACCATGTCGGCTCCGCAGGATCGGGAACGACGGACCCAGTGGCCGGCGGCCGTTCGGTCGCTTGCGCAACCGGATCGGCCTTCAGCGGCAGAAGCGTGCCGTCCGGTCCCGACATCTCGTACTTGTAGATTGCGCCCTGCGCCGCACCCGGCACAAAAATCTCCCAGACGCCGGACCCTTGGCGGAGGCGCATCGGGTGGCAACGCCCATCCCACTGGTTGAAGCTGCCGACAACGGAAACACGGCGCGCATTGGGCGCCCAGACCGCAAACCGGACGCCTGTCACCCCGTCGATGTCCACCACGTGCGCGCCCAGCACGCGGGCGAAGTCACGATGCCGCCCCTCGCCAAGCAGATAGATGTCGATGTCGCCGAGCAACGGCGGAAAGCGGTATGCGTCCTCCATCTCGTAGACGCCGCCATTGCCATGCACGCGGAATCGATAGTCGGCGCTGCCGGAGATGCAGCCGCTCCAGAAACCCGCATCATGCACGCGCCGCAACGTGCCGAGCGGCAACCCGGTGTCCCGCCCGATCACCTCCACCGACATCGCGTTCGGGATGAACGCCCGTATCGCCGTGCCTGACGCGGCTGCATGCGGCCCAAGCACGGCGAACGGATCACCGTGACGGGCTTCGACCAGGGCGTCGATCGCACCCTGTTCGGGAAGATCGTCAGACATGGCCTTCCTTTCGCGCCATCACCCTGGCTGCAACACGGGCAATCCCCGCAAGGGGGATGCCGATCCATGCCGGACGGTTGGCGGCCTCGTAGCGGATTTCGTAAGCCGCCTTCTCGATCAAAAACAGGTCCAGCAGCGCCGCCTCCACCGGCAGCCCGACCCACGGCTCGGGCGAGGCGTGCAGCACGGCACGATAGCTGTCCAGGAACGCTCGCCCAGCCGACTGGCGAAACTGCTCGACCAGCGCGCTCTGCCGACCCACAGCCTGGTCCGAACCCGGCGTGCGCCCAGCCAGCGCGCTGGCTGCCGCGTAGTCGAACGATCGCAGCAACCCGGCAACGTCGCGCAGCGGCGAGGATTTGGCGCGACGTTGCTCCATCGTCTTCGCGGGCTCGCCCTCGAAGTCGATCAACGTCGCGTCCCCCGGCGTCACCAGAATCTGACCGAGGTGGAAATCGCCATGCACCCGCGTCTGCGTTGCCTGCCCCGCGGCTTCCCGCGCTAGTTGCCACGCCTTCTGGTCCAGAGCCTCGGCCTGCGCCACGAAGTCCGTAGCCAGTGTGTGCACCGCCTCGTCGGGCCAATCCGTCACGCGTTGAATGGCCTTGACCGCCAAATCGATCTGTTCGGAGACGCCGCGCGCCCATCCCTCAACCTCGGCCAGGCCGGCGGGTTCGGGCGCGAACTCCTCCTGCTCGGCCGGCAAGGCCAGCACGGCATGCATTTCGGCCAGCCGCCGCCCGATCGACCCCGCAAGCGACAGATACCCGCTCAGCGCATCCTGGAACGCTCCCGCGTCGTCATCGGCAGCGATGTCGGCAGACACGCGCTTGAGGTAATCGAGCGTCCACTCCCAGGCGTCGCCCTGGTTGCGCACGAAACCCTGCGCCAACATCACGGTGTGCTGCTGGCCATGCTCGTCCAGGCGGATGACCTCTCCCAAAAGTGGAGCGATGTTGGCGAAACCGCGCTCGGTCAGGTAGCCGGTCATCTCCGCTTCCGGATGCCGGCCAGCCAGCACCTTGCGCACGATCTTCAGAACCAGCTTTTCGTCCACGATCAGCGAACTGTTGGACTGTTCGGCGGAAAGCCTCTGGATGTGCGCATCCTCGGCAAGCACCAGCTCGTCCAGCTTGGATGATTTGTGGAACGCGATACGGCCGCCGGTGAAACTCATCTCGCGCTCGGCACGCATCGCCTCGATCACGTTGCGGGTGAACGCGTCCAGCGCAAACGCGTCGGTCAGGTACCCGACTTCGGCCGCGCGCCGCACGCGCGTCAGCGCCAGCTGTTGCGCCAGAGGACCGCTCGTCGTGTCGTCGCGGCAGATACCCAGCGGCAGCGTGTACGTCTCCACACGGTTGCCGACATGGACCTCCACCTCGCTCAGCAGCGAGGCGCGTATGCCCTCGCCCAGCTTCACGGCGTATGCCAAGCGCACGGAACCGAGCTTCTCGCCCTTCGATCCGAACCAGCGGCGCTTCTGCAGATACGCAGGCAGCGCCTCGCGCTCCAGGATCGCCCGGCCGGTCGGCTGCAGCACCTCGCCGATCTCCCGGCGCAGCACGATGGTGGCGTATTCAGGCATCGGCGCCGGCGCCTGGCTCGCGCCGGTCGGCAAAGCGCTGTCGGTCGACAGGATGAACCAGTAAAACGCGTAGGCGGGAAGGGTCAGCAGGTAGCTCAGCTGCCCGATCGGCGGAAACGCCGAGCCTCCGACGATGTCCACAGGCGTACGCCCGGTGAATGCCGACAGGTCGAGCTCGACCGCCTGCGCCGTGCGCGAGAGATTGCTGACGCACAGTATGACCTCCTCGCCATTCTCGTCGGTATGCTCGCGCAGATAGGCGAGTATCTTCCTGTTCCCCGGATACAGGAAACGCTGCGTGCCCCTGCCGAACGCACGATGCGCCCGCCTGACCGCCAGCATCGTTCGCATCCAGTTCAGCAGCGAGTGCTGGTCGCGCGCCTGGCTTTCGACGTTGACGGCCTGAAAGCCGTAGATCGGATCCATGATCGGCGGCAGCACCAGCGACGCAGGATCGGCGCGGGAGAACCCCCCGTTGCGATCGACCGACCACTGCATGGGCGTGCGTACGCCGTCGCGGTCGCCGAGGTGGATGTTGTCGCCCATGCCCAATTCGTCACCGTAATAGATCACCGGCGTGCCGGGCATCGACAGCAAAAGCCCGTTCATCAGCTCGATCCGCCGACGGTCGCGCTCAAGCAGGGGCGCCAGCCGACGCCTGATCCCGAGGTTGATGCGTGCCCGCCGGTCGCTGGCATACGTCTCCCACAAATAATCCCGCTCGGCGCTCGTGACCATTTCCAGCGTCAGCTCGTCGTGGTTGCGCAGGAACACTGCCCACTGGCAATTGCCCGGAATCGCAGGCGTCTGCCGCATGATGTCGGTGATTGGAAACCGATCCTCCCTGGCTATCGCCATGTACATGCGCGGCATCAACGGGAAATGGAACGACATGTGACATTCGTCGCCGTCCCCGAAATATTGCTGCGCGTCCTCGGGCCACTGGTTGGCCTCCGCGAGCAGCATCCGGCCCGGCGCGTGTGCGTCCAGTTCGGCCCTGATGCGCTTCAGTATGTCATGCGTTTCGGAGAGGTTCTCGTTATTGGTACCCTCGCGCTCGACCAGGTAGGGAACCGCGTCCAGCCGCAACCCGTCGATGCCGAGATCGAGCCAGAAGCGCATGATCGACAGCACTTCTTCCAGCACGGCCGGGTTGTCGAAATTGAGGTCGGGCTGGTGCGAATAGAAGCGGTGCCAGAAATAGGCGTGGGCCTCCTCGTCCCACGTCCAGTTGGACTTTTCCGTGTCCAGGAAGATCACCCGCGTGCCGGCGTATTTGTCGTCGTCGTCGGACCACACGTAGAACTCGCGTTCGGGCGACCCCGCCGGCGCATGGCGGGCCCGCTGGAACCAGGGGTGCTGGTCACTCGTGTGATTAATCACCAGCTCGGCAATCACACGGATGTTGCGGGCATGCGCCGCCTCGATGAAACGCCGCACGTCAGCCAGCGTGCCGTAATCAGGATGCACGCCGCGATAGTCGGCGATGTCGTAGCCGTCATCCCGCCGCGGCGAGGGATAGAACGGCAGCATCCAGATCGCAGTCACTCCAAGCTCGGCAATGTAGTCGAGCTTGTCCATCAGGCCGTTGAAATCGCCGATGCCGTCGTTGTTGGCGTCGAAAAACGACTTCAGATGCAGCTGATAGATGATGGCATCCTTGTACCAAAGCGGATCGTCCGCAGTCTGCATCACCGGGTGCACGGCAGTCTGAACGTTCATCACGGTTCCGTCTAACAATTGCGGGGCAATCACGCTGCAGCGCGCACGCGCCAGATGGCATAGGGTCGCTCCGGCGTGAGCCGCAGGCGCTGTGTCTTGCCATGCCAGGCAAACTGGTCGTCGGTCAGCAGGTCATGTGCGGACAGGCTGGCGTCGTCGGGCAGGCGCCAATGCCACAGCGGCAGTTCCAACTCCGCCTCCTGCGCCTGATTCGGGTCCAGGCTGACGGCCACGAACACGACGTTGCTCCGGTCCGCCGTCGCCTTCTCGTAGAACAGCACCGCGTCGTTGCGCGCTGTCAGGAAGCATACGCCGCGGTGGGTCTGCAACGCCGGGTTCTGCCGGCGTATCCGGTTCAGCGCGGTAATTTCCGAGACGATGTTCCCTGGCCGGTCCCAGTCCCAGGCACGCAGCTGATATTTCTCGCTGTCAAGATATTCCTCCTTGCCGGGCACGGCCGAGGCTTCGCACAGCTCGAAACCGTTATACACGCCCCACAGGCCGGACAACGTCGCGGCTAGCGCAGCGCGGATCAGGAAGCCCGGCCGCCCGGAGCTCTGCAGGAAAGGTGGATTGATGTCGGGCGTGTTGACGAAGAAATGCGGCCGGAAAAAATCGCGCGGCGGTTCGGTGTCCAGCTCGGTCAGGTAGTCTTCCAGCTCGCGCTTGGTGTTGCGCCACGTGAAATACGTATAGGACTGCGAAAAGCCGACCTTGGCCAGCCGATACATCACCTTCGGCCGGGTGAACGCTTCCGCCAGGAACACCGCATCCGGGTAGCGCGAACGCACCTCGCCTATCATCCACTGCCAGAACGGCAGCGGCTTGGTGTGCGGGTTGTCCACCCGGAACAGCCGGATGCCCTGCTCGGCCCAGAACAGCACCACGTCGCAAAGTGCCGACCACAGCTCCGGCACCGCGTCGCGCGCATAAAAATCGACGTTGACGATATCCTCGTAGCGTTTCGGCGGGTTTTCCGCATACCGTATCGTCCCGTCCGGCCGCCAGTCGAACCAGCCGGGATGCTGCTTCAGCCAGGGATGATCGGGCGAGCACTGGATGGCGAAGTCGATCGCCAGTTCCAACCCGTGCGCCTGGGCTGCCCGCCGCAAATGCTGGAAGTCGGACAGGCTCCCCAGTTGCGGATGCAGCGCGTCGTGCCCGCCATCGGCCGAACCGATGGCGTAAGGACTTCCCGGGTCGTCCGGCGCCGGCGACAGCGTGTTGTTGCGCCCCTTGCGGTTCGTGCGGCCGATCGGGCTGATCGGCGGAAAATACAGCACATCGAACCCCATGCCGGCGATCCGCGGCAGATGCTTTTCCACGTCGGCGAAGGTGCCGTGCCGCGTCTCGTCGTCGCTCGACGACCGGGGGAACACTTCGTACCAGCTGGCGAACCGGGCCCCTATGCGCTCGGCGTCCACCGGAATGGGCGCGGTCCGCACACCGAACGGCCGGTCGTCCGCCTCGGCCATCGCACGGGCCAGCTCGGCAGACAACAAAACCCCTACGCTCGCCGCGTCGGGCCCGTTCTCGAACGCCGCCAGGTGTTCGCTCAGTGTCTGCTTCAGCGCACCCGTGCTGCGTTCGCCCGCCGCCTGCACCAGCGCCTGCCCTTCGACCAGCTCGAGCGAGATGTTCACCCCCGCAGCCGACTTCTTCGCCAGCTCGTCCCGGAACGTCTCAAACCGGTCACGCCAGGCAGACACGACGTAGGCGTGCCGCCCCATCATGCGCAACGGCAGCGCCGCCTGCCATCGGTCGTTGCCCAAGGGGCGCATCGGCACCTCGAACCAGGCGCCCTCGGGGTCGTGCCAGCCCAGCGCCGCGGCAATCTTGTCGTGCCCGTCGAACACGATGTCGGCCTCGACGCCGATCAACTCGCCCGCCACCGCCTTCACCGGGAACGCGCCACCGTCAACCGCCGGCGTCGGCATCTCTATCGCGAGCCGAGGTGCCGCCGCAGCCGCGCGCGCGGCTTCCGGCGCAACCTTCACCGGCGCGCCGGCCGGCGCGCGCAGGGCGGCGGTGAACACCCGCACCCCGCCCGCCGGCAGCGTCAACACTGTCTCCGGCCGAAAGATGTCTGCCGCGTCCGCCGCTCCGGTGAACGCGAACACGCCGCCCGCAGCACAGAGCAGGGCCGCGCCCGTCACGGTCTGCTCGCGAGGCGCGCCGTTGATCACGGCCAGCACGGCGTGGCTCGCGGCGCGGTGGTCGGCGGCGTCGGTCCGCAGCAGCGCCAGCACCGGGCCGCCCGAACCGAGCGGCAGGGCCGGAACCGTCCGGGTCGCCAGCACCGGCTCGCCCGCCAGCACCATGTTCAGCGTGGACAGCTCCAGCCCGGCCTGCGCGTGCGCCTCGCCCGCAACGTGCATCCAACCCTGGCCGATCATCGAAGCCAGCGCCGCGTGCTGCCCGTCTCCGGCCACGCGCGGCAGCCGCGGACCCGGCGCCTGGCCGTCTACGCCCAGAACCGGCGCCACGCGAGCCAGCGCCGCGAGCTCGTCCCACAGCCCGTCCGTCTCCCAGTCCCACCCCCCGACCGGCAGGAACACGCCATCCAGTCCGCAGCCTTCCACGCCGCGCAGCGCCCGGGGCGCCAGGCCCTTCGTCCAACCCAGGAGCAAGGCGTCGGGCACGCCCTGTCGCAACGCGCCCAGCAGCGTGCCGAGCAGGTCGGCGGGAATCCGCTGCAAGCCAAGCAGACGAAACCCCGCAACCCCGGCGGCGCGCCAGCCGCACAGCCGTCTTGCCCACCACGCAGCGAGCGCCAGCGCGTCGCCCACGCTGTCCAGCCGCGCCGGGGCGGCGTCCGCACCCTCGCTGCGGCGCGGGTCGAGCAGAGCCTCGGTGGACACGGGCACGAACGGCGCGTCGGCATCGGACAGATGCGGCGACCTTGCATCGATCCGGTCCAGCACGACGTCGAGCAGCACGCCCAGCCCCGAGGACGCCGCCGCCGCGCATAGCTGCGGCAGGCCGGAATAGCCGACCGCCGCCTCCAGCCTGTCGAACGCCAGGGTCGAGTACGGATCGCCCTGCTCGCCCGCCATCCAGGGCGGAGACATCATCGCGTGGGTGAACCCCAGGGACGCCGCGCTTCGCAGCGCGCCCTCGTCCACCGACCGGGCGACATGCACGATGCGAAGCACGTCCGGCCGCGCCGCCGGTGCTTCCGCCCCCGGCTGGGATGAGATCGTCTGGGCTACCGCCGGCTCCTGGGCGCGGCTGGACCGCTTCTCGGCCCCGGCGCCGCTGCCCGTGGCGTTCAACGTGACTGACATCCTGTCATCCCTATAGCCCAGCATGGCCATCAGCATTCGCCGGCCCAGGCCCCGGCTTCCTGGGCCCCGACTTCCTGGGCCCTGACTTCCTGGGCCCCCGCTTCTTGGACCCCGGCCCCGGTTCCGCCCGGCAAACAGACGTTCCGATAGACTTGCCAGCAGCCTCAGAGTTCCTGGCAGGCTAGACGCTGTCGAGCTGAACGCCGCCGGTGACCGCCTGGTACGTCGCGATCGCAAGGGTCAGCGGCTCGAACGGCTTGGTGATCACGAAGGCCGGCTCGATCGCGTCGCCGGTCAGCAGCCGCTCCGGATAGGCCGTCACGAAGATCACCGGCGCGTAGTGGCTGCGCAGGATCGTCGACACGGCGCTGGTGCCATCGCCACCGAGGCCGAGGTTGATGTCGGCCAGGATCAGGCCAGGCCGGGTGCGCTTGGCGATCGCGATCGCTTCCGCCTCGGTCGAAGCGACGCCCACGACGCGGTGGCCGCAGCTCTGCACCAGCTCTTCGAGGTCCATGGCGATGATCGGCTCGTCCTCGATGATCATCACCTCGGTCGCGGCCGAGGCGCGCAGCCGCTCACGCGCATCACGCAGCTGGCTCGCCGCCTGGTCGGGCGCAATGCCCAGGATCGGCGCCGCGTTCTCGGCCGACACGTCCTCGAGAGACGTCAGAAGCAGCAACTGCCGCTGCTTCGATGAAAGCCCGTCCTGGCCGTCCGGGTCGCGCGTGCCGGCATCGTACAGCCGCGTCACCCCTTCGTACAGGACATGCCGCGCATCGGTTCCACCGGTCTCGGCGGCGTCGCTCCCCAGCGTCTGGCGCAGGCACTCGGCCACCAGCGCGTCGCCGGATGGTTGGCTGCCGGTCAAAGCGCGGGCATATCTGCGGGCATAGGGAAGCGCCCGGATCAGGTCCTCGCGTCGCAAGCTGGTCATCGATTGGCCTCATCGGAGAAGAATACGCGTGGAGCCGGGCCCGAAACTGACGTCCAACGGACGGCCCCATACCTCTGAACCTCGTTCGGACAAACCTCTCGTGGATAAAGCCGCCGACGGCAAGACGCCTGGGCCCGATAATGCCGATCCGCGCCGCGGGCTCGCGGCCGTGCTGCCGGAACTGCGCGCCTACGCCCGCTTCCTGGTGCGCGACCCTGCAGCCTCCGATGACCTGGTGCAGGACACGGTCGTGCGCGCACTCGGGGCCATCGGCCAATACCAGCCGGGCAGCAACCTGAAGGCATGGCTGTTCACGATTTTGCGAAACGCCTTCTACGAACAGCAGAGGCGCCGCAAGCGCGAGTCCGCCGCCATGGCCACCCACGCACAAACCTCGGGCGCCGCACTCCAGCAGCACCACGGCGAGATCTCGGACATGTCGCGCATGCTCTGGACCCTGCCCCCCCTGCTTCGTGAGGCGCTGGTCCTGGTGGGCGCGCAGGAACTGACGCACGAAGAAGCGGCTGTCGTGTGCATGGTGCCGATCGGAACCATGCGCGCCCGCGTCTCGCGCGCCCGCAGCAAGCTGGCTCAGGCCTTCGGCGAGGGATCTCGCCCGTGGGAGGCCTGACC
Organism: uncultured Acetobacteraceae bacterium; assembly: GCA_937873095.1. Taxonomy (GTDB): domain Bacteria; phylum Pseudomonadota; class Alphaproteobacteria; order Acetobacterales; family Acetobacteraceae; genus BOG-908. Next base: position 7,821 of record CALMVI010000081.1, on the reverse strand, counting down.
GATGCATCCTGCCGCGTCACTCACGATTTGGTGATCATAGGCGGCGCAGCGTTACGCCGCCCTGCGTCATTGGTTGGGCAGGAACACGGAGACACCGATGACGGCAGTTGCGACCACCCAGACGTTCCACGACCAGATCATCGGCATCCTGCCGAAGCTGCGCATCCAGGCCCTGGCTTTGACGCGCAACCGCGCCGCCGCGGAGGATCTGGTCCAGGATGCCGTCTGCAACGCGCTATCCGCCCAGCAGAGTTTCATCCCCGGCACCAATTTCCCCGCCTGGATGCACCGCATCCTGCGCAACCGGTTCATCAGCAACCTGCGCAAGCGCCGCGACACGACCGATATCGAGGACGTGCCGAGCTCGGTTTTCGCGACCGAAGCGCCGCATGAGGATCGGCTGGCGCTGAAGGAACTCGCCAACGCAATGACCCGCCTGCCCGCCGACCAGCGCGAGGCGCTCGTCATGGTGGTGGTGCACGGCATGAGCTACGAGGCTTTGGCCGAATCGACCGGGTGCGCCGTCGGCACCGCGAAAAGTCGGGTCTTCCGTGCTCGCCGCCAGCTCGAATCGTGGCTGCTCGGCGAAACCAAGGAGAGCGCCAAAGCCGCGCGCGGTGCTGCGGCCCTGCTGGCGCGCCGGCTGTCGGACTCCGAACGCGACGCCGATCACGTCTGACCGCTGAACACGTCTAGTACATCGTGTGATCCCGCCACACCTGACTGCGTTGGGCAAACGGCTGCCATCACAGGCGGCCGTTTCGTTCTTTCGGATCGGGCCCGGTCTCCTGCGCTCTCTCCGTGTTTTGAAGTGTCACCGATGCCGAAGGGAAAGAGTTCGCCGCCGGCCGACAAGGGTGCTGATCCCTCCGCGCCGGCGCACATGAAACGGCCTCGGAAAAGCGAGGCAGCGTTCGACATCTGGCTGCAGCGGGGTCTGCATGAGATGTACGACAAGGTCGCCAGCGAGCCGATCCCGGACGAGCTTCTCAAGCTGATCGAGGAGGATCGCAAACGGTGACCGACGCGCCTCAGCGGGCGCAGCGCGAAAGGACGGTCTCCCTGCCGCGCAGAGGATGGCTGAACCGCGTTCTCGGACCCATCCGTATCCGTCTGGCGTTGCTGGTCGCCATCGCGGCTGTGCCGCTGCTCATGCTGTCCGCTACGATCGCTTGGCAGAACTACAAGCTCGCCCTCGGCATGACGGCGGAAACCGCCTCCCGCCTGCGCGAATCGGCCATCGCCCGGCACGTGGTCGCCATTTCGGGCGCCGAGCAGATGCTGCAGGCGCTGGCCGAAGTCGGCATGCTGATGGACGCCAGCCAGGAGGCCTGCCACGCCAGGCTGGCCAGCGTGCTGGCCCTGCAATCGGCGCGCTATTCCAACATCGCCGCCGACAATGCTTCCGGCACGCTGTGGTGCTCGGCACTGCCGATGCCTGACACGGGCGTGGCGAAAACGGCCGCCCGGGCGGTCTTGGACCTTGCCAAAGCCGCAGCGTCACGTCGGGCCTTTACCCTGGGTCAGATCAGGCGCAGCGCCATGACCGGCCAGCGGATCATCCCGGCCATCTACCCGATCATGCATAACGGCGCAGTCACCGGCTTCGTCTATGCCGGGCTGCGTATCGACTGGTTCACCCGCGCCGCGGGCGAGCCCACTCCCGAACTGAAGTCGCTATGGATTTCGGATTCCGTCGGCACGATCGTGCAGGTCGCCAGCGCCAGCGCGTCAGGCCTGCCCGCGCCACCGCTGCTGCACCAGCTGCAGACACAGTCGACCACGCTGGACGCCCGCTCGGCCGACGGCACGGCCTACGCCTACGCCTCGGCGCTGCTCGGCGACGGCTACAGCCTGATCGTGGCTTACCCGGCAGCGTCCGACCGCGCGGCCGCCACCGACCTGCTGATCCGGCGGCTCGGCCAGCTCTGTCTGCTGCTGCTGCTCGGCCTGGCCGCCGTCGCGATCGGCACCCATCAGGCCCTGATCGAGCCGCTCACCCAGCTCAGCCGCGAGGTCGCGCGCTGGCGCAAGACCAACCGCTTCGACCCAGCCTGCCTGCGCGACCCGCCCACCGAGATTGGCGACCTGGCGGCAACCTTCGCCGAAGCCACCGCCGCAGTGGCAGACCATGCTGCCCGCCACGAAGTGGCCGTGGCACAGCAGGAACTGCTGATGCGCGAGATACACCATCGCGTGAAAAACAACCTGCAGATCGTGGCATCCCTGCTGAACCTGCAGGCATCCCGTATCCGCGTGCCCGAAGCGCGCGCCGAGTTTGCCAGCGCGCGCGACCGGGTCCGCGCCCTGGCGACGCTGCACCGCCACCTCTACATGCATGGCGAGGTTCACACCATCGACATGCCCGGCTTCCTGACCGAGCTCTGCAACCAGCTATTCCAGGCAATGGGCGAGGTGCCGGGCCGCCGCATCAAGCTGGCCATCGAGGCGAGCCCGCTGCAGATGTCGAGCGACCAGGCCGTCCCGCTCTCCCTGATCGTGACCGAGACGGTCAGCAACGCCGTCAAATACGCCTTTCCGGGCGGGCGGACGGGCACGGTCAGCGTCAAGCTGACCGCGGAGGACGATCACGCCAACCTGGTCGTCGAGGATGACGGCGTAGGCATCCCCGCGGGCCGCACCGAAACCGAGTCGGGGCCGCGTGACGGCATAGGCATCACCCTGATCCGCGGCTTCGCCCGCCAGCTTGGCGCCACCCTGACCGTCCACGAAGGTGCCGGAACCCGCTACACCCTGGTCGTGCCGTTGCGCCACGACGCCGCCCAGGACGAGCTTGCCGCCTAGCAGGCGGGCTCTGCCCCGCACCCCGCCAAACGCCGGGCGTTTGGATCCCATTACTCTTATGTGTTTGCGGGTCCGGGGGCGCCCGCCCCCGGCGGGGTTTGGGGCAGAGCCCCAAGCAAAAGGCCGCCATGCGTTCCGCGCGACATTCCCACCTTGGCAAAGCGTCGCTACATCACCCCCATGCAGGATAGACGCAAAGCCGCGGCCTGGACGGCACGGCAGGTCAGGCAGGCGCGCCGCACCGCGATCCCTGCCATCGCGCTTGGCCTGGCCGGCATCGCCGCTTCGATCGCCCAGGCCGGCTGCATCGCCTGGGTGCTCGCCGCCGGGCTGTCGGGCAACCCCGGCACCACGCCTGCCCTCGTGCTGTTCGCCGCACTGGCACTGGTCCGCGCCGCCATCCAGCTCGCCGGCGAACAGGCCGCCTTCGACGCCGGGGCGCAGGGCAGGCAGCGGCTGCGGGCCGACATCCTGGCCCGCATGCTGGCTGCCGGACCGGCCATGTTGCGCCGTGCGCACTCTTCCGACCTGGCCGCATCGGTGGTGGACCGGGTGGAGGCGCTCGACGGGCTGTTCGCCCGCTGGGTTCCGTCCGCCGCGCTGGCGCTGCTCGGCCCCGCCCTCGTCTGCGCCTGCGCCCTGGCCGTCGACCCCGCCGCCGCGCTCATCCTCCTGCTGGCCGGGCTGCTGGTGCCGGTCGGCCAGGCGGTCGCCGGCATCGGCGCGGCGGCTGCGTCCCGCAACCAGTTCCAGGCCATGGCGCGGCTGCAGGCGCGATTCCTGGACCGCGTGCGCGGCATCGCGACCATCGTGCTGGCGGGCCGGGCGGAGGACGAGGCGCTCGCGCTGTCGCGCGCTGCCGACGAACTGCGCGCCCGCACCATGCGCGTGCTGCGCGTGGCGTTCCTGTCCTCGGCGGCGCTGGACTGCGCCATGGCCGGCGCGCTGATCGCCCTGGTCCTGCACGACAGGGCCGCGCTGTCCGCCGGACATGCGCCCTGGCGCGCCCTGTTCGGCCTGCTGCTGGTGCCGGAATTCTTCTCCCCCCTGCGCGCCTTCGCCGCCGCCTACCAGGACCGCAGCCATGCGACCGGCGCCGCCGAACAGCTGGCCGACCTGCCCGACCTGCCCGCAACAGCGCCCACCGCCGCCATCCGCACCGTCGAGGCACGCGGCGTCGCCATCGCCTTCGAGGACGTCCGGCTGGTCTGGGATCCTGCCAGAGGCGCCGCACTCGACCATCTCAGCTTCTTCGTCGCACCCGGCGAGTTGCTGGTGCTGGCTGGGCCGTCGGGCGCCGGCAAGTCCAGCGTCATCGAGCTGCTGCTGGGCTTCGTCCGGCCCGACGAGGGCCGCATCCTGATCAACGGCCACTCCATCGCCGACATCACGCCGCAGGCCCTCTCGCGCCTGACCGCCTGGATCGGCCAGCGCCCGACCCTCTTTGCCGGCACCATCCGCGACAACATCGCCTTCGCACGCCCGGATGCAGCCGCGGCCGAGATCGACGAGGCCGCCCGGCAGGCCAGGATCGACGAGTTCACGGCCCAGCTGCCAGCGGGCCTGGACACGCCGGTCGGCGAGGGCGGCTACGGCCTGTCCGGGGGACAAGCGCAACGGATCGCCATCGCACGCGCGTTCCTAAAGAACGCGCCGCTCCTGCTGCTGGACGAGCCGACCGCCCATCTCGACCCCGCAACCGAGAGCGACGTGCTGACCAGCCTCAAGCGCCTCGCCGTCGGCCGCACGGTCCTGATGGCGACACATTCCGCTGCCGCCCACGCCTTTGGCGGCCGGCGTATCGACCTGCGCGCCGGCAGTCTTGCCGCCGCAAGGGGTGCCGCATGAGCGCGTTGCTCCGCGTGCTGGCGCTGTGGCGCACGCGCGCCCCACTCCTGGCCGCAGGGCTGCTGCTGTCGCTCCTGGCCCTGGCCTGCGGCGTCGCCCTGCTCACCCTGTCCGGCCGTGCGGTCGCTGCCACGTTGACAGGCGCGCTGGTCGGCGCCGGATTGCTGGTCCAGGTGCTTGGGCCGGCCCGCGTGGCGGCGCGCTACGCCGAGCGGCTGGTGACCCATGCCGCCACCTTCCGCGCCCTGGCCGATCTCCGCGTGATCTTCTTCCGCGGCCTGGCCGGCCGTGCCGCAGGCGGGCTGGGCTTCCGCCAGGCCGGCGACGTGCTGCAGCGCCTGGTCGGCGACGTCGAGGCGCTCGACGGGTTGTACCTGCGCATCGTCCTCCCGCTGGCAGCCGCCATCCTGCTTGTCCCTGCGGCGGGCATCGCCGCCGGCCGCATCTCCTCGGTTGCCGGCATCGCCGTGCTGCTGCTGTTCGCCGCTGCGGCGTTCCTGCTGCCGTCGGTCGCGGCGCGCGCGGCCGCCGGCGCCGGACGCCAGCTGGCGCAGGCCTCGGCCGGGCTGCGCGTCGCCGCACTCGACTCGCTGACCGGGCTGCGGGAGGTGCGGGCGTTCGGCGCCGAAGCGCGGATGACGGCGCTGGTCGCCTCGCGCGGGGTCGAGCTGGTCGCCGCCCAGCGCATGCTCGCCGGCCGCGTGGCCTGGGCCAATGCCGCGTCCCTGCTCTGCGGGCAGGCCGCGGTGCTGACGGTGCTGATCGTCGCGGGCGCGTCCCCCGTAGCGTCGGTCGTCGCCTGCTTCCTGCTGGTCGCCGCCTTCGAACCCGTGGGCGCCCTGCCCCGCGCGGGCGTCGCCGCCGGAAGCGCGTCGGCCTCGGCCGCCAGGGTGTTGGACATCGCCGTGCCCGATGTGCCCCCGGCCGACACGAGACAGGCGGCCGCCCGCCACCAGCCGCCGCTGCCGCCAGGCGGAGGGCTGCAGTTCGACCGCGTGTCGTTTGCCTGGCGTGCCGGGCAGCGTCCGGTGTTCGACAGCCTGACGCTGGACCTGCCGCCCGGCGCCAAGGCCGCCGTGCTCGGCCCGTCCGGCGTGGGCAAGTCCACACTGGCCGCACTGGCGCTGAAGATCGCCGTGCCGCAATCGGGCCGCGTGCTGCTGGGCGGCCTGGACATGGCGCGCCTTCCGGCCGCCGACATCCACCGGCACGTCGCCTGGCTCGGCCAGACAACGCATCTGTTCGACGACACGATCCGCGCAAACCTCCTGCTCGGCCATCCAGGCGCCAGCGAACGCGAGCTGTGGGAGGCGCTGGACCGCGCCGCGGTCGGCGACATGGTCCGCTCGCTGCCCGACCGCCTGGACAGCTGGATCGGCGAAAGCGGGGCCAGGCTCTCCGGCGGCCAGGGCCGGCGCATCGCGCTGGCCCGAACGCTGCTGCAGCGTGCGCCCGTGCTGATCCTGGACGAGCCTTGCGCCGGCCTGGACGCAGAGACCGAGCGCGCCTTCCTGACCACGCTGTTCGCGGAGACGAGTGGCCAGACCGTGCTGCTGATCGCCCATCGCCTGACCGGCGCCGAACGCCTGGACCGCATCTGGCGCCTGTCTTCGGGCCATGCCGTCGCAGCGGCCGCCTGATGGACTGCTCGCCGCCGGGCACGGCCGAGGAGGTGCTGCACCGCGTCTTCGGCTTCCCGGCCTTCCGCGGCCTGCAGAAGCAGGCGGTCGACGCCGTCGTCGCCGGGCAGGACGCGCTGGTGCTGATGCCGACAGGCGGCGGCAAGAGCGTGTGCTACCAGGTGCCTGCCCTGGTGCGCCCTGGCACCGCGCTGGTGATCTCGCCGCTGATCGCGCTGATGGACGACCAGATCGCCGCCCTTCGCCAGCTTGGCGTCTCGGCCGGCGCCCTGCATTCCGAACTCGAGCCCGGCGAAGCCTCACGCGTCTCCAACCTGCTCGATTCGGGCCGGCTGGACCTGCTCTACGTCTCGCCCGAGCGGCTGCTCTCGCCCGGCACGCTGGACCGTCTGCGCCGGCGCGACCTCTCCCTCATCGCCATCGACGAGGCGCATTGCGTCAGCGCCTGGGGACACGAGTTCCGCCCGGAGTACCGCGACCTCAAACGCCTGTCGCACATCTTCCCGGGCGTGCCGCGGGTCGCCCTGACCGCGACCGCCGACCCCCGTACCCGCGACGACATCCTCTCGGCCCTCGACATGCGCGGCGCACACGTGTTTGCGGCCAGCTTCCACCGCCCCAACCTGCACATCGCAGCCCAGCCCAAGACCGGCGAGATGACGCAGCTCGGGGCGTTCCTCAAGGCGCATGCCGGCGAGGCGGGCATCATCTACTGCGGCAGCCGCGCCAAGACGGAGCGGGTCGCCGACAAGCTGCGGGCGCAGAAGCTGGCCGCGCTGGCCTTCCACGCCGGTCTCAGCCCGATCGAGAAACGCGCTGCCCTGGCCCGCTTCCGCAGCGGCGAACCTGTCGTCATGGTCGCAACCATCGCCTTCGGCATGGGCATCGACCGGCCCGACGTGCGCTTCGTCGTCCACCTGGACATGCCGGACAGCCCGGAAGCCTACTACCAGCAGATCGGCCGCGCCGGACGCGACGGCGAGCGTGCGGACCTGCTGCTGCTCTACGGCGGGGAGGACATGGCGCGCGCGCGCCACTGGCTGTCGCAGTCGAACGCGCCGGAGGCGCAGAAGGCGGTCGCGCGCCAGCGGCTGGAAGCGATGATCGGGCTCGCCGAGGCGACATCCTGCCGCACCCGCACCCTTCTCGCCTGTTTCGGCGAAGCGCTCGACCGGTCCTGCGGCCATTGCGACGCATGCCGCTCCCCGTTCGCCGTGTTCGACGGCACCCGCGCCGCGCAGCAGGCGCTCTCGGCGGTCTATCGCACCGGCCAGGTCTTCGGCGTGCAGTACCTGATCGACGTGCTGCGCGGCGAGAGCAACGAGCGGGTCGAGCGCAACGGCCACACCAGGCTCGCCCTGTTCGGCGTCGGACGTGAGCGGGGGGAAACGTTCTGGCGCGGCGTGCTGCGGCAGCTGGTCGCGCGCGGCGCGCTCCGCTCCGGCGCCGGCGAGCATCCCGGGCTGCAGCTGACCGAGGATGCGCGCCCCATCCTGCGCGGCGAGGTGCCGGTCATGCTGCGCGAGGA
>CALMVI010000080.1:20856-106710 GCA_937873095.1 uncultured Acetobacteraceae bacterium | reverse complement strand
GCCGCCGCCCCTCCGGCCGCGCCCCCGATCGCGACGCCGCCCCTCGCGACGCTCAAGCCCGTTCCGCCTGCGTCCTCCGGTCCGGCCGCGCCGGCCAGCCCCGCCGCCAGCCCCGCGCCGGCGCCGGCTGCACCCGCCGTGGCGGAGGGGCCGCGCATCAAGCTGCGCGCCACCGCGGACGCCTGGGTGACGATCAGGCCGAAGGGCGGACCGGCGGTGTTCAACCGGCTGATGCATGCGGGCGACACCTGGTCCGTGCCGCCGAACGTGCCCGGGCTGCTGCTGACGACCGGCAACGCCGGCGCCACCGTGCTGAGCGTGGACAACACGCCCGTCGTCCCGCTCGGCGCGCCGGGGACGGTGTTCCGCGAATTGCCGCTCGACCCCGACATGCTCAAGACCGGGCACCTGCCGCCCAGCGTCCGCCCAAGGCCGAAACCCGCGCCCGTCACCGACGGTGACTAGAGCATGATCGCTTTAGGCTGACCTCCAACCACGATGAGCATGATCGCTAATACAAAGAGCTAGAGCCTGATTGCTTCGGCTACCTGAAGCGATCAGGCTCTAGATCCCCAGGGCTACGGCGTCGTGATTCGAGCTCTGGTGTTCGGTCAGTCAGCGGTCCTGGCAAGTCGATAGATCACTCCGGTGCCAAGCGCGTCGAGTATGTGGTCGCGGTCGACCATGACAGCGGTGACGCAAAACGTCCGGTCCTGGAAGACGGGCGTCCGCTCGGTCCCGAACGAACGACCGATGTCCGTTCGCGACAACCGAAGCTCACGGATACGTTGGCCGCCCCAGAGGGTGGTCTCGATTTCGTTGTTGGGCAGGACGGCCACCTCGGCGTTCTGAAGATGGCACGTTCGGTCAGGACCCTCCAGTTCCGTGGGCGTGATCCGGACAGTCCGACCAATCAGGCCACGGGGGTCCGGGCCGCTGAAGCCGCCCTGGCCTTCGCCCACCCAAGCGACGATGCGCCAAGTGCCGATGAAGTCTGCAGGGAGGGGGCGGCCGGGCTTGGGCCCCGCCCAGGCTGCTTGCAATCCCGCCAGGCAAAGGGCGATCACGCCGATGCGAAGCATCATCGCTGCCCGGGTGTCAGGAACGGTTGCGCTTCCTGCTCGCGCCTTCTGACCAGTCCAGGGAGGCGGACCATTCGCCCAGTCGCGCGATCCCGCGCGTTCACCCGGTCACGCAAGCGGTTCACGACACCAGCATCGTCGTTCCGGTTGGCTGCACCGAAGACGGGCGCAGCGCCTGCGCCGCCTAGGTTGAATGCAGCCGAGACGAGCGCGTCGAATTGGTCCTGCGTCAACGTCCTGTCCTGCACGCTGTCGCGGACCTGCTGTTCGGCTGCATGGACCCGCCGCATGAACTCGGCTTCGTTCGCCGCCGTGTCCGGCGGTGTGGCCAGTTCAGCCGCCGCGCAGTCGCCTGGATGCACGAGGATGCCTTGACCGCGCGTGCAGTTGTGTGTCGGGTCGTTGTAGTAGCCACCGCCATTCTGGGTCCCCTCCGATTGCCGAAGTTGTGCAATCATCGCAGCTGACACAGACAAGCCGTCGTTTGCTCCAGGCATCACGACTTCCCAAAAGTAACCGACGGACTACAGTATACCAGAGCGGGGTGGTGTGACAGACCCCAGTCCACCCGTGGCCCATGGCAATTGACTTACGCGATCCGGCGATCCGTTTCGGAGCCTGTCGCATACACGGGTTCCGGGCCGCCATTCGGCCTAGGCCGCTCCGCCGCCTGCTTCGCCCGCGGCAACAACATCTCCACGCAGGTGCCGGCGCCGGGGGCGCTGTGGATGTGGACCGCGCCGCCCGACTGGCTGACGAAGCCGTAGATCTGCGAGAGGCCGAGGCCTGTTCCCGCACCTTGCGGCTTGGTGGTGAAGAACGGCTCGAACGCGCGCGCGCGCGCCTCCTCGCTCATGCCGCAGCCGGTATCGGTCACCGCGATCCTCACGTACTCGCCGGGCGGCGCCTCCGACGATGACGACCTGCAGGCCGCCTCGCTCAGCACGCGCTTGCCGGTCGACACCGTCACCTGGCCGTCCCCCTCGATCGCGTCGCGGGCGTTGATCACCAGGTTCAGCAGCGCCGCCTCCACCTCCTGCCGGTCGGCCAGCAACGCCCAGGGCTCGCCCGCATCGGTTTCCACCCTGAGCGTGATCCTGGGGCCGAGCGTGCCCTCGAGCAGGCCCATGATGTTGGACACGACCTGTTCGGCCATCAGCGGCTCCGGCGACAGGCGCTGCCTGCGCGAGAACGACAGCAGCTGGCGGGTCAGCCGTGCGGCGCGCGCCGCCCCCGCCGCAGCGTTGCCGGCCAGGCGCTGTCCACGCTCGTCCAGCCCCGAATGCTGCTGCAGCAGCTCGAGCGAGCCCATGATCGTGGTGAGGAGGTTGTTGAAATCGTGGGCGATGCCGCCGGTCAGCTGGCCCACCGCCTCCATTTTCTGGGTGTGGCGAAGCCGCTCCTCGGCCGCCTGCAGCGCCGCCTCCGTCTCGCGCGCCGCGGTCATGTCGACCGCGGCGGCGAGCACGCGCTCTAGCCGGCCATCCGGCGACCGCTCGACGTCCAGCGTCACGTCCAGGTCGCGCACCCGTCCATCGCGGCACCGTATCCGCCGGCGCGCGGCCAGCAGGAAGCTGCCGGCGTTCAGCGCGGCCAGGTGGTCGGCCGCGTCCTGCGCGCTCTCCGGCGTGTAGAACGTCTCTATGCTGCGGCCGATCACCTCGTCGCGCTCGTACCCGACCAGGTCCAGCCAGCGGTCGCTCACGTCCAGCAGCGTTCCCTGCGCGTCGACCGCATACAGCGCCGCCGGGGTGCGCGCGTAGAGCAGCTTCTGCCGCGCCTCGTTCTGCCGCAGCCTGATGGTGGCGGCGCTGCTCTGGGCCACCTCGCGGGCCAGCGCCTCGTTGGCGCGGCGCATCTGCACCGGCGAGGGCAGGGCAAGCGCCTTCGGCAGCAGCGGCCACAGCAGTGCTGCGGTCAGCACCGAGAGCACCGCGGTCAGCGCCTTGACCGCGCCGTCCAGCCAGTAGGCGGGCACCCACAGCGTCACGGCCCCGAGCACGTGCGTGGTGCCGCAGGCCAGGATGAAAGCCGCGAACAGGCCGACCACCGGCTTGAACGCCAGGTCGCTGCGGCGGCGCAGGAACGTCAGCAGGGCCGCAGGGATGGAGAAATACGCCGCCGCGATCAGCAGGTCGGACACCGCGTGCAGCCAGATCAGGCCAGGCTGCCAGGCCAGGCAGAAGCCGTGCGGGGTGAGGCCGGACAGGTCCAGGCCGCTCATCGGCGGCGCGTCTGCGTGCGAGGGCGGTCCATCGGGCGTCCGGCGTTTGTCACATCCATGAAACCGCCCCAGCCCGCACCGGGTCAAGCAGCAGATGCGGCACCGGTTTGTGCGGGCGCGCGCCAGCGCGCAATGTTGCGGAAATACCGATCGGGTGCCGGATGGCCGACGAGATCACGCCGAAACAGGCCTGGGAGATGCTTCGCCTCGACCCCGGGGCGCAGCTGGTGGACGTGCGGACCGAGGCCGAGTGGCAGCATGTGGGCCTCCCCGACCTGGCGCAGGCCGGCAAGCGGGTGCACCTTGTCTCCTGGCAGCATCCTTCGGGCGCGCTGAACCGGGACTTTCTGGCCCAGCTTCGCCGCGAGGCGGGGCTCGTTCAGGACCAGACGCTGCTGTTCCTGTGCCGCAGCGGCGTGCGCAGCTTGGCCGCGGCGGATGCGGCGTCGGAGGCGGGCTTTGCCGCCTGCCTCAACGTCGCCCACGGCTTCGAGGGACCGCCCGACGCGCGCGGCCGTCGCGGCACCCTCGCCGGATGGCAGGCAGACGGCCTGCCGTGGGCACGGTAGACGGCGCCTACCGCACGTAATCGACCTTCAGCACCACCATCCAAGGGTAGCGGCCGTCCAGGATATGGCCCCGCTCGTCGGCCAGCTTGCCGTCCTGGCCCACCGGCACGTGCTTCATCGTCACCGCGTCGTCCACGTTGCCGCCGACCACGCTGAGCGATCCTGCCGCAGCCTGCACCACGATGTCGCAATGGCCGGGGAACAGCGAGGCGGTCGGAAGGTCGCGGAACGTCAGCCCGGCCGCCCGGCCGCGGCCCATGCAGATGACGTCGCCAGGCAGCGGCGCGTAATCGGCCGGAGCGTAGGCCCGCAACACCCTGGCGGCGCCGGAGGCGGCGGCGTTGATGTAGGTCGAGTGGTTCGGCGAGTAGGGGAAGTCCGGTCCTGCGCCGGCCACGCGCATGACGTAGGAGATGAACGCCGCCGACCAGGCGAAGCCGCTGTCGCGCCCCGCCTCGAACAGGGTGCCGTTCTCGTCGTGCATGCCGGTCCAGGCGACTTCGCGCTCGCCCGGGTCCTGCCCGATCCACCAGTATTCGCCGATGCGCTGCCACAGCCCGGGCTCGCGCTCCGGCTTCTGGTCGGGCGGGGGCACCGGGCGGGTTTCGGGCGGGTCGTGGTCGACCGGCGAGCCGAACAGGCGCCATTCCCGCTGCGCGATCGCCACCACGTCGGCGCGGCTGAACGGCTCCCACGGCGCGGACGCGAAGGGCGGCACGTGGTCGTCCGCCACATTCGGGCCGTGGCTCGCCGGCCCCTGGGTCCGCGGCGTGACGCCGGCCGGCTTGGGCGGCGGCAGCGGCCTGGCCGCGCACCCGGCCAGCACCAGGCCTAGGCCTGCGGCCCAAGCTGCCGGCGAGCTAGAGCATGTTCCGTTCACTTGCGTTCACTCCACAGGCTCTAGCTCCTTGTTTTGCGAGCATCTTCACCCGATCAGACGATTCCGTCTGATCGGTATCTGCTCTAGCAATGCGTCTTGCGCGGCCTGGGGTCGTATCCTGCCAGGCCAGGCACGCCGTAGCCCGGCACCAGGAGGTTCTCGAGATCCTCGGCGCCCGGCTCACGTCCGAACCACTGCCGGGACAGCCGCGCCACCGTGCCGTTCTGCTTCAAGCACCGTAGCGCATCCTCCATCTCGTCCCGCATCTCGACGTCAGACCGGCGCACCGCCGCACTTTCATGCGTGCGCGTTTCCGGCAACGACAAACCCGCGGCGAAGTTCGGGTTGCGGCTGGCGGCATACTCCTGCACCGGGCTGCTGCCCAGGCTCGCATCGGCCTGGCCGTGCACGACGAGGCTGGCCGCCGCGACACCGCTGTCGGCACGGATGACGCTGAACCCGTAGCGCCCGGCATTCTGTTCCACCCACTCCTCGTAAGGGCTGCCGGTCCGCACCGCGACGCGCCGCCCGCGCAGATCGGCCAGGCTGCGCACCGGCTGCGCGGTCCGGGCGCCGAAGCTGAACTCCGACCACAGATAGCCCTCGGTCAGCAGCATCTCGGATGCCCGGTCGGGCGTGGCCGGGATCGGTCCTGGCAGCACGTCGTAGGCGCCGCGGTCCAGCCCCGCGAACAGCGCCGGCTGGCTGGCCGTGGTGAAGACGATGGGCCGCCCCATGCGCGCCGCGATCAGGCGGAACAGCTCTATGGTGAAGCCGGTGTAGTTGCCCTGGTCGTCGCGCATGACGAAGGGCACCGCGTTGGGCAGCACCCCGGCACGCAGCGGCGGGCCCTCGGCGTCTGCGCTGCGCATCGGGGCAGGTTCCGCGCTGCGCGCCGGGGCAGGTTCCGCGCTCCGCGCCGGGGCAGGTTCCGCGCTCCGCGCGGCGGCCGGCGCCAGGCAGGCGAGAACAACCAGGGTGCGGAGACGCATCGGACTCGAGCCCTTCGAAGCGTGCGAGCATTTCGGCATGCCGCGCCGCTTGGCAATGCCGCGTGTGCGACCGAGTGCAACAGCCAGGGCCGCAGTCAGGCTGGTGATCCCTGGACGAGCGTTCTTGTTACCGGCCACGGCCCATGCCAATCATCGGCGATGCGGCGTGTGCTCTTCATCTGCGCGGTGCTTCTGGTTTCCGCCCGGGCCATGTCGGCCCAGCCGCTGGTGCAGACCGGGCCGCTGACCTTCGCGCCGCTGGTGCGGCGCGTGGTTCCGGCCGTGGTCAACATCGCCGTCAGGATGAACGTGGCCGATTCGGCCTCGGCCTCGGCCATGCCGCCCGAACTGCGCGGCACGCCGTTCGAGAAGACGTTCCGCGACAGGCTGCGCGGCCGGCGCGAGCAGATGATCGGCGCGGGCTCGGGCTTCGTGCTGGACGGCTCCGGCATCATCGTCACCAACAACCACGTGGTGGGCAGCGCCGACAAGATACTGGTCAGCTTCACCGACGGCACCGAGCTGCCGGCGCGCATCGTGGGCACTGACGAGCTGACCGACATCGCGGTGATCAAGGTCGATGCCGGCCGCGACCTGCCCGCCGTGCCGTGGGGCGACAGCCGGGTGGTGCAGGTGGGCGACTGGATCATGGCGGCGGGCAACCCGTTCGGCCTGGGGGGGTCGGTCACCGCCGGCATCGTCAGCGCGCGCGGGCGCGACATCGGCGCCGGGCCGTTCGACGACTTCTTCCAGCTGGACGCGCCGATCAACCCCGGCAACTCGGGCGGCCCCAGCTTCAACATGTCGGGCGAGGTGATCGCGCTGAACACTGCAATCGTCTCGCCCACCGGCGGGTCGGTGGGCGTCGGCTTCGCGATCCCGTCGGAAATCGCGTCCAAGATCGTGGGCGAGCTGCTGTCGCGCGGGCATGTGGAGCGCGGCTGGCTCGGGGTCGAGCTCGACACCGCCAACCGCAAGCGGCCGGGTGCGGCCATCGCCTCGGTCAACCATGGCGGTCCCGCGGCGCGTGGCGGCCTGCGGGCGGGCGACCTCGTCACAGCGATCAACGGCGAGCGGGTGGAGAGCACGCGCGAGCTGATACGCGACGTGTCCTCGGTCAACCCGGGTGCGACCGCGACGCTGCGGGTGCGCCGCGGCAGCCAGACGGTGGACGTGCCCGTGGTGGTCGGCCGGCGCCCCCCCGAGCCCCCGCAAGCCGAGCCCGACCAGTGAGACAGCTGTCAGCCGTCAACTGTCAGACGGCCGGCGCCGGAGCGTACCGTCTGACGACTGATAGCTGAAGGCTGATAGCTGACAATGCGCATCCTCCTGGTGGAAGACGATCCGACGGTCGCGCAATTCGTGACCAAGGGGCTGCGCGAGGCGGGGCACGTGGTCGAGCACGCCGATAACGGCCGCGACGGGCTGTTCATGGCGGCCAGCGAGGCGTTCGACACCATCATCCTGGACCGCATGCTGCCAGGCGGCATCGACGGCATACGCCTGCTGGAGACCTTGCGCACCCAGAACAACGCGACCCCCGTGCTGCTGCTCTCCGCACTCGCCCAGGTGGACGAACGGGTGGCCGGGCTTAAGGCGGGGGGCGACGACTACCTGACCAAGCCCTTCGCCTTTTCCGAGCTGCTGGCGCGCGTCGAGGCGCTGACCCGCCGCGGCAAGTCCGAAGGCCCGCAGACCAAACTGCTGGTGGGTGATCTGGAGATGGATCTGCTGTCGCGCACCGTCCGCCGCGCCGGCCAGAAGATCGACCTGCAACCGCGCGAGTTCCGCCTGCTCGAATACCTGATGCGCCACGCCGCCCAGGTGGTGACACGCACGATGCTTCTAGAAGGCGTGTGGGACTACCATTTCGACCCGCAAACCAACGTCATCGACGTGCATGTGTCTCGGTTGCGGCAGAAGATCGACAAGCCGTTTCCGACGGCGCTGATCCACACGATCCGGAATGCGGGTTACATGTTGCGGCCGGAGTAGGTGCCGCGTGAAGTCAACCCACTTAGGGACGCAACAGGAGACGTGAGTTTGACTTACACCACGGGCTATTAAACCTTAAGAGGTGGCTTTGCTTCGGAGGGCGTCCCCGGCCTGGAGTCAATCGCCCTTCGACAACCTTCCAAGCGGCGTTTGACCAGACAGTTTGACCAACCTTTTTCTTGGACACACCTTTTACAGCCATGTTCATCCTCGTGGCGGTCAATCACTTCGAGCGTGGTATGTTCGGTCTTCCCCTCATCGTCAGCGATTCCTAAGCTTCCATGATGGACCAAGCACCCCGTAGCGCTCCAAAATCATGGCTCGCCGCACTCGAGCGCGGACGGGCAGATATTGCCGCCGGGCGTGTGTCCGAGCTGGAGCCGTTTCTTCAGGCCCTTGAGGCTGAGGACGCGGCGGAGTTCGCGGCCGAGCAGCTGCCGAAGGCAAAGCTCAACGCCAACGGGTGAGGCAAACCGAAGGTGCTAGACGGCAGATCGAGATCCTTCGGCGACATTATCGCAATCAGGGCCGAACCGAGGCCAGCCGTAACCTGACAGTCGCCATTCGCCAAGCGGCTCGGCAGATACTGTCTGGGCGGAGCGTGTCGGCACCTCGGCCTTATCCGGAACTTGCAAGGGACGGGGAGGCTTGGACTCTCGCCGGACGCTATTGGGTCGGACACACGACCGGACCCGATTCTATGATAATAGCCGTTTTCTACGAAGAGTCCGACCTGCCGCGCCGATTTCTCGTCGAACGCTGACGCCACGTAGCGCGATCAGACAGACTGAATGATCCGCTCCGCCAGCCTCCGCTTCGCTTTGCTCTTCGGCGTCGTGTTTGCCGCATCCGCCCTCGCGCTGGTGCTGTTCCTGTGGCTGTCCACGGCCGGCCTGCTCGACCGGCAGGTGGAAGCGGCGATCAACGCCGACGCGCAGGGCCTGGTCGAGCGCTGGTCGGAGGGCGGCATCCCCTCGCTGCTGCTCACCATCCAGGACCGGCTGGCGGAGAACGTGGACGACGACGCGATCTACGAGGTGTCCGACCCGCTGGGCGCGACCGTCGCCGGCAATCTCGGGCGCTGGCCGGAGCGGGTGGCCCGTCCGGGCGTGATCTACGAGCTTCAGGTCAGCCGGGCCGGCACGCACTCGGTGGCCGACGTGCGGCGCTACGACCTGCCGGGCGGCTTTCGCCTGCTCGTCGGGCGGGACGTGCGGGGCAGGGTGCAGCTGCGGCAGCTGCTGACCAGCACGCTGCTGTCCTCGATGCTGGTGGTGGCCCTGCTGGGCACTGCCGGCGCGCTGCTGATCCGCAACCTGTTCCGCCGCATGGTGGCCGAGGTTTCGGCCACCGCCGAAGCCATCGCCGGCGGCGACCTGACGCCGCGCGTGCGCCGTACCGGCGGCGGGGACGAGTTCGACCGCATGGCCGAGTCCATCAACACCATGCTGGAGCGCATCGCCAAGCTGATGGACGGCGTGCGCCAGGTCAGCAACGCCATCGCCCACGACCTGCGCACGCCGATCACCCGCGCCCGCGCCCGGCTGGAGGACGCGGCCCTGCACGCGCGCTCGGAGGCCGAGCTGCGCGCCGGCGTGGAGCGCGCGGTGGCCGATCTGGATGGCGTCACGGCGGTGTTCCAGGCGCTGATGCGCATCGCCGAGATCGAGGTGGGGGCGCGCCGCTCGGCCTTTGCCGAGGTTGATCTCGGACCGCTGCTCGCCGATTTGGCCGATCTTTACGGCGCGGTCGCCGAGGAGCACGGGCTGACGTTGCGGCTCGAAGTGCCGGACACGCTGGCCATCCTCGGCGACCGCGACCTGCTGCAGCAGGCGGTGGCCAACTTGCTCGACAATGCCACCAAGTTTTCCCCCCAGGGCGGCCAGATCACGCTGTGCGCCACGCGCGCCGACCGCATCGTGACCCTGTCAGTCGCCGACCAGGGACCCGGCATTCCCGAGGCGGACCGTCCGCGCGCCGCCGAACGCTTCTTCCGGGGAGAGACCGCCCGCAACACGCCAGGCTCAGGCCTGGGCCTGGCCCTGGTCCAGGCGGTGGCCGTGCTGCATGACGGCCAGCTGGCGCTCGAGGACACGCATCCCGGGCTGCGCGCCAGCATCACCGTGCCGGCAATGACCGCCGCCCCGCCCAACATTACGCCGGCTTCATCCGCACCCCATCCACCGGAGAACGCCGCACTGTCATCAACGCACCTTAGATGACACGCCGCGCCGTCATGCTGCTGCTGGCAGTGCCGCCCTGGTTGGCGCTGTCCGCAGCACCGCCCGTGCTGGCCGACGAACCGCCCAGTTTCGCTCTGACCACCGATACCCCGGCCTATTGCGCGCAACTCGTCCGCCAGGTCGTCGAGCGGCACAGCAGCAGCGTCGACGTGCAACGCCTGCTGGCCGAGGGCCGCGAGCTATGCGACCGCGGACAGGTCAGAGGCGGCATCCGCCGGCTGCGGCGTGCGCTCGTGCTGCTGCACCACCGAGCCGCCTCTTCACCGTGACATATGATGCGTGGTGCTGAGCTCGGGATCATCTCAGCAGGTGGTATGCGGACGACCTTGACGATCGATGACGACGTGTTGGCGGCAGCCAGGACAATCGCCGAACAACACCATCGCAGCCTTGGCGAGGTCGTCTGTGCACTGGCGCGACAGTCACTGGGCAAGCCGAGGGTGACGCTCGACGTGGTCAATGCGCTGCGCGACGAGGCGCCTTGACGTTCCGCTCGACGTCGATGTCCTGATCGTCTTGGTTGATCCCGTCCATGGCGCGGCGATGGGGAGGAGTGTCGCCACTCCTCCCGCCCGTGCTCAGTAGTTGTAGAGCAGGTTCGCCACGTTCACCGAACCGAGCCCGGTCGCCAGGCTGTAGCCGGGCTGCGCGGGGAAGGCGTTGACCATGGGGAAGTTCGGCGAACGCAGCACGCCGATGCCCTGCGCCCCGGTGCCGTGGCAGTCCACCGTGCCGGCGATGCAGGGTTCGGAGTTGTTGCCGGTGGTGACGTTGTTGAACACGCAGGCGGTCGAGATGGCGTTGCCCAGCGTGGCGTTACATTTCAGGCTCAGCACGGAGTTGTCGAACTGCAGCTGGGCCAGCTGGTACAGGCGCGGCGAAGCGTTGCCGACCTTGATGCCCTTCACCTCGTCCACCAGCGCCATGATGCCGGCGAAGGCGGGGGCCGCGAACGACGTTCCGCCCGCCGCGTTGCCGAACACGTCGTTGATGTTGCCGTAGTTGCAGCGTGTGCCGCCGGTGTTCCTGTTGGACATGCAGAACACGTAGAAATGTCCCCAGCTGCCGTTGGATGCGAACAGGGACACGTCCGGCTGGTCGCGCACGCCGTCCTTCGGCACGCCGCGCACGCCGATGTTCTGCCAGTCGGGCTTGGCGAAGTAGATGCTCTGCCCGCCGGTGCCGCCTACGTCGTTCTGCACGAACGGTACGCCGTCGCCCGGGTTGGTCGGGCTGGCGTTGCAGCTGGCCAGCGCGCCCGGGTAGCCGAGATACTTCACCACGATCGAGCTGGAGCAGGAATTGTCCCACGGGATTTCCGGCACGTAGGACATGGCCGACGACTTGCCCACCATGTTCTTCGCCGACCAGTATTTCGCGTTCTGGCCGAGTGCGGTGTCGTAGAAATCGGTCCCGCCGAGCGAGGTGTTGTAGGCGTTCGTCGACAGGCCGTTGACCGCGATGCCGTTGCCGGTGATGCCCCCCGTGTTGGCCGACACGCCGCCGTCGCCGGTGGAGATCATGATCGACAGCCCTTCGGAGGCACCCATCTCGACCAGGTCGTTCCAGCCTTGCAGGAAGGTCAGGCCGTTGCCCGCCTCCGAACCGCCATAGCTGATGCTGAGCACGCTTGCCGGCGTGCCGAGTTCGACCAGGTTCTGCAGCGTGGTCTCGACCCCGAAGGTGGTTGCCGACCCGGCACAGGCCGCCTCGACGATGCTTGCGTCGGGTGCGACCGCGCTCGACCATTCGGCGTCCAGTGCAGCCTCGCCCTCGTCGAAGGTGAAGCCCGGGTCGCCGCAACCGCCCGGATGGGTGATCGACAGGGTGCCGGCATAGCCGCCCAGGCCGAACTGCGTGCGGAACGTGGTCCAGTCCGCAGGGCTGATGTCGGTCTGTTCGACGACGGCCACCGTGACGCCGGTGCCGGTGATCGGCTGGCCGTAGAAGTTCGTCGCCGCCGAACGCAGCGACTGCACGTTGTAGATGGTGGCGAAGTCCTGGGCGCCCACCGCGTAGAAGGTCGGGCTGGTGGGCAGGGTGAAGCCCGGGCTCGGCTTGACCATGTTCGGCTTGGGAAAGAAGTTCGACAGCGTGGCGCCGCGCACCACAGGGGACAGCGCGGCGGGGATCGCCAGGTCGCTCATGTTGGCGATGTGCGTCTCACCCGCGAACGACACGTTGTGCAGCGAGGTGTGGAATGCGCCGGCGATGGCGGCGGCGGAACCCGCGAAGTCGATCGACATGCCGCTCGGCGCCACCCGGTTGACCGTCAGCCCGTGGCTCTGCAGCCAGGCGACGGTGCGGGCGATGTCGGCCTGGTCCGGCCCGTAGGCGCGCAGGTCAGCAGGCGACAGCCATTTGTGGTACGAGGGCGAGGCCGCATCGGTCTGGTCGTGCACGAGCTTGTCGAACGCCGCCTGCAGCGCCGCAGGGCGCTTGAGCACCATGGTGACGTGCGGCAGCACCGTGAAGTCGGCCAGCGTGCCGAGGTCGCGCGCGACCGCCAGGTTGGGCGACCGCTCGCCGGCGATGGCGATTGTGGCCGCGTCATCCACCGCGCCGGTCACCAGCGGGGCGGCCGAGGCCATCGGCGCACCGGCAAGCACGGTCGCGCACAGCAACGCAGTCTTCAGCTTACAAGACATCAACAAGCCTCCAAAGGGGATGGGCAGCCGTCCGAAAACCGAAGGACGGTTCTCGTCGGTGCAGTCAGGATTTCGCGGGGTCGGCAGGACGCCCGCCGCCAGCCGGGCGGGCGCAGGTTTCGGTCACTCAACAGGCGCGGACGCTTCCGTTTTCTTACGGCCTCACACTAACCACGGTGCGCCAACGTGGCAAACGCCCGTGCCAGGGCGTTTACCCTACTATTTCGTCAGAAGCCGTTCTGCATTTGCAAACAAAATCGTTCCGCACACTTCGAAGTGATTGCAGTGAAAGCTGCGCTAGGACTTTACAACCCTGGGTGGCAGATCGAGCTTGAGCGACAACTCCTTGAGACGCTGCGCCGATACTTCCGCCGGCGCGCCCATCATCAGGTCCTCGCCCTGCTGGTTCAGCGGGAACAGGATGACCTCGCGTATGTTTGGCTCGTCGGCCAGCAGCATCACCATGCGGTCGATGCCCGGCGCCGAGCCGCCATGCGGCGGCGCGCCGAAGCGGAAGGCGTTGAGCATGCCGCCGAACCGCGCCTCCACCTCGGCACGGCTGTAGCCGGCGATCTCGAAAGCGCGGATCATGATGTCCGGCCGGTGGTTGCGTATGGCGCCGGACGACAATTCGATGCCGTTGCAGACGATGTCGTACTGGAACGCCTTGATCGTCAGCGGGTCGAGCGTTTCGAGCGCCTCCATACCGCCCTGCGGCATGCTGAACGGGTTGTGCGAGAAGTCGATCTGCTCCTCCTCGTTCAGCTCGTACATCGGGAAATCGACCACCCAGCAGAAGCGAAAACTGTCCTTCTCGACAAGGTCCAGTTCCTGGCCGATGCGCGTGCGCACCAAGCCCGCGAATTTCTGTGCCGCCTCGCGCGCGCCGGCGGCGAAGAACACCGCGTCCCCCGCATTCAGCCCGCAGGCGGCGCGCACGGCGTCCAGCCGTTCCGGCTCGAGGTTCTTCGCGATCGGGCCGCGCGCGCCGTCGGTCTCGAAGGCGATGTAGCCGAGGCCGCCCGCGCCCTCCGCGCGCGCCCACTCGTTGAGCTTGTCGAAGAAGCCGCGCGGCCGCGCCGCGGCACCCGGCGCAGGAATGGCGCGCACGATGCCGCCGCCGGCCGCGATCTTGGCGAACAGCCCGAAACTGCTGCCGGCGAACTGCGCGGTCACGTCGCGGATGATCAGCGGGTTGCGCAGGTCGGGCTTGTCGGACCCGTAATCGAGCATCGCCTGGTCGTAGGGGATGCGGCGGAACGGCGAGCCATCGACCGCGCGGCCGCGGGCGAACTCCTTGAACAACCCGCCGATCACCGGCTCCACGGCCGCGAATACGTCTTCCTGGCTGACGAAGCTCATTTCCAGGTCGAGCTGGTAGAACTCGCCGGGCGAACGGTCGGCGCGGCTGGCCTCGTCGCGGAAGCAGGGCGCAATCTGGAAGTAGCGGTCGAACCCCGCCACCATCAGCAGCTGCTTGAATTGCTGCGGCGCCTGGGGCAGCGCGTAGAAGCGTCCGGGGTGGTTGCGCGCCGGCACCAGGAAGTCGCGCGCGCCCTCTGGCGAGCTCGCGGTCAGGATCGGCGTCTGGAACTCGGTGAAACCCTGGTCGAGCATCCTGCGGCGCAGCGAGGCGATCACCTGGGCGCGCAGCATCATGTTGGCGTGCACCCGCTCGCGCCGCAGGTCGATGTAGCGGTAGGTGAGGCGGGTCTCGTCCGAATAGCTCTCCGTGCCGGCCACCTGCATCGGCAGCACGTCGGCCGCCGATTGCACGGCCATGTCGCGGGCCACCAGCTCTATCTCCCCGGTGGGCAGGCGCGGGTTCACCGTGTCGGGTGCGCGCGCGACCACCTCGCCGGTGATCGTGATGCAGCTTTCCACGCGCAGCGCGTCCGCGGTCGCCAGCGCAGGCGAGCCGTGCGGGAACACGATCTGCGTCAGGCCGTAATGGTCGCGCAGGTCGACGAACAGCAGCCCGCCATGGTCGCGCTTGGAGTGGACCCAGCCCGATAGCCGGGCGGTGGCGCCCGCATCGCCGGCGCGCAGCGCGCCACAGGTATGGGTCCGGTATTGATGCATGGGGTTCCTTAGAGCAGCATCATCCAGACTGGAACCAGTCTGGATGATTAAGCTGCTCGACAAACGAAAGGATAGAGCGTCGGCGGGGTCCGGGGCGTTCCCCGGCAGGTTCCATAAAGCCTCCGCCCGGAGTATGGAACCGGATGCCCCGCCCGTCGCGCGACGTGTTCGCGCCCCCCGTCCTGGTCACCGAAACCGCCGCCCTTGCCGCCCTGTGCGAGCGCCTCTGCGCTGAACCGTACGTGACGGTCGACACAGAGTTCATGCGGGAGCGCACCTACTGGCCCGAGCTGTGCGTGGTGCAGCTGGGCGGCGTGGCGGACGTGGCCGTGGTCGATGCGCTGGCGCCCGGCCTCGACCTCGCTCCGCTCGGCCGGCTGCTGGCCGACGCCCGCGTGGTCAAGGTGTTCCACGCCGCGCGCCAGGACGTGGAGATCTTCCTGCAGCTGTTCGGCGCGGTGCCGGTGCCGCTGTTCGACACCCAGGTCGCGGCGATGGTGGCGGGCTTCGGCGACCAGGTCGGCTATGACAGCCTGGTGGCCGGGCTGGCGGGCGGGCAGATCGACAAGGCGCACCGGTTTTCGGACTGGTCGGCCAGGCCGCTCAGCCCCGCCCAGGTCGCCTACGCCGCGGCCGACGTCACCCACCTGCGCACCGTCTACGAACGGCTGACGGCGCGGCTGGAGGGGGAGGGACGGCTGGCCTGGGTCGGCGAGGAGATGGCCGTGCTGGCCGAGCCCGCCACCTACCGGCCGGACCCGGAGACGATGTGGGAGCGCCTGCGCCCGCGCACCAGCAACCGCCGCATGCTGGGCGCCCTGCGCGCCATCGCGGCCTGGCGCGAGCGCGAGGCGCAGAGGATCAACATTCCCCGCCAGCGCCTGGTGCGCGACGAGAGCCTGCTGGAGATCGCCGCCACCATGCCCGACAGCCCCGAGGCGCTGGGGCGCATCCGCGGCGTCACGCGCGGCTTCGCCGAGGGGGCGACGGGCCAGATGCTGCTCGCGGCGATCGCGCAATCGGCGGCGCTGCCCGAGGACGCGCTGCCCGAAGCCCGCGCGGCGCGCGAGGGCGCGCGTCCGTCGCCGGCGCTGGTGGCCCTGCTGAAGGTGCTGCTGGCCGAAAAGGCCGAGAGCCACGACGTGGCGCCCAAGCTGCTCGCCTCCTCGGACGACATCGACCGCCTGGCCAGCGAGGACGCGCCGGACGTGCCCGCGCTGCACGGCTGGCGGTTCGGCGTGTTCGGAGAGGACGCGCTGGCGCTCAAGCAGGGGCAGATCGCGCTGGGTGTTGCCGGCAAGCGGATCAAGTTGATCCGGTCCTGAACGGTCCGCCGGGTCAGGGCGTGAACCCGACCACGACGGGCGGCGCGCCGTCGAACCGCGCCGTGGCCTGGCCGCCCGCCTGGCACCGCGTCTTGCCGGTCCATGACCCGCAGGTGACGACCTGGCCGGCGCGCAGCCCGCCCGCCCAGACCGCGCCCTCGTTGGCCAGCCAGACGATCAGCCGCAGCATGCCGCCCGCAGGGTTGCCGGTCGCGGTGTAATCGGGCTGGCCGGTCACGCCCTGATGCACCCGCATGCGACTGAAATCGATGCGGTCCCAGTCGGCGATCGGCTCGCCCACCACATAGGCGCCGGTCTGGATGAAGTCGGCCAGCAATGCGGCCGGGCCCACCGAGTCCGGCGCCGCATAGCGCGACTGCAGCACCTCGACCCCAGGATGACAGGTGCCGATCGCGTCCAGCACCGCGTTCCCGTCATACGGCGCGCCTCGCGCGGGCAGGCCGCTGCGCAGACGGAAACAGATTTCCGACTCAACCTCGCGCTGCGTGAACAGGCGCGCGTTCAGCGCCGCGGGGCTGTGGGACAGGCCGCCGGCCGGCATGGGCGCGCAGCTGATGGGCGCATCCGGCCCCGCCGCGCCCACCTTCCAGCCGCCGATCTCGCCCAGATGCGCCATCACCAGCCGCTGCACGCGATAGGCCTGCGCCACGTCTGTCGGCACCACATCGGCCGGAACCGCGTCGCCGTGCCTGGCGTCGAGCAGCATGCGGGCCAGGAGGTCGTCGTCCATTGCCGATCCCTTCTTGAGGCAAGGCTGGAGGCTTTGCCCCCAGACCCCCACCAAAGGCCAGTCGGCCTCTGGACACCATTCATGAGGGTAGAATACCAGGGGCCGACTCGTTCTGTATCATAGGCCCGTGCGACCCCTGGTATTCTACCCTCAACAAACAGGTTCTAAGGACGACTGTCCTTAGCGGGGCTGGCGCAAAGGCGCCATTGGTCCGAGCCTGCGGCGCCAGGGGCAGAGCCCCTGGCCTTGCCTAGCAGCAACGCATGCCCGACAACCCCGCTCCCATGCAGCTTTTTCGCGACTGGACCGGGCTGCCCGACGAGGCGCGGGGGGCGACCGTGGCGCTGGGCAATTTCGACGGCGTGCATCGCGGCCACGCCCATCTGGTGCGCGCGGCCCACGCCGCGCGCCCCGACCTGAAGCTCGCTGTGCTGACCTTCGAGCCGCATCCGCGCGAGCTGTTCCGACCCGACGACCCGCCGTTCCGCCTGACGCTGTCGGCCGAGCGCGCGGACGCGCTGGCGGCGCTCGGCGTCAAACTGGTCTACGAGGTGGCGTTCGACGAGGCGTTCTCGCACCTGACCGGCGAGCGCTTCATCGCCGACGTTCTGCAGGGCGGGCTGGGGGCGGCGCATCTGGCCTGCGGGCCGGATTTCGCCTTCGGCCACAGGCGGGGCGGCGGCGTGGCGCTGCTGGCCGCCCGCGCCGAGGCGCTCGGCATGGGGCTGACCATCGTCCCGCCGCTCGCCGACGCGCAGGGACCGCTCTCCTCGACCCGCATCCGCCGCGTGCTGCAGGACGGCTACCCGGAGCGTGCCACCGCCGATCTCGGCCGCCCCTGGGCGATACGCGGCGCGGTCGCGCATGGCGACAAGCGCGGCCGCACCATCGGGTACCCCACCGCCAACGTGGCGCTCGGCCGGCATCTCGAGCCGGCGCGCGGCGTGTACGCGGCGGTGGTGCGGCTGGCCCACGGCCGCGAGCATGCAGGGGTCGCCAATATCGGCCGGCGCCCCACCGTCAGCGACGGGGTGGAGAGCCGGCTGGAGGTCCACCTGTTCGATTTCGACGGCGACCTCTACGGTCAGGAGATCTCGGTGGCGCTGCACGCCTACCTGCGCGCCGAGCAGAAATTTGCCAGCTTCGACGCGCTGCGCGGCCAGATCGCAGCCGATGCCGAGGCGGCCAGAGCCCTGTTGGGAGCACGATGACACAGGATTACCGCGACACCGTCTTCCTGCCCAAGACATCGTTCCCGATGCGCGGCGACCTGCCGAAGCGCGAGCCGGCGATGCTGGCGCGCTGGGCGGCGATGGACCTCTACGGCAAGATCAGGGCGCAGTCGGAGGGGCGGCAGAGATTCATCCTGCATGACGGCCCGCCCTACGCCAACGGCAACATCCATATCGGCCACGCGCTGAACAAGATCCTGAAGGACGTGATCAACCGCGCGCACCAGATGGCGGGCGAGGACGCCTATTACGTGCCCGGCTGGGACTGCCACGGCCTGCCGATCGAGTGGCAGATCGAGGAGAAATACCGCCGCGCGGGGCGCGACAAGGACGCCGTCCCGCTGCTGGATTTCCGCGCCGAGTGCCGCGCGCACGCGGCGCACTGGCTGGACGTGCAGGCCCGAGAGTTCGAGCGGCTCGGCATCTTCGGCGACTGGGCGAACCGCTACGCGACGATGGATTTTTCGTCCGAGGCGGCGATCGTGTCGGAAATCCACCGCTTTGCCGCCAATGGCGCGCTGTATCGCGGCCTGCGTCCGGTGCTGTGGAGCGTGGTGGAGAAGACCGCGCTGGCCGAAGCAGAGGTGGAGTACGCCGACCATACGAGCACGACGATCTGGGTGCGGTATCCCGTCGTGCGGTCGCCCTTGCCGGCGCTGCACGGCGCGTCGGTGGTGATCTGGACCACCACGCCGTGGACCATGCCCGGCAGCCGCGCCATCGCCTATGGCGAGGCGATCGAGTACGCGCTCGTCCGCGTCGATGCGGCGGCGGACGGCTCTCTGGTGGCCGCCGGAAGCCAGTTGCTGGTCGCGTTCGCCTTGCTGGATGGCTTCCTCAAGGATGCAGGCATCACTGGGCACCACGTCGTCCATGTATGGTCCGGGGCCGAGCTCGCCGGCACGGTCGTGGCGCATCCCTGGCGCGGTCAGGGCTACGATTTCGACATGCCGCTTCTGGCGGGCGAGTTCGTCACCACCGACCAGGGCACCGGCTTCGTGCACATGGCGCCCGCGCATGGCGAGGACGACTTTACGCTCTGCCGCGCGCACGGCATCGAAGTGCCCGAAACCGTCGCCGATGACGGCACGTACTACCCTTGGGTGCCGCTACTGGCCGGCGTGCACGTGTTCCGCGCGGCCAAACCGGTCTGTGCGGCGCTGATCGAGGCGGGCGCGCTGGTCAAGCAGGGAACGCTGGTCCACGCATACCCGCATAGCTGGCGGTCCAAGGCGCCGCTGATCTTTCGCGCGACCCCGCAATGGTTCATCCGCATGGACGGCGAGGCGCAGATTCGCGACCGCGCGCTCGCCGCCATCGAACAGACGCCCTTCGTGCCCGAAGCCGGACGCAACCGCCTGTCCAGCATGGTCGCCAACCGGCCGGACTGGTGCATCAGCCGGCAGCGCGCCTGGGGCGTGCCGATCGCGGTGTTTGTCGAACAGCGCACCGGGCAGCTGCTGCGCGATCCGGACGTGATGGCGCGCATCGCCCAGGTGTTTGCGGCCGAGGGGGCGGATGCGTGGTGGGCCTCGCCGCCCTCGCGCTTCCTCGGCCAATACGACGCCCGCGATTACGAACAGGTGCGCGACATCGTCGATGTGTGGTTCGAATCCGGCTGCACCAACGTGTTCACGCTTATCGACCGCGGACTGCGCTGGCCCGCCGACCTGTATCTGGAAGGCTCCGACCAGCATCGCGGCTGGTTCCAGTCCTCCCTTCTGGAAGGTATCGGCGCGCGCGGCCAGGCGCCGTTCCGCGCGGTGCTGACGCACGGCTTCACGCTGGACGAGCAGGGCCACAAGATGAGCAAGTCGGTCGGCAACGTCATGGCCCCGCAAAAGGTCATCGACGAGTACGGCGCCGACATCCTGCGCCTGTGGGTGATGAACAGCGACGCGACCGAAGACCAGCGCATCGGCCGCGAGATCCTCAAGCAACAGGCCGAACTGTACCGCCGCCTGCGCAACACGCTGCGCTGGCTGCTGGGCGCGCTCGACGGCTGGAGCGAGGACGAGCGTGTCGCCTACGCAAGGATGCCGTTGCTGGAACGCTACATCCTGCTCCGTCTCGGCGACATCGACCGGCGCGTCCGTCAGGCCGTGGGCGACCACAACTGGACCGGCGTCTATCCCGAGCTGCACGCGTTCTGCAGCGCGGACCTCAGCGCGTTCTACTTCGACATTCGCAAGGACACGCTGTATTGCGACCAGCCCGACAACGAACGGCGCAGGGCGTGCCGGACCGTGCTCGACCTGCTGCATCGCTGCCTGTGCACCTGGCTGGCACCCGTCCTGTGCTTCACCGCGGAGGAGGCGTGGTCGGCGCGCTACGGCGAGTCCGACAGCGTGCATCTGCACGTCTTTCCGACGATGCCTCCTGACATCGACGCGTACGGCTCGGCGCGGGTCGAGATGGATCAGCTGCGCGCGCGGCGGGGGGACATCACGACCGTCGTCGAAATGCTTCGCAAGCAGGGAGAGATCGGTTCGTCGCTTCAGGCCGAAGTGACGATCCCACAATCTTGGGGTCAGCGTTCCGCCGATGAATGGGCCGAACTTGCCATCGTCTCGTCGGTGAGGATCGAGGACGGCATCCTCGAACCGATCGCCCGTGTCGCCCCCGGCGAGAAATGCGCCCGCTGCTGGCGCGTGCTGCCCGAAGTGGGCACCCATGCCGCCCACCCGACACTCTGCCGACGCTGCACCGACGCCGTGGACAGCGGCCTCGTCCGCCGCGCCGCATGACCCCGCGCAGCCGCACCGCCGCCGGCCTTTCGCTCGCCGCCGCCGTGCTCGCCGCGGACCAGGCGTCGAAGCAATGGGTGCTGCACGGGCTGGACCTGCCCGCGCGCGGCGACGTGCCGATCCTGCCGCCGCTGCTCGATTTCGCCATGGTGTGGAACCACGGCGTCACCTTCGGCCTGCTGCAGGCGGGGCGCGGCGCGGGTCAAGCCCTCCTCGGCTGCGTCGCCGTCGCCGTCGTCGTCGGCCTGTTCGTCTGGCTCAGGCGCGCAGAGACGCCCGCCACCGCGCTGGCACTCGGTGCGGTCGCCGGCGGCGCGCTCGGCAACGTGGCCGACCGGGCGCGCTTCGGCATGGTGGTCGATTTCGTGCACGTGCACTGGGCGGGGTTCGACCCGTTCCCCTTCGTGTTCAACCTGGGCGACAGCGCCATCGTGCTCGGCGTGGCCGCCCTGCTGCTGGAGGGCATGCTGCCCGGCGCGCGCGCCCGCTTGCGGCCCCGTCCGCCCACCGCGTAAACCCTGCCGCACGGCCCAGACACGCGCGCCGGGGAACGCCATGACACGAACCTGCCTGCTGCTGCTCGCCACCGCCTGCCTCGCCGGCTGCGGCGACGTGGAGCGCACCTTCGGCCTGACCCGCGACATCCCCGACGAGTTCACCGTGGAAACCCGCGCCCCGCTGTCGATGCCGCCAGACACCACCCTGCGCGCGCCGCAGCCAGGCGCCGCCCGCCCGCAGGAGGTCAGCAGCCAGGCCGCCGCCGAGGCGGCGCTGGCGCCCGACACCGCCCTGATCGGCGGGGGCGGCGCCGCCGGCCCCAACTCGGCCGGGCAGCAGGCGCTGGTGGCCGAAGCGGGTCCGGCCGCGCCCGCCGACATACGCCACCGGGTGGATGGCGAGGTCGCGCTGGACCGGCCGTCGGGCAACCTGACCGACAGGCTGATGTTCTGGCAGGGCAGCGCCCCGCCGGGAACGGTGCTGGACGCGACGGCCGAAAGCCGCCGCCTGCGCCAGAACGCGGCCCTGGGCCAGCCGCCCACGGCCGGCGACACGCCGATCATCCAGGACAAGCCGAAGACCTCGTTCCTCGGCCTGTTTTAGCCCGTCGCGCGGCGGTCCATGGCGATGCCAGGGGGTGCCGCCACCCGCCACTGCATCGATGCCTGCACGCAGCACCAGCTGAGCGGATGGTCCACCGCGCCTGCGCTGACGGTGCTGGTCAATGACGGCCCGGTCGCCACCGTCGTGCCGGACGTGCCGCGCGGCGACCTGGCCGAAGCCGGCATCGTCGGCGGGCACGGCTTCACCGCCCATCTGCCGCGGCCGCTCTGGCTCGACGACGTGGTCGCTGTGCGCGGCCCTGACGGCAGCACGCAGGCCGCTCGGCTGGACCAGGCGGTGGCCGGCCGCATCGCCGAGCTGACGCGTTTCATCGACCCCGCCACGAGCCGCGGGCTGGAGGTGGGCGCGCTAGACCGGCCGCTGATCCCGAAGGCGCGCTTCCCCGTCGCCTATCTCGACCAGGCCAGCCGCGCCGACCTCGTCCCCCGCTACAGGGGCCACGGCGTGATCGAGGCGGCCCTGGTCGAGCCCGACTTCGTGGTGGGCGAGGGCAGCTACGCGGCGGCCACAGGCGGGCGGCGCTTCGGCTACGCGGTCGCCTCCCACGTCGTCGAGCACGTGCCCGACATGGTCGGCTGGCTGTGGCAGCTGTGGTCCGTGCTCGAGGACGGCGCCGTGCTCGCCCTGGCGGTGCCGCATGCCGAACGCATCTTCGACAGCCGGCGCCGGCTCAGCTCGATGGCCGAGCTGGTCGACGCGTATTTCAGCCGCCTGGTCCGCCCCAGCCCGCGCCAGATCATCGACGCCATGATCGGCAGCGCGCTGCATCACGGCGCCGATGTGCGGGACCAGACGTTCCACGCCTTTCACAAGGCCAACCACTCGCGCAAGACCGGGCTGTACGTGGACCAGCACTGCAACACCTTCACGCCCGATTCGATGGCCGGGCTGCTGGCCGACCTCGACCATTGCGGGCTGCTCGGCTTCGAGCTGCTTCGGCTGGGGTCGACCCCGCTGCAGGACGAGTTCACCGTCCACCTCCGCCGCCGCGCCGACAAGACGCTGCGCGAGGATCTGCGGCCCTGATGCATAACCGTCGACACCGCGCCCGGCCCGCCCCTACACTTTCGTCCACCATGACCCCGGGCCCCGAATCGCCCAGGCAGGCGCCCCCGTGCGGCAGCTGCCAGAGCTGCTGGTCAACCGCATCGCCGCCGGCGAGGTGATCGAGCGGCCGGCCGCAGCGGTCAAGGAGCTGGTGGAGAACGCGCTCGACGCCGGCGCCACAAGGATCGCGGTCGCCCTGGCCGGCGGCGGCATCGAGCGCATCGAGGTGGCCGATGACGGCCACGGCATGTCGGCCGCCTGCCTGGCGCTGGCGGTGCAGCGCCACTGCACCTCGAAACTCGCCGATTGCGACCTGGTGCGCATCGCGACGCTGGGCTTCCGCGGCGAGGCGCTGCCCAGCATCGGCGCCGCCGGCCGGCTGACCATCGTCTCCCGCCCGCCAGGCAGCCCGCACGCCCACAGGATCGCGGTCGCCGGCGGCGTGGTCTCCCCCGTCGCCCCCGCACCGGGGTCGCCCGGCACGCGGGTGACGGTGGAGGATCTGTTCTATGCCACCCCTGCGCGCCGCAAGTTCCTGCGCAGCCCGGGCCGGGAGGCGGACCACGCCGCGGCCGCGCTGGCCAGGCTTGGGCTGGCCGCGCCGGGGGTCGCGTTCCGCCTGACCATGGACGGGCGCGCGCTCTACGACCTGCCTGGCCAGGACCGCGCCGCCCGCTGCGCCGCCCTGCTGGGCCAGGACGCGGCGGCCGCGATGCTGCCGCTGGAGGCCGAGCGCGCCGGCATGGCGCTGTCCGGGTTCGCCTGCGCGCCGATGGTCGGCAGGGCCACCAATTCCGGCCAGTCGCTCGTGGTCAACGGCCGGCCGGTGACCGACCCGGTGCTGCGCCTGGCGGTCAGGGTCGCCTATCGTGACGTGATCGCCGCGGGGCGGCACCCTGTGGTGGCGCTCTGGCTCACCCTGCCGCCGGACGAGCTGGACGTGAACGTGCACCCTGGCAAGACCGAGCTGCGCTTCCGCGACCCAGAGGCGGTGCGCGGCTTCGTCATTTCCAGCCTGCGCCGCGCCCTGTCGGCCGGCGCCGGTGCGGCGCCGCGCACCGCCCTGCGGCCCTCGCTGCACCTGGTGGCCCCCGTCTCGTCCCAGCCAGCACCGCCAGGCCTGGCCGAGGCCCAGCTCGGCTTCGGCGCGGCCCCCTCGGCGCGCGGGTCCGCCTCGGCCGCGCCGGATCCGGCGCACCCGCTCGGCGCGGCCGTCGCCCAGCTGTTCGACACCTACATCGTCGCCGCCACCGCCGACCGCGCCATGGTGCTGGTGGACCAGCACGCCGCCCATGAGCGGCTGACCCACGAGGCGTTGCGCGATCGTATGGCGGGCGGGGTCGCCGGACAGCCCCTGCTGGTGCCCGCGGTGGTGGATTTGCCGGCCGCCCAGGCCGCGGCCCTGGCCGAGGCGGCGCCCAGCCTCGCCCGGCTGGGGCTGGAGGTGGAGGCGTTCGGCCCCGGCGCGGTGCTGGTGCGCGCGCTGCCCGCGGCACTCGGTGCGGCCGACCCTTACGGGCTGGTGCGCGACGTGGCCGACGAGCTGGCCGAGTGCGGCGAGAGCGGCGCGCTGGAGCAGCGTCTCGACGCGGTGGTGGCCCGCATGGCCTGCCACGGCAGCATACGCGCCGGCCGGCGCCTGACGACGGAGCAGATGGACGCCCTGCTGCGCCGCATGGAAGCGACGCCGCGCGCCGCCACCTGCAGCCACGGCCGCCCCACCTTCATCCGCCTCAGCCAGGCCGAGATCGAACGCCTGTTCGGCCGCCGCTGAACCGCTGCGCCCCGCCGGGTCCGCAGCGCGGCCCCGCCGGGTTGAGCACCACCAGCTCGACGACCATCCATTCCCGTCGCGCCACCGTCATGAAATCTCCCACTGCTCGCGGTGCAGGCGTTCGAACAGGTCGAACACCCAGTCCACCCGCCCGGTCGTGACGGCCCGGCGTGGCGCGCTCGCCGCGTCCACCAGATAGCGGCAGGCGGGCAGCGCCGGCGCCGGCGTCGTCCCGGTCCTCGGCAGGGCCGCGGCGAGGCTGCGCAGCAGCAGCGCCGCCTTGCGTCCGCCGCCGACCCGCGCCCGAGCGCCGACGGAATCGAACCCGCCACGGGCGATCGTCTGGCCGATTTCGGCGTAGATCAGCCCCGCCGCACGGATGCCCGGCCGGCAGCCGGCCGGCAGCAGCGGCACGCCGCCCGCCGCCCGCCTGTACAGCGCGTCCGCCTCCCGCAGCAGCCGGGCGACGGCGCCGGCCAGGGCTGCGTCGCATCGCGGCCTGGCCAGGAACGCGCGCGCGTCCACCCCAGCCTCCCGCAGCCAGGCCAGCGGCAGGTACAATCGCCCGGCGCGCGCGTCCTCGCCCACATCGCGCGCAATGTTGGTGAGCTGCATCGCGACCCCGAGGTCGCAGGCGCGTGCCAGCGCGTCCGGCGTGCGCGCGCCCATCAGCACCGCCATCATCGCGCCGACGCTGCCGGCCACCCGTGCTGCGTAGTCCAGCAGCTCGTCCAGCGTCTCGTATTGCCTTCCCTCTGCGTCCCAGGCGAAGCCGTCCAGCAGCGCCAGCGGCAGGGTCTGCGGCACGCCGTGCCGCGCGACCGCGGCCGCGAAGGCACGGTCGGCCGGATGGGCGCAGGGCAGGCCGGCATAGGCGCGGTCCAGTCTGGAGCGCAGCCCCGCCAGCGCGTCCTGCTTGGCGGTGCCGTGGTCGATCGCGTCGTCGGCCAGCCTGCAGAAGGCGTAGAGTGCCGCGGCCGGTTCGACGATCCGCCTGGGCAGCAGGCGGGACGCGGCGAAGAACGTCTTCGATCCGCCGCGCATCAGCGCGCGGCACGCGGCCAGGTCGGCGTCAGGCGAAGACACGGGCATCGGGCACGACCTTGTCCAGAACACGCGCGGAAGACAGGACGCCTGGCAGCCCCGCGCCGGGATGCGTGCCCGCGCCGACCAGATAGAGGCGTTCGACCTCCTCGCTCTCGTTATGCGGCCGGAACCAGGCGCTCTGCGTCAGCAGCGGCTCCAGCCCGAACGCGGCGCCCCTGTAGGACAGCAGCCGGTCCTGGAAGTCCTGCGGCGTCAGCATCAGCGACGAGACGACCGTATCCTCGAGCCCAGGCAACAGGCTGTCGGACAGGGCGCGCGCGATCCTGCGGCGGTACGGTTCGGCGGCCGCGCGCCAATCCGTGCCGCTGTCCAGGTGCGGCACAGGGGACAGCACGTAGAACGCGTCGCATCCTGGCGGTGCCAGAGACGGGTCGGTCGCCGTCGGCCGGTGCAGGTAGAGGCTGAAATCGTCCGCCAGATGGTGGCGCGCGAAGATGTCGTGCAGCAGACCGCGATACCGCGGCCCGAGCAGGATGGTGTGGTGCGCCACATCCTCGTAGCGGCGGCGCGTGCCGAAATACCAGACGAACAGGCTCATCGAGTAGCGCCCGCGCGCGATCCGCTTGTCGGTCCAGCGCCGGCGGTGCCTGGCCGGCAGCAGGCGGCCATAGGTGAAGGCCGAACAGGCGTTGGACACCACCGCGTCGGCCAGCACCGTCTCCCCGTTCTCCAGCCGCACCCCGCAGGCGGCCCTGTTCTCGACGAGGATTTCGGCGACCCCCGCATGGCAGCGCAGGCGGCCGCCCTGGCCCTCGATCAGGCCCGCCATGCCGCGCACCAGCGCGCCGGTGCCGCCCATGGCGAAATGCACCCCCCACCGCCGCTCCAGAAAGCAGATCAGGCTGTAGATCGAGCTGGCGGCGAACGGATTGCCGCCGACCAGAAGCGGATGGAAGCTGAGCACGGTGCGCAGCCGTTCGTCGGCGATGTGTTTGCCCACCAGGCCGTGCACGCTGCGCAGGCTGCCCAGCCGGAGCAGCTGCGGCACCAGCCGCGCCATGTCGGTCCAGGACGAGAACGGCACGTCGCCCAACTGCTCGAACCCGACGCGATAGATACGCTCGCTGGTGCGCATGAAGGCGTCGTAGCCCGCCACGTCGCCGGGGCAGAACCGTGCCACCTCCGCCCGCATGGCGTCGGGATCGCCGGTGTAGTTGAACACCGCACCGTCGTCGAAGCGTATGCGGTAGAACGGATCGATCGCCCGCAGCTCGACGTCGTCGGCCAGGCGGCGGCCGCACAGCGACCACAGCTCCTCCAGCAGGAAGGGCGCGGTCACGATGGTCGGCCCGGCATCGAAGGTGAACCCGTCCTGCCTGAACACCGCGGCGCGCCCGCCCGGCTCGCCCAGACGCTCCAGCACCGTCACCCGATACCCGCGCGCGCCCAGCCGGATCGCGGCCGCCAGCCCCCCGAAGCCGCTGCCGATCACCACGGCGTGGGGACGGCGGTCGGCCGGGGTAAGGGCGCCGAGATGGGTCATCGACGCGACTGTAAGCCCAAGTTGACAAACCGCGCCAGGGCGATGTGTCACGCCGGCTGGCGCAGCACCTACCCGCGCGACGACGCCATCAGCGCGGTGAAGCGACCGAACAGATGCGCGCTGTCGCTCGGGCCCGGGCTGGCTTCGGGATGGTACTGCACCGAAAACGCGCGCCTGGCCTCGCACGCGATCCCCTCGTTGCTGCCGTCGAACAGGCTCACATGGGTGACGCGCACGCCGTCCGGCAGGGAGGCGTCGTCGACGGCGAAGCCGTGGTTCTGCGAGGTGATCTCCACCCGGCCGGTGGCGAGGTCGCGCACCGGCTGGTTGGCGCCGTGATGCCCGCGCTCGAGCTTGTAGGTTCTGGCACCCAGCGCCAGGGCTAGCAGCTGGTGGCCGAGGCAGATGCCGAACACCGGAACCCCTGCGGCCAGCACGCCCTGTATGGCCGGCACGGCGTAGCGTCCTGTCGCCGCCGGGTCGCCTGGGCCGTTGCTGAGGAACACGCCGTCCGGGCGGTGGCGCAGGATGTCCTCGGACGTGCTGGCGGCAGGAACGACGGTCAGGCGGCAGCCGGCGGAGGCCAGACTGCGGAAGATGTTGCGCTTGGCGCCGTAATCGACGGCGACCACGTGGTGGGCGGGCGCCGTCTGCCGGGCAAAACCGTCCGGCCAGGCCCACACGCCTTCGTCCCACGCGAAGCTCTGCGTGCAGCTCACCTCGCGCGCCAGATCCATGCCGTCCAGCCCCGGCCAGGCCGCCGCGTGCGCCTGCAGCGCGGCCAGGTCGAACCGTCCGTCTGCTGGAAAGCTCAGCACCCCATGCGGCGGGCCGCCGTCGCGTATGCGTATCGTCAGGGCACGCGTGTCCACGCCCGCCAGGCCCGGTATGGACCGGGCGCGCATCCAGCCGTCCAGGCTTTGGGCGGCGCGCCAGTTGGACGGCTCGGTCACGTCCTCGCGCGTGACCAGGCCGCGTGCGGCAACCGTCGCGGCCTCACTGTCGGCCGGGTTGGCGCCGACGTTGCCGATATGCGGGAAGGTGAAGGCGATGATCTGGCCGGCGTAAGACGGGTCGGTCAGCGTCTCCTGGTAGCCGGTCATGCCGGTGTTGAAGCACAGCTCCCCCACCGCCGGCGCGGCCGCATCGGTGCGGGCGCCAAAGCCGCGTCCCCACAGGACCGTGCCGTCGGCCAGCACCAGGCAGGCGGTGGCGCCAGGCGGCACATCGGCCGCCGGCGCGTCCCCCTGCAGGTCGGCCATGGTCAGCCCGGTTGCCGCGATGACAGCCGCCCAGTGCCTGGGCGGCACCGCGCGGGCCTGGCGCCACTTGCGCACCGCCTCCACGCCGACGCCGGTCAGCCGGGCCGCCGCATCCTGCCCGCCGAGCCGGTCGATGACCTCGTCCACAAGCATCGCCATGGGCCAGCCATATGGGAACGAATTTCCCGGAGCAATACTCAATTCTGCGACCCCGAACGGAGTTCCCAAGGCGGTGCGGCAAAGCAAATTGCCTGGTTCGGCCCAAATGCGCCGGTGCGGGACTTTACGCGCCGGATCGGCTTGACGTTTTCTCCCTGGGCAGAATACTGCCTCATGCAACATGATCCGTCCGTCGCTCGCGTCCTGGTCCTGCTGGCATCCGCCGCCGCCTGCGGGTTCGCGCCACATGCTGAAGCGGCGCCGCCGGGTGACATCGATCGCTACGTGGCGCAGGCGATGCAGACCTTCGGTGCACCGGGCATGTCGGTCGCCATCGTCGAGGACGGCAAGACCACGCTCGCCCGCGGGTTCGGCGTGCGCGACATCCGGTCCGGCAAGCCGGTGGACGAGCACACCGCGTTCCCGATCGGCTCGGAGACGAAAGCGTTTACCGCCGCCTGCCTGGCCATCCTGGTCGATCAGCACAAGCTCTCGTGGGACGACCGCGTCGTCGACAGGCTGCCGGGCTTCCGGATGTACGATCCCTACGCCACGGCGCAGATGACGGTGCGCGACCTGCTCACCCACCGCAGCGGCCTGGGCCTCGGCGAGGGCGACCTGATGTTCCTGCCCAGCACCAACCGCAGCCGCGCCGACATGCTGCACGCGCTGCGCTACCTGAAGCCCGCCACCGGTTTCCGCGAGTCCTTCGCCTACGACAACATCCTCTACGTCGTCGCCGGTCTGCTGGTCGAGACGGTGTCGGGCCAAAGCTGGGAGTCCTTCGTCACCGAGCACGTCCTGGCTCCCGCCGGCATGCGGGATGCCCATCCCACCTACGACGCAGCCGCAGCCAACGCCGTGGCACTGCACGCCCGAACCGCGGGCCCGATCCGCGGCACGGGTGCGCAAGGCGTGCTTGCCAGGGGGCTCGATGCTGTTGCGACCGCGCCGGCCGGCGGCATCAACGCCAGCGCTGCCGACCTTGCGCAATGGATGCGGCTGCAGCTCGACGGCGGGCGGGCGGCGGACGGCACGCGCATCTTCAGCGCGCAACAGGCGGCCGAGATGTGGAGCCCCGTCGTCGTGGTGCCCGGGACCGAGCTGGCGTTGCCCGCGGGCATGGAGGCGATGCGGCCGGACCTGCAGGATTACGCCCTCGGCTGGTTCGTCGAATCGTACCACGGCCACCTGCTGGTGGAACATGCGGGCGGCGTGCTGGGCGGCGTCTCCATGCTCTACCTCATCCCGGACGCGCATGTCGGCCTGGCGGTGGACATCAATTCCGAGGATGCGGGCGCACGCCGCGCCGTGATGTTCCACCTGCTGGACCATTATCTGGGCCTGCCGCCCACCGACTGGATCGCCATCATCCGCCGCGCGCAGGACGCCTCCATCGCGAAAGCCGAAGCCCTGCTCAAGGCGTTGCCGAACCCACGCATCGAAAACGGCGCCGGGCCATCGCTGGCACCGGCGGACTACGCGGGCACCTACCGGGATCCCTGGTACGGCGCGATGACGATCTCGCTGCCGCAGAACGGCAGGCTGCGCATCCGTTTCGACCGTTCGCCGGGCATGGAAGGCGAACTCTCCGCCGTCTCGGGCAACGCGTTCCGCACGAACTGGACCGATCCGACGATCGAGAACGCCACCGTGGCGTTCAGCGTCAGGAACGGCAGGGTGTATGGCGCGACGATGAAGGCTGTCTCACCGCTGGCCGATTTCAGCTGGGACTATCAGGATCTGGCGTTCCAGAAAGATGGTGGATAGGGCAGGCATTTCGCCCGACGCCCGCGACGGTTTAATACCAGCCCGCCTTGAGCTTGACTCTTAGCAAGCACGAAAGGCCTTCTTTTTTGAAAAAAAGAAGCAAAAAACTTTGGACAACGCTGTCGCGGACTTGTTGTTGAGTCGCCGACAGGGAGCAAACGTTTTTTGGTCCTTTTTGCAAAAAGGACTGTTGCTTTCTATGTGTCACTCTCAACCCGGGTTGATATAAGCAGGCGTTTACTTCTAGACCGCAACACCACCCCAGAAAGCCTCAGGCAGAGACATCATCCCGTCCGCGTAGCGCACGCCCGGCCGTCGATCCTCCGACAGGAACAGTGGACCGTCCAGATCCACGACGTCGCAGAGCTGGCCGAGCACAAAGGCCGGCGCCATCGCCAGCGAAGTGCCCACCATGTTGCCGACCATCACGCGCAGGCCGAGTTCCTTCGCCCGGTGCGCCATCTGCAGCCCCTCGGTCAGGCCGCCGCTCTTGTCCAGCTTGATGTTCACCACGTCGAAACGGCCGGCCAGCGCGGGCAGGTCCGCCAGGGCCTGTGCGGTTTCGTCCGCAGCGATCGGGATCGGCCGCTCGTAGCCGTCCAGCAGGTGTTCCTCGCCCACGCGGAACGGCTGCTCCACCAGCGCCACCCGGCACGCCAGCAGCGCCGGCCACAGCGCGTCCAGCGTGTCCCGGGTGAAGCCCTGGTTGGCATCCACGGCCAGGAACACATCCGGGCACACATGCCGCACCGCCATCACCCGCGCCCGGTCATCGCCGTCGCCGATCAGCTTCAGCTTGATCGCGCGCGCGCCGTGAAAGGCCAGCGCCCCGCGGGCCATCTCGTCCGGCGACCCTGCGCTGACGGTGCAGGTCGTCAGCAAGGGGTGCACGGCGTCGAGCCCGGCCAGCGCCCACGCCGCACGCCCGGCCTGCTGGGCGCGCAGGTCCCACAGCGCGCAATCCAGCGCGTTGCGCGCCCCGCCGGGCGGCAGCAGTGCCGCCAGCGCCGCGCCGTCCAGCCCGGCCTCCACATGCGGCCGCACTGCCTCGATCTCGGCCCGCATGCGCTCCGGCGTATCTCCCTGGTAATAGACGCCCGACGCCTCGCCTCGCCCCGCATGCATGCCGTCCGCCAGACGCACCACCACCACCCTTGACGCGGTGAAGACGTGGCCGGTGATGTGGAACGGCTGCGCCAGCGGCCACGCTTCCACGCCCACGTCCAGCGTCAGCCTCATCGCTGCGTCGCGGGCAGCCCGCCGGCGGACGGCGTCGCCGGCATCAGGTGGCGGGCAAAGAAGTCGTCCGCCGCGGCGAAGAACGCGAGCCAGGACCGCTCGCGCAGCATCACGTGGATCTCGTCCGGCAGGACCAGCTGCTCCACCTCCACGCCGCGGCGGCGCAGCGCCTGCGCCAGCTCGACGGACTGGTCGAACGCCACATCGCGGTCGTCGTCGGCGTGCACGATCAGCACCGGCGAGCGCCAGCGGTCGATCGTCGCCATCGCCGAGGAGTCGAAGGCCCTCTGCGGCGCGCCCGGCGGCATGTTGGGACCGGCAAGCTCCGGCATCATCGCGCGCCAGTCGTGCACGCCGGCATAGTCGACGCCGGCCGCCAGCAGGTCGGAGGCGCGTGACAGGCCGAGCGCCGTCATCAGCCCGCCATAGCTGCCACCCCAGATGCCGATGCGCTTGGGGTCCACGTCCGCCCGCCCGCGAAGGTAGTTGGCGCCGCCTAGGATATCCTTGAACTCGCTCGCACCGCCGGCGCCGAACTCAGGCGGCTCGCGGAAGTCCAGCCCGTAACCGATGCCGCCGCGGTAGTTCACCGACAGCACCACGTAGCCCTCGTTGGCGAGGTACTGGTTCAGCCCGTACATGAAGCTGTAGGCACCCATCGGGTGCCAGCCGAGCAGCATCTGGCGATACGGCCCGCCATGGAAGAACAGCACGGCCGGGCCCGGCCTGGATCGTTCCGCCGGTGGCAGGAACAGCTGGCCGTGCACCCGCAACCCGTCCGGCGCGCTGAACACCACCGGCTGCGGCTGCACCAGCCTGGCCGCCGGGAAGTCGGCAAGGATGGTGCCGGGTGCCAGGTCCGCCATGGCGCCCTGCTTGACCAAAACCGGGCGCAGCGGGTTGCGGGCGTCGCCGTGCAGGGCCATCACCGCGCCGTCGCTGGCGATCACCGGATAGTCTTCGTTGCCGGCGCCGCCGGTGAGCTGCCGCGGCGCCCCGCCGGACGTGGCGACGTCCCACAGGTGCCAGTGGTCCACATCGCCGGCATTGGCCGAGTAGGCGATGCGTGCGCCGTCGGCCGAGGGCGCGATGTCGAACACCTCGTAATCGCCGCCGCCGGTCAGCTCCTGCGGCGCGCCGCCCGCCAACGGCACGGCGTAGAGGTGCACCCACCCCGTCCGCTCCCACGGGAACACCAGCCGGTCGCCGGGCGCCCACACCAGGGCGCGGCCGTTCAACACGTTGTGGAAGACGCTTCCCGGCCCAGGATCGGCCACCCAGACGCGCCGACCCTGGCCGCTCGCCGGGTCCGCCACCCAGATCGACCACGGCGTGTTCTGCCGGTCGGCCAGGAAGTCCACCTGCACCCCCGCCGGCACCCGCACGAACGCCAGGTGCTTCCCGTCCGGCGACCATTCCGGCGCCTGGTCCTGGTCCAGCCCCGGCTGCATCCAGACGAGGCGCTGCGAGGCGAGATCGTAGACGCCGACCAGGCTGTGGTCGGTGCGCGTGCTGACAAAGGCAAGCTTCGTTCCGTCGGGCGACCAGGTGAGCGCGCTGTCCTCGCCGCGGTCGTGCACCGCCTGGCTGGGCGCGCCGCCGTTCACGGCCGCCATCCAGACCTGCCCGCCGGACAGGTAGGCGACGTGGCCCCCCTTCGGCGAGGCCGCAGGCGCGTGGCCCGGGCCCACCTCGCGCGGCGCGCCCCCGGACAGGTTCACCGTCCACACCGCCTGGGGCGGTGCGCCGCCCACCAGGCTCATCGGGTTGGTCGGCGGACCTCCCTCCAGATTGCCGCCGCGGGTGTAGAACAGCTGGTCGCCGGACGCGGCCCAGGCGATGTCGCCGGCATCCTCGCCGTCGTCGCCGGTATAGGCGGTGACCGCGTGGGTGGGGCCGTTTCCGGCCACCCAGATGTTGCGCGCGCCCTGGTCGTTGAACACCCAGGCGACACGGCCGCCGCGCGGGGCGGGGGTCAGGTCAGCGGGGAAGGGAGCGCTGAGCACCTGCCGCAGGGTGAAGTCGTGCGGAGGTTCGGCGAACGCGACCGCAGGCAAGAGAAGCAACGCAAAGAAAGACTTCTTTCCTCGAGGCGCGTCGGCAGGCCAGTCCGCGACAGCGCCAGCCAAAGTTTTTTGGTTCTTTTTTTCAAAAAAGAACCGCTTGCTTCCTCGCATCACTCTGCCTCCTCCACACAAGCAGCCGCCACACGCCAAGCGTCAGCACCGGCAGCACGTAAATCGCCAGGAAAACCC
This sequence comes from uncultured Acetobacteraceae bacterium, assembly GCA_937873095.1. Classification (GTDB taxonomy): domain Bacteria; phylum Pseudomonadota; class Alphaproteobacteria; order Acetobacterales; family Acetobacteraceae; genus BOG-908. Next base: position 72,722 of record CALMVI010000080.1, on the reverse strand, counting down.
AGGCCAACACGCGATAGAACCGGGCGATCAGCGTCACCAGCCCGAACTGCCCCGCCAGAAAGATCGAGACCACCAGCAGCGCCAGCGTGGTTGCCAGCCGCACGGTCCTGCCGTCGCGCCAGCGTTTCGACACGCGTTCGTTGACCGCATGCACCATGCCGGTGCCGCATTCCAGCAATGCGGCAAAGATCATCGCCTGGAAGGCCAGACGAAACACAGGCGCGTGCAGATGGCGGAGAAGGACGTCGGACGGCAGCGTGGCGTTCGCGATGTCCGGGTAGAACGCCGCCATGCACACGAAGAACAATGCGGCAGGAAGCATCGCCAGCGGCCCGCACAGCAGCCCGGCGACCACCGCGTCGCGGTCGCTGGTCATGTGCCGTGTCGCTGGCAGGATGATCACCGCGCCGATCACGTTGTAGCCGGCATAGGTGACGCCGCCCGCCGCCCAGCCGGCTCCGATCTCGGGATGGCTGGCATAGGCGCCGGCAATGGCGCCACCGAAACTGCCCAGGCACAGCAACAGGAAAACCGCGTAGGTGGCGTAGAGCAGGATGGAGACGTATGCGAACAGGCGTTCCACGGCGCTGTTGCCATAGGCGGCCACGAGGGCGATCGACGCCATCAGCAGCACCGTGCCGGCAAGCGGCGGCGCGCCGACACCGGCCGAGCCGATCGCACCCGCCGCAGCGCCAAACACCGCCAGCAGGACGATCAGGAACAGCAGATAGGTCGCCTCGAAACCGACACCGAAACGGCCGAGCAGGTGGCGGAAGAAACTGTCGTAGTCAGCACTTCCCGTGGCGCGCGCGAACAGGAACGTGAGAACGCAGACGAGGCTCCAGACGCAGGTGGCCACCGCCATGCCAAGTAGCCCGCCGCGCGGTCCGCTCGGGAGGAAGTACTCGGCCAGCTCGCGGCCGGTCGCGTAGCCGCCGCCGATCACCACCGCCTTGAACGCCAGCGCCGGCAGCACGAAACGCTGGAACCAGGTGCTCTGCTGGCTCACGCCGGCAGGCCGAGGCAGCTCGCCACCAGGCGTTCGAAGGCCGGGCCCTGGCGGATCGGGTCGGCCGCAGGCAGGCCGGTCGTCTCGGTCGCCTCCCGCAGCACGCGCGCGCTCGCGTCGGGGTCGAGATGCGCGGTATTGAGGCTGATGCCGCCGCAGCGTATCGCCGGGTTCGTCCGGCCGCCCAGGCGCAACGTCAGCTCCACCGTCTCCTCCAGGCTCGGCACGTCGTAGCCCTGCATCCCCGCCATCGTCGTCCGGCCGGGCTGGTGGCACACCACGATCACGTCCGGCTGGCTCCCGTGCAGCAACCCCAGCGAGACGGCGGCGAAGGATGGATGAAAGATCGAGCCCTGCCCTTCGATCACGTCCCAATGGTCGGGCGGCGCGTCCGGGCTGAGCATCTCCGCCGCCCCCGCCTCGAAATCGGACACCACCGCATCCATCGGAATGCCGCCACCGGCAATCAGGATGCCGGTCTGCCCGGTCGCGCGAAAATCGGCCGGCACGCCGCGCGCGGCGAAGGCGCGCGCCAGCGCCAGCGCCGTGTATTTCTTGCCCAGCGCGCAATCGGTGCCGACGGTCAGCAGCCGTCGGCCGGAGCGTTTGCGGCCGGTCGCCACGGGGATGTTGTCCGGCGGCACACGCAGTTCGTACAATCGCCGGCCGAGCCGGTTCGCCGCTTCCAGCACGACGTCGATGCTGCCGATCCTCGTGTGCATCCCGCTGACGATGTCGAGCCCCGCTTCCAACGCGGCGACCAGCGCCGGTATCCAGCAATCCGGCACGTAGCCGCCGGCATTGGCCACCCCGATCACCAGAGCACGCGCGCCCGCCGCATAGGCCTGCGCCGGCGATAGCGACGGCAAGCCGGTGGTGACGGTAGCCTCCGGCAGCGCGAACTCCGCCACGCACCGCTCAGGCGCCCAGTGCGACAGGCCGAATGCCGTCTTGGCGAAGCTGGCCTCCGTGCTGTCGCCGAGAAACAGCAGGTATGGCTGCGGCAGGAGGGTGGCGCGGGTGGTCGGCTTGTCTGTCATGCGGGCCGGCGGGCCTCCGTCGCGATCGGCTGCATCGCCGGCGCCCAGACCATGACCGGCTCGAAACGGCTCACCGGTCATGGTCCACCTCGTTGTTTCGGCGAGCAGATTCACGCGTTCAGGTGATTCCAGCTGAACGCGATCTGCTCTAGTAGGTCAGCCCGGTGCCGATGAGGTGGAAGACCGCTCCGGTCCACACCAGCACCACTCCCGACAGCACCAGCACCAGGCTCCACAGTCGCGCAAACAGGCCGCGCAGACCGGGCCGCGAGGTCCACACCACGACGGCGTTCCAGAGGAACACCAGCAGGGCCAAGGGAAACACCACGATCGTGGCCCAGTGCAGCACCGTCAACAGCGGATCGAATGTGCCGTTCAGCGCGAAGGTCTGGAACATCACCACCATGGTGATCGGCCAGGCGATCATCAGCACCGCGTCCAGCAATGCGGCCACCCGCGTCACGCGGTAGCTGACCGCCTGCGCGCCCCGCAACGTCAGTTGTGCGCCGTAGCGCCGGCGATACAGCGCGTTCACCGGCCAGAACAGCGCGGTCAGCAGCAACGCCGCGACGGACGCGAAAAGCGCCGGTTTCAGCCAGGTGGCGTCCTTGGCCAGCGGCACCGGCATGAACACCTCGAACGGCGTGTTGTCGTCGCCCCAGACGGCCACGCTGCCATTGGCGAGCCTGGCGGCCAATCGCGTCTTCTCGCCCTGACCCTGCCACATCATCGGCGCCACCGCCGCGAAATGCTGTGGCTGGCCGGACAGGCCCTTCTCGCCGCCGATCGTCAGGCGCCCGTCATCCCCGACGCTGACCGGCGCCGCCTCCAGCAGGTAATACAGCAGGGAGAAGAAGCTGGTTTCCTCACGCCGCGACGTGACGAAGGTGCCGGCAAGCTTTGCACCGTTCGAACGCGCCGCTGCCGCGTCCAGCGGTTTCTGTGGCTCCGGCCCGGGGAAGTAGCGGTCGGTGATGGCTTCGCGCAGCGCCTGGCGGATCGGGCCGGCCGCCCCGTCGACGCCGACGCTGTTCATCGACACGAACATGCCGACATGGTCGTCGAGGAACAGTGACAGTTCGCTGTGGAACCACTGCGAGTCGCCGCCATGGCCGATGATGCGATGGCCGTTGCGGTTCATCTGGTAGAAGCCGAGCAGCATGCTGTTCAGCGGCGGGATGTTGTTCAGCGCCGTGCTGTGCATCAGCTGCGCGGTCGCGGCCTGCAGGATGCGCTGGCCGTTGTACTCGCCGTCCTGCAGATGCGCGATCATGAAGCGCGCCATGTCGCCGCCCGAGATGGCCGAGCTGCCGGCGGGCGCAGGCCCCACCACCTCCTGCGTCTTGGCCGGTCCGTCCGCCTTTTCGTAACCCTTGCTCATCAGCGGCTTCAGCGCGGCCGGCAACGGCTGGCGAAAGGTTGCGTGCTGCATGCCGAGCGGCGCGAAGATGTGCCTCTCGATGTAATCGTCGAACGTCTCGCCCGACACGCGCTGCACGATGTAGCCGGCGAGCGTCGCGCCATAGTTCGAATAGGCGGGCACCTGGCCGGGCGGAAAGATCCGCGCCGGCAGGTGGCTTTTGAGATAGGCGTCCAGCTTGGGCTCGGGCGCCGGTTCGGCGAAGATCAGCTCCTTGTTGGTTTCCTCGAATCCCGCCGTGTGCGTCATCAGGTTCCGCAAGGTGACGGGCTGGCTCTGGTACGGTGGTATCCTGAAATCGAGGTACGTGTTGACGTCCTGGTCGAGGCTCACCTTGCCCGCCTCGACCATCTGCATCGCCGCTGTCCAGGTGAACAGTTTCGACACCGAGCCAGGCCGGAACAGCGTGGTCTCCGGATCGACCGGCCGTTGGCCGGCCATGTCGGCGTATCCGTAGCCTTTCTCGGTCAGCACCTGACCGTCCTTGACCACCACCACGACGGCGCCGGCCACGTCGCCGCGCGCCAGCGCATAGGGCATGTAGCCGTCGAGCCAGGCGTCCAGGTCCTGCTTGCTCAGCAGCGGGGCGGGCTGTGCGGGCGACGGCTGCACCGACGGCACGGCGGGAGACACGGAGGTGGGCGAAGCGGGGCTTTGCGGCGTCAGACTGGGAGTCTGCTGTGCAAGGCAGGGGCTCAGCAGCGTGAGGCCGCTTGCCGCAATTGTCAGCCAAACATGGGTGACGAACGATAGCGTCTTGATTCTTTTCAAGAGAGAGCCGTTTGCCTTGTCCATACCGGATCGCACCTTCGAGCTGCTGCGAGCATCCTTTACCCGATCAGACGATTCCGTCTGACCGGGATCTGCTCTAGAACTTCACCCGCGCGGTCAAACCGATGATGCGCGGCTGGATGATCGTCGCCTGGCCGGTCTGGTTGGCGCCGCCATAGCTCTGGTAGAAGGTGATGCCGCGTTCGTCGCTGATGTTGTTGACGAACGCTTCGAGACTGTAGCGACGGTTTTCCAATCCTGCCCGCAGCGCGCCGGTGTTGTAGCCCGGCAGCAGCGCGTGCGACACGACGACACTCGGCGTGGCCGAGAAACCGCTGTAGCGCTTGCCGGTGTAGCTCCATGTTCCGGAAACGAAGGCTTCGAAATCGGCGAAAGCGGGCCAGCTGTACTCCACGTTCACGCTGCTGCTGACATCGGGCACGTAGGGCAGGTAGTCGCCTGCGGCACCACCCAGCCCCGGGGCGTTCACGGTCAGCCGCGCGTCGGTGTAGTCGCCAACCGCGCTCAGCTTCAGGCCGGACAGCGGCACCCAGTTGAAGCTCCATTCCACGCCCTTGCTGACGGCGGCACCGGCATTGCCGTCCACGCTGAAAACGCCTTCGGGCGTGGTGAATTCGGAGAGTATCTGGACGTTGCGCCAGTTGATGTAGAAGCCGGTGATGTCCACCGTCACCGACTTGGCAAAGAAATCCTGCCGCCAGCCGAGCTCGTAGTTGACGGTGTGGTCCGGCTGGAAGGCCGGCGGCTCGGTGGTCACGCCAGGGATCAGGATGTTCGGGCCGCCGGGCCGATAGCCGGTGGCGATGCGCGCGTAGAGCACGGTGTCGTCGGTCGGCCGCCAGCGCGGAGCGACGGAGTAGAGTGCGTCGTGATCGTTGGAACCAAGTTCCGGGTTGACCTTGGCAGCGCCGCTGAGCGCGCCGTTGAAGCTGATCGTCTGCGCACGCTGCGCGGTGCCGCTGAAGCGGCCGCCAAGGGCCACGTCGAACCGCGGCAGGATGGTGTAGTCGACCTGGCCGAAGACCGCCCATTCCGACAGCGAGCTGTATTGGGCGATCTGGCCGCCGGGCAAGGGCTGGGTGAGGATGTCGTTGATGTCGGCCGCGCTATGCGCGTCGTAGCCTTGCAGGAACGACGTGTTTTCATGCGTGTAGTAGAAGCCGCCGAGCCAGTTCAGGTCGCGACCCAGCAGCTGCAGGCCGGGGTCGGAGGCCAGGCGCACCTCCTGGTTGAACTTGTCGCCGTTCGAGTTCTGCCGTTCGCCGAGATAGAGCGGCACGCCATACGCCGCCTGTTGCAGGTAGGTGGCGTATGTCACGCCCGGCGCCAGGTTGAGGTTCGAGAAGTCGAACAGGCTGCGGAAGTTGTTGAACGCGAAGCTGGTCAGCGAGGTGAGGCTGGCCCAGCCGAGATCGTAGTTGAGGTTGCCGTAGTAGACACCTGACTCGTTCTGGCTCGGCTGCGGCAGCGCGGTGGTGTTGACCAGGCCGTGCAGGATGTCGAGCTGGTTGGCGGGCGGGGCCGTCGGCGTCAGCGCCGCGCCGGCGACCTGGATGTCGTCGGCGTCGTTGCTGATCAGCGTCTGTCGTTCCGCCGTCAGCCGGATCGAGAGATCGGCGGTCGGCGTCACCAGCAGGGACGCGCGCCAGCCATATTGCTGGGCGCTGTTGGCGTTGCTCTTGCCGCGCTCGGGGTCGTCGACGTAGCCGGGGAACCAGTCGTTCCACGCGCTGACGCGCAGCGCCGCCTTGCCGTCCAGCAGCGGGAAGTTGGCAAAGCCGCGCAACGCACCGCCGATGCCGCCGTCGGTGCTGCCGTTGATGCCGGCTTCCAGCGACCCGGAATAGGCGGTGGGATCGGGGGCGTTGGTCACGTATTTGACCAGCCCACCCTCCGCAGTGGCGCCGTACAGCGAACTCTGCGGCCCGCGCAGCACCTCGATCCTTTGCAGGTCATAGGTGTCGTAGTTCGGCGAGTTGACGGCCGCATCGGTCTGCCCGCCGGTGGCGTTGGTCGGCACGTCGTCGATCACGGTGGCCACCGTCGCGCCAGGGCTGCCGGTGTTGAGGCCGCGCAGGATGATGCGCACCGCTGTCTTGTCGTCGGCTTCGAGCGACAGGCCGGGCACCTGTGCTGCGAGATCCTGGAGGCTGATCTCCTGCCGCCGCGCCAGGTCGCGGCCCGAAATGGCGGTGACGCTGTTGGCCACCAGGCGCTGCAGCTCCCGCCGCTTGTTGGCGGTGACGACGATCTGCTCGACGGTCTTCGAGTTGGGCGCATCTGCGAGCGGCCCGCTCGGCGAGTTCGTCGAGCGCGCCGTCGAGGGCGATGCGGCCGGCGTCTGCGCTGCGGCGGACGCGGCAAGCGAGGCCATCGCGGCCGCGGCGTACGAACGTACAGATACGCGCTGCATGCCAGCCCCCCTCCAGCCAGAGATCCTCCGCCCGAGGATGCATCGGCGGCGCTTGGTAGTCCGGTCAGGACGCTATCGTCCTGTTGAGGATAAAGTCAACGCGTTTCGGCAAATCTGGTTAATGCGTTGTGCGTCCGTGCAGCGGCGGCTGGAGGTTCCCTTTCTTCGGCGAGCAGGGTCACGCGTTCAGGCGATTCCACCTGAACGCGGTCTGCTGCAGCGCTGGTCCGGCCGGGCCAGTCGATTGTAAAGACCGCGGCGACGCTGTTCACTGCGACAGGCGCGTCCCGCCCCGTTCGCGCGCCCAGCCGGTCACAAAGTCAGGACGCGATAGTGCAGGCGAGCAAACCCACCCTCGGATCGCTGATGCGCGCCTTGCGCGGCCGGCACGGTCTGACGTTGAAACAGATGAGCGAACGGACCGGCATCGCGTTTTCCACCCTGTCGAAGGTCGAACACGACCGGCTCACGCTCACCTACGACAAGCTGCAGACGATCAGCGAGCGCCTGGGGGTCCGCATGTCGGAGCTGTTTGCCGAACAGGAGGGGACCGCGCAGGCCGTGGCGAACAGCCGGCGCAGCGTGGCAACCCTGGTCAATGCGCTTTGCGTCACCACGCCGAACTACGATTACTACTACTTCTCGCCGGAACTGCGCAGGAAGGAGATGATCCCCATCGTCTCGCGGGTGAAGGCCCACTCGCTGGAGGAGTTCGGTGACATGATCAGGCATGACGGGCAGGAGTTCATCTACGTCGTGGACGGCGCGGTCGTGGTGCACACGGAATTCTACGACCCGGTGACCCTCGGCAAGGGCGAGGCGGTCTACATCGACAGCCGGATGGGCCACGCCTACGTCCTCGCGGACGGCTGCGATGCGGCAACCGCGCTGTGCGTGTGCTCCACCACGCAGGAGGAACTGCTGGACAACGCGGCGCTGCAGGCCGAGGCGGCGCGCGCCAGACCTGCTCCCGCACTTGCCAGGCGAAGACCGCGTTCCTCGTGAACTGGGGGTTCGGATGCCCGCACCCCGACACGCGTCAGCAAGCACGCTCGCGCAGGCCGTCGCCGCCTTGCGGGCCGGACGGCCTGGCGAGGCGATCGGCCCCTTGCAGGCGGCCGCACTCGTTCGGCCGGCGGATCCGGCCATCCATCACGACCTGGGCCTGGCCTGCCTGGAAGTCGGCCGCCTGCCCGAAGCGGTTGCCGCGTTCCGCCGCGCGGTCGGCGTCAACCCTCGCTTCACCGATGCCTGGTTCCGCCTGGGCGTCGCCCTCGAAAAATCCGGCGACGCCGGTGCGGCCGTCCTCGCCTATGACCGTGCCACCGGCCTGCTGCCATCCCATACCGAGGCATGGTTCCGCGCAGGGGCACTGGTCTTCACCCTGGGCCACCGCGAGGAGGCGGCCGGCTGTTTCCGGCGCGCCGCCTCCTCGGGTCCGAAGACCAGCTACGGCAGGCTGGGCGCTGCGCGCGCGCTGCTCGCCGAGGACAGGGACGCCGAAGCCGAGCGCGCGCTGCGCCGCATGCTGGCGCTCGAGCCGGACCATGCGATGGCGCTCGACCTGCTCGGCAACCTGCTTGCCGAAGCGGGCCGGTTCGCCGAGGCGGAGGAGTGCTTCGCGCGCGCCATCGCCCGGGCGCCGCTGATGGCCGGCAGCTACTACGACCTGGTCCGGTGCCGGCGGATCACCGCGGCGGACGAGGGGCTGCCGGCGCGCATGGAGCGTGCGCTGGCCGTGCCCGGGCTGGACTCCGGGCAACGCCAGCGTGTCCACCTGGCGCTGGGCAAGGCCGCCCACGATCTGGGCGACCCCGAAACGGCGATGCGCCACTTCGATGCCGCCGACGCGCTGCGCCGCCTCGCCGTGCCGTTCGACCCTGCCGCCTTCGACGCCCAGGTCGGGCGCATGATCGCCCGCTGCACCGCGCAGCGTCTGGCCGGCGCGGCGCGGCCGGGGGCGGACGACCCGGCGCCGGTGCTGATCGTGGGGCTGCCGCGGTCCGGCACCACGCTGGTCGAGCAGATACTCTCCAGCCACCCCGGGGTGAGGGCAGGCGGCGAGCTGAGTTTCTGGAACGAGCGGGGGGTCGCCTGGGACCGGGACGACGATGCGGCGTCCGACCCGGCCTTCCTCGCCCGGTCTGGGACGGAGTACCTGGCGCTGCTGCGCGCGATCGGCCCGGGGGCGGCGCGGGTGACCGACAAGATGCCGTTCAACCTGCTCTGGGCCGGGCTGGTCCACCTCGCCTGTCCGGGCGCCACCATCATCCATTGCCGCCGCGCGCCGGTCGACACCGCCCTGTCCATCCACCAGACCCACTTCAACCCTCGTCTCGCCTTTCCCACCGGCGGGGCGGAGCTGGTCGCCACCATACGCAGCATGCGCCGCCTGGCCGAGCATTGGCGCCGCGTGCTGCCGGAAGGCCGCTTCGTCGAGATCGGCTACGAGGCGCTGACCCGGGCGCCGGAAACGGAGATACGCCGCATCGTCGCCGCCTGCGGCCTGGCCTGGGATGCGGCCTGCCTGCGGCCCGAGCTGAACGCGCGCGCGGTCAGGACGCCGAGCCGGTGGCAGGCGCGTCAGCCGATCTACCGCGACGCGGTCGAGCGCTGGCGGCGGTATCGTCCATGGCTCGGCCCGCTCGCAGCCCTGCTCGACGACGAGGCGACGGGCGAGGGCGAGACAGCCCCGCCAAACTCTTAACGGGACTGTCACACGCCTGCAGAAAACCTGGATTACTAAGCAGTTAACCAGCGCAGAAGGCAGGCCGGCCGGGATCGGCCGCAGCCCGCCGGCGCTGGTGTCAGCTTGCCGTCAGCTCCAGGGAGCACCCGGTGGGCACGATAGACGTATCGGAGGCCCCATGTCGCGCACCACCCGTTTACGGCCGCTGGCCGGACTGATCGCCATGGGGATCGGCGCTCCCGCCCTGGCCGGCGCGTCCGAGCAGTTCCCGACCTACCGCACCGGATTGCAGCGCAACGGCTCCTATGTCGTCTCCAACGGGCAGGTGATCACGCCGGCAGGCATCCTGGTCAACCTCGGCATACGGGTCCGCGCCAAGGCGGTCGCGGTGAACCCCAACACGGCCAGCCACACCGCCGCCGTGCTGACGCTGGGCGCCACCGAGCCGGTGCTGGTGTTCAACACCCAGACCGGCGAGGTGCTGCAGAGCTACCTGCCGTTCCAGGACACCCATGGCAGCTATGGCGGCATCACCTACTCCGCCGACGGCAAGCACCTGATGTTCAGCCAGGACAGCAGCTACGTCACCGTCGCCGATGTCGGCGGCAACGGCAAGCTGACCGACCGCGCGCACATTTCGGTGCCGCCCGACACGTCGCAGATCACCTGCTTTCCCAACAGCCCGATCGGCCCGTATTCGGAGCCTTGCGGCGCACTCTACACGCCCAGCACGTCCTATCCTGGCGGGGTGGCATTCTCCAGCGACGGGCGCAGCGCCTACGCGCTGCTCAACCAGAACGACACGTTCGCCACCATCGACCTGACGCAGAACCCGCCAGTGCTCGGCAGCCAGCTCCGCGTGGGCAACGCGCCGCACAGCATCGTCATGCACGGCAACATCGCCTATGTCAGCAACGAGGGCGGGCGTCCTGCCAGGCGGGCCGACTTCACCGTGCTGTCGGGCGGAACGCCGATCGTGGCCGATACGATCAACGGGTCTGCGGTCACCGGAACCGTGACTGCGGTCGACGTCGCGTCGCAGACGGTACGGGACAGCATTCCCGTGGGCCTGCACCCGACAGGGATGGCCATGCTCGGGTCCTACCTCTACGTCTGCAACACCTACAGCGACACCATCTCCGTCATCGATACGTCGGTGGACCACGTGGTCGGAACGATCAAGCTCGGTCTGCCGGTCGCAGTGCCCGGGCAGAAATCGGCCTACGGCGCGGCGCCGACCGGCATCGCGATCGACCAGGCGGCGTCGGTCGCCTACGTGGCGCTGTACAACGCCAACGCCATCGCGGTGGTCGACCTGACCAGCGGGGCCAAGAAGCCGCTGCTCGGCATGATCCCGGTCGCCTACGCACCGGCCTCGGTCGCGCTCGACAGCGCCAACGGGCAGCTGATCGTGGCCGACGACAAGGGCATCGGCACGCGCCTGTCGTTCGAGACCGATTACGGGGTCACCGGCTACAACACGCACCAGGACAACGGCACGGTCAGCATCGTCAAGCTGCCCACCGCCACCGAGCTGGCGGCGATGTCCAGGCAGGTGTTCCGCAACAACCACTGGGATCTGAAGGCGAACATCGAATCCGCCAGCGGCGGCAGCTACGCAACGCCGCCGGTGGCCATCCCCGCCCATATCGGCGACCCGTCGCTGATCAAGCACGTGTTCCTCATCATCCGGGAGAACCGCACCTACGACCAGATACTCGGCGACGTGGCAGCCGGCGACGGCGACGCGCAGCTTGCCGTGTTCGGCGGCAAGGACACGCCGAACGTGCACCAACTGATCAAGCGCTTTCCCCTGCTAGACAATTTCTACGACCCGAGCCGGCAATCGGCCGACGGCCACCAATGGATCGTGGAGGCGATGGCGCCGTACTCTGACGACATCGAGGCGCCCGACTGGGTGCGCAGCTACCCTGGCGGCGAGGCCGGCGACTCGCTCGCCTACACGCAGAAAGGGTTCCTGTTCCAGGAATCGGTGGCAGCCGGCCTGCCCACGAAGATCTACGGCGAATATGCCGAAAACGAATTCTGGCCGACGCCGCAGGGCCACCCGAGCTGGTCGCAGCTCTACGCCGACTCGCAGGCTTACGAGGCGGGCACCGAGCCCAGCTTGCAATACCAGTATGCCCAGTTGGCGGAATCGTCCGTGCCGATCGTCGAGAATCACCTCGTCAAGAACTTCCCCATGTTCGATCTGAACATCCCTGACCAGTGGCGCGTCGATCTGTGGCTGGAGGATTTCCAGGCCGACCTGGCGAACGGCACGGTGCCCTCGCTGAGCATCCTGTGGGTGATGGACGACCATACCGGCGGGCCGCCCACCGTGGACGCCGAACAGGCCGACAACGACCTCGCCATCGGCCGGATGATCGACATCATCAGCCACAGCGCGATCTGGAACAGCTCGGCGATCTTCATCGAGGAGGACGACGCGCAGAACGGCGTCGACCACGTCGATGGCCACCGCAGCCCCGGCTACATCGTCAGCCCTTACGCAACGCAGGGCGGCCCGACCGACCATACCTATTACACGCAGGTCAACATGACCCGGACGATCGAGCAGATACTGGGCCTGCCGCCGCTGAACCAGTTCGACCTGACAGCCTCGCCCATGCTGACCGACTTCACCGACACGCCGAACTTCGCGCCTTGGGACCACGTGCCCAACCAGGTGCCGCTGAACCTGGGCGTCCCCTCCAGCAACGCGAAGCTGAACGAGCTCGGCAAGTCCTGGATGAAGGCCAAGGCCGCCATGTTCGCCGGAAAAAGCAACAAGGCCGACGCGGAAGATCCCTACACGCTGAACCACCTGACCTGGTACGAGGCGACCGGCTTCAAGCGCCCCTACCCGGGCGAGGCGACGGTGCGCGCGCCCTCGGACTTCCCCAACCTGACGGCGCAGCCCGCCGGCGACCACGACGACTGACCGCAGGCCCGTCGCCAGGCGGAGGGCGGCCGCCCTCCGCCCCGGCGCCCGGCCCGCCGATCAATCTTCACCCGAACGTCACACCGTCAAACCGGCAGCCGTCTAAAGCCTGACGGGAAACTGACGGTTCGGGGTGACGACATGCGCATGCGGCTGCTCGGGTTGGTCATCGCGTCGGCGCCTTCGGTGGCGGCCGCCCAGCTCGCTCCTGTGGGGCCCGCCACCCTGTCGGACGTGGACGTCGTCAGCACGACGCCGCTGCTCGGCTCGGGCGTGGCCCGGGACCGCGTGCCGCAGGCGACCCAGGTCCTCAGCCCTGCCGACATCGACCGCACCAACGTGCCGAGCCTGACCGGTGCGTTGCTCGAAAACATTCCCAGCGCCACCGTCAACGACACCTCGGGCAGCCCGTTCCAGCCCGACATCCTGTTCCGCGGTTTCACGGCATCGCCCGTCGCGGGCACCGCCCAGGGCCTGGCGGTGTACGTGAACGGCGCGCGCTTCAACGACCCGTTCGGCGACACCGTCAACTGGGACCTGATCCCGCCCATCGCCATCGACACGGTCAACGTCGAAGCGCCAAACCCGGTGTTCGGCCTCAACGCGCTCGGCGGCTCGGTCAATGTGCAGATGAAGAACGGCTTCACCGCGCAGGGCGGCGACCTGACCGCCTATGGCGGATCGTTCGGACGCGGCGCGGGCATAGTCGAATACGGCCGGCAGTTCGGCGACTTCGCGGTGTACGGCGCGGGCGAAATCACGCATGACAGCGGCTACCGGCAAACCCAGGCGGCCGACATCTACCGCCTCTACACCGATCTCGGATGGCGGCACGAAGCAGCCGAAGTGCATCTCAGCATCGACGCGGCCGACAACTCGATCGGCAATCCAGGCGCGTCCCCGGTGCAGGAGCTCGACGCCGACCCGTCCGGCATCTTCACCGGCCCCAACACGGTCTTCAACAAATATGTCGGCGTCAACCTGAACGGCTCCTATGCGCTCAGCGACGCCACCACCGTACAGGCGCTCGCCTACTATCAGACGCTGACGCAGCGCGTGACCAACGGCGCCACCGTCGACGTCGGTGCCTGCGACACTGCTGCCGGCGTGCTGTGCAACGATGACGGCACGCCTGTCACGACCTACAACAACGCGGTCGTGCCGGACTTCCTCAACGGCGGCACGTATTCCGGGCTGGTGCTGGAAGGCCTGCAGGCGCACAGCTACGGCGCCTCGGCGCAGCTGACCGACGAGCGGGCTGTTGCCGGCATGAAGAACCACATCGTGGTCGGCGGCAGCTTCGACGGATCGGATTCGGTCTTCAACGCAGAGACGCTGCTCGGCGGCTTCTCCACCGACGGCTCGCAGCTCTTCGTAGGCCCGCCCGAGGTGACCCAGGTGCAGCCGGACGAAGGCATACAGCCGGTCAAGGTGGCGACGGTGACGCGCTATTACGGGCTGTTCGTGGCCGACGTGCTGACGTTGCGGCCGGGCCTGGACCTTTCGCTCAACGGTCGTTTCAACAACGCCGAGATCGACCTGCACGACAAGCTCGGCACCGTGCTGAACGGGCAGCACAGCTACAACCGCTTCAACCCGAGTGCCGGCCTGACCTACAGGGTTGCGCCGCAGGTCAGCATCTACGCCAGCTACACCGAAGCCAACCGCGCGCCCACGCCCACCGAACTGTCCTGCAGCAACGCCAACAATCCCTGTTCCCTGCTGAACTTCTTCATCGGCGACCCGAACCTCAAGCAGGTGGTGGCGCGCACCGTCGAGTTCGGCGCGCGCGGCCGCCTCGCCGAGCCGGGCGGCGGGCGGCTGTCCTGGAGTGCCGATTACTATCACACCAAGGACCATGACGACCTGATCTTCCAGAGCGCGTTGGACAACCCGAACCTCGCTTTCTACACCAATTCCGGCAGCACCCTGCGCCAGGGCGTGGAAGCCAATCTGCGCTACGATACGCAGCGCCTGCACGCCGTGCTCGGCTACGCCTTCACCGACGCCACGTTCCAGTCCCCATTGCTGCTGGGCAGCGCCAGCAACCCGTTCACGGACGCCAACGGCAACGAGCACGTCGTGCCTGGGGACCGCATTCCCGGCATACCGGAACACCGCGGAACCGCGATCGTGGAGTACAAGGTGACGGACCGCTGGACCGTCGGCGGCAACGCCATCCTGGCGAGCGACCAGGAACGGTTCGGCGACGAAGCCAACCTGGGCAAGCCGGTCGGCGGCTACGTCGTGCTGAACTTCGACACCAGCTACCGGCTGACCGACAGGATCACGCTGTTCGGCCTGGTGCAGAATCTGACCGACCGGCGCTACGACACCTACGGCAGCTACGGCCCGGTCGACGCGGTGCCGTTCCCCAACGTGGCGGGCGGCGTCAGCGACCCAAGGACCGCCAGCCCAGGCGCGCCGGTGGCGGGCTATGGCGGTGTCAGGGTGCGTTTCTGATCAAGTAAAGGCCAGGGGCTTTGAGCGCTTTGAATTTATCGGCGCCGAAGGCGCAACAGGCAGAGCGGGGCTCTGCCCCGCACCCCGCCAAACGCAGGGCGTTTGGATCCCAGTAATCCCTCAAATGTTTGCGGGTCCGGGGGCGCCCGCCCCCGGCGGGGTCCAGGGGCAGCGCCCCTGGCCTTCAGCTTCAAGGTTGCGTCGCGGGAAGAGTGAGCCGCAGACGACAGCCCGGGGAAGGGGCCAGCGTGACGTCGCCGCCATGTCCGCGCGCGACCTCGCGCACGATGGCCAGCCCCAGGCCGCTGCCGCTCGAACCGGCGCCCTTGGCGAAGCGCTGGAACATGGTCTCGCGCGCCTGCTCGTCGATGCCCGGTCCCTCGTCGCCGACCTCGATCACCGCGTAGCCACCCGCCGCCGGCTCCGCGCGCAGGGTGATGTCGCCCTCGCCGTGCAGCAGCGCGTTCTCCAGCAGGTTGCGCAGCGCGTCGGCCAGGTCGTGCGCGCGGCCCGTCACCCATAGCGCGTCAGGAAGGTCCACGTGCAACGCCCTGCCGGCCGCGTCCACCAGAGGCAGCACGGATGCCGCCGCTTCTCGCGCCACCCGCGACAGGTTCACCGGCGGCGCGCCAGACGCGGGCGCCAGCCGCCCGGCGTTCTCTTTCCGTGCAAGGTCGAGCAGCTGCCCGACCAGGCGGTTCATCTGCGCCAGATCGCCTTCGATGGCGGGCCAGTCGAGCATCGGGTCGGCGCGCGCGGCACCACGCGCGCGTTGCAGGCGCAGACCGAGCACAGCGAGCGGCGTGCGCAGCTCGTGGGCCGCGTTCTCGGTGAAGCGCCGCTCCGCCTCGAACGCGCGCGTCATCCTGTCCAGCGCGCCGTTCACCGCGTCCACCAGCGGCGCCACTTCCGCCGGCATGCCCTCACGCGACAGGCGCGCCGCCGGGTCGGCCGGGCCGGCACGCTGCGCCTCGGTGGACGCGCGGAGCAGCGGCCTGAGGCTCCAGGAACTGACCAGCCAGATCAGCACCAGCGCCGGCAGGCTGAACAGCGCCAGAACCAGCCCGTCCTGGTAGGGCTCGCGATGCAGCGCGCCCGGCAGCATGGCCGGCGCTTCGACGTCGAGCCGGTCGAGCAGGGTGGAGGCCGCGAGCGCCAGGAGGAAGACCAGCGACATCGACAAGGTGAGGCGGCCGCGCAGGGTCCGCCACGGCCTCACGCGGCCTCGCCCCCCTGACGCAGCCGGTAGCCGATCCCGCGCACCGCCTCCACCCTCACGCTGGATTGCAGCGCGCCGAGCTTGCGCCGCAGACGCGAGACGGTCGCTTCGAGCGCGTTGCCCGACACGTCGTCGTCAAAGCCGTAGAGCTTGTCGGAAAGACTGTCGCGCACCACGATCCTTTCGCCGCTCCTGATCAGCGCCTCGAACAGTGCCGCCTCCCGGCGCGTCAGTTCCATCAGCCTTGGACCCACGCTCGCCGCACGGCACGACGCGTCGAAGCTGAGGTCGCCGAAACTGTAGCAATGGGCCTGCCTGAGGCCCGGACGCCGCAGCACCGCCCGCAACCGCGCCTCCAGCTCGCCAAGCTCGAACGGTTTGAGGATGTAGTCGTCCGCCCCGGCGTCCAGCCCGGCGATGCGGTGCTGCACGTGGTCGCGTGCGGTCAGGATCAGCACGGGCATCGCCGCGCGCTGGGCCCGCAGGCGGCGCAGCACGGCCAGCCCGTCCATGTCCGGCAGGCCGAGGTCCAGGATCGCGGCGTCGTAGCCCGTCACCGCGGCCGCCTCGATCGCTTCGGCGCCCGTCCCGACCGCGTCGGTGGTGAAGCCGTGCTCGCGCAGGTGGGCGGCAACCATTCCCCGCAGCGCCTCGTGGTCCTCGACGACCAGCAGCTTCACCGGCGGCGCTCCGTGCAGGCGGCACTGCGGCCTTGTGCCATGGCGCCCCGGCGTGTCAACCGCACGCGGCCGTTGCGGGCAGGCGCGATGGGGCAGGCGCGATGGGGCAGGCGGGCCGTGTCAGAACGTGTACCTGACGCCGCAGAAACCGGCGACCGGCGCGCCCGGCGTCAGGGAACGCGGGTTGCTGGCGTTGGGCACCTGCACGATCGGCACCGCGGCTGTCGGGCCGAAGGTGCCGTAGGTCTCGTAGCGGGCGCCGAACATGTTCTCGATCGTGCCGAAGACCTGCAGGTGCGCGGTCAGCTGGTATTGCGTGTTGAAGTTGAACACCACGTAGCCGCTGGTCTTCTGGCTCTGGTTGCCCTCGTCGCCGAACAGGTACTGCCCGCTCGCGGCGATGCCGGTGATGCCGGCGGACCAGGCGCGGGTGACGTCGACCTGGCTGCCGAATTTCACCGCGTGCATCGGCACGCCTGGCAGCGTGTCGCCCGGCTTGACGACATAGTTGCCGTTGGCGTCCGCGCCGGGGTTGTCCGGGTTGGACAGGACCAGCGGCGTGCGGAAGGTCGCGGCCGTGTAGGTGTAGCTGGCATAGGCGAGCACGCGCCGCGTCTTGTAGCTCAGCGACCCCTCCGCACCCTGGCGAAGCGTCTGGCCCACGTTGCGGAAATAGGCGCGGCCCACCGTCAGCGAGGTCACGAACTGGATGTCGTCGTCGTTCTGCGTGCGAAAGTAGCCGGCATGGCCGACCAGCCGCCCGCCGCCGACGCTGTAATGCGCGTTCACGCCCGCTTCCACGCTGTGCGAGACGACCTGCTTTAGGTCAGGGTCGCCCACGAAGAAGTTGGTCAGCGAGCACGGCGCCTGCGGGCTGGCGCAGGAGAGCTCGGACGGTGTCGGCGCCCGGTCGGACTCCGAGTAGCCGGCATAGGCGGTCAGGCTCGGCGTGATCTTGTAGCTCAGCCCGCCGCCTGGGTTGAGGCGCTGGAAGGCGTGATTGCCGTTCAGCGATGTGCCGAGCCGGTCGGTCAGGTCCACCTGTGCGTGGTTCCAGCGGAACGAGCCGGTGGCGAACAGCGTGTCGGTGATGTCGAACGTGTCGACTGCGAAGACGCCGGCGTAGTCGTTGGTCGTGTGGACCGAAACCGGAGCGATGCTGAGGTCGGCCTGCACGATCTCGATGTCGGGATAGGGGACGTAGTCGCGGCCGGTCGTCAGGCCGCCCAGATAGGTCTCTGCGGAAAAATCCGAGGTGCCGCCGTCATAGCCCGCGCCGGCCACGAGGTGGTTGTGGTGCCCGAGCACGTCGCGCGTCGAGGTGAGCTGGGCCGACGCACCGTACGAGTCGGTCAGCGTCGAGGTGACGTTGAGCACGGAGTACGGGCCGCCGGCGGCGAACTCCGCAAATCCGTACTGCGTGACGTAGGGGCTGCCATGGATGACGTTGCGGATAGGGTGTCCGAAACGGTCGGTCAGCACCGTCTCGCCGTCGCCCTCGCAGACGGTGCTCGGGTCAAGGCAGACCGCCTCGTCGCCCGCGTCGCCGTTATAGGTGCGCTGGTCGAGGTAGCTGTAATAGGCGTTCGCCTGCACCGAAAGCGTGTCGGTCAGGGCGAAATTGCCGTTCAGCGTGGTGCGGACGTAGCGGTTGCGGGTTTCGTCCGGGTAGGTGAACACCGCGGCGCGGTCCACGTCGAGCAGTTCGACCGGCGTCGTTCCGTTGCCGACCAGGTTGGTGTTGGCGTAGATCAGGCCCCAGTGCACCTCGTCGTCGCCGTGGCGCCAGCCAAGATCGGCGTAGAGCTGCCTGACCTGGGAGGGCGAGTTTTCGCGCCACCCGTCGCTGTTGGCGCCTGTCGCGGCGACGTAGGCCGCGAAATCGCCGGCCTGCGCGCCATACTCGCCGGTGAGCTGGACTCGTCCGAAGGACCCGCCCGACGCCTCGACGCGGCCGCCAGGGCTGCTGAAGCCGTCCTTCATCTTCACCGCCACCCCGCCGCCGAGCGAGTTCAGGCCGAAGGCGGGGTTCGACCCCTCCACGTCGATCTCGCGTATGGCGATGTCGGGGATCAGGTCCCAGTTCGTGGTGTCGGCAAACGACGCGTTGAACCGGCTGCCGTTCACGTAGACGGCCAGGCCCTGCGCGTCGCCGGCCAGAGGGGACGCCTCGAACCCGCGGAACAGCAGGTTCGGCTGGAACTCGTTGCCGACCGCCTGGTCGAGGTCGACGCTGCCGGCGTTCTCGTTCAGCCCGCGGGTCAGGCTGGCGGTGCCTGTGCGCTCCAGGTCACTGCTGCGCAGCACCACCGTGTTGGCCGGCACCTTGTCGCGGTCCACGCCGGAGCCGAGCAGCGGCGTGGAGCCGATGACGGTGATCTCCTCCGCAGGGCTGGAAGCGGCGGCGTCCTGCCCGGCCGGCGATTGCAGGTCCGACGATCCGGGACGCGTCTGCGCGTAGGACCAGGCAGGCCCGAGGGCGCACAGCGCCACCGCGAGAATGAGGCCGGTCCTGGTCAAACTCCGCCTTCCCAAAATCGTGTCGCGACGCTGATAGAGCAGTTGAAGAACCCTGACGAGCAAAGGCCAAACGCCGGGCGTTTGGATCCCGGTTATTCTCTTTGTTTGCGGGTCCGGGGGCGCCCGCCCCCGGCGGGGTTTGGGGCAGAGCCCCAAGCTTCATCTACCGCTGTCACCGCGCGGAATCGCCCAGGCTGTCCAGGGCAGCCGGCGCGGGCGGCGGACCGGAGCCGCGCGGCGGCGGGGGAGGGTGGCTCTCCTCCCAGCCGCCGCCGAGGTTTTCGTAGAGCGAAACCACGTCGTCGGTCACCGTCATGTCCGACTGCACCAGCTGCTGTCGCGCGGAGATCAGCGTGCGCTGCGCATCGAGCACCTGGATGAAGTCCGACAGTCCCGCGTCATAGCGTTCGCGCGACAGGAACAGCGTCAGCTCCGCCGACTTCACCGTCTCGACCGCCCGCTCCCTCGACCCGCGGTCGGTCCTGTAGGCGACCAGCGCGTCCTCCACCCCCTGCAGCGCGCCCAGCACTGTGCTGCGATATTTCAGCGCCGCCTCGGCGGCCTGCGCGCGCGACAGCCGAAGCTGCGCCGTCAGCCTGCCGCCCTGGAAGATCGGCAGCGATAGGCTTGGCCCGGCGGAATAGAAGTGACTGACCCAGCGCGTCAGGTAACTGGCGTCGGTCGCCCTGATGCCCAGGTTCCCGGTCAGCGACACGTCCGGATAGAAGTTCGCCACCGCAACGCCGATCCCGGCCGTGGCGGCGTGCAGCTGCGCCTCCGCCTCCCGTATGTCGGGCCGCCGGCGCGCCAGCGTGGAGGGCACGCCGATGCCGACCACGTCCGGGATGCGCGGCAGCGGCTTGGGCGGCGAGAGCATGCCGTCCAGCGTGCCGGGCGCCTGGCCCGCAAGCGTGTTGATCCGGTCGATCGCCTGAAGCACCTGTTTTTCCGAGCTCGGCACCTGCCGCTGGTTGTCGATCAGGGGCGTGCGCGCCTGCTCCACGTCCAGCACCGTCGCCAGTCCCTGGCGCTGGCGGCGCTCGGTCAGCTGCAGCGTCTCCTGCGCGGTGTCCACGTTCTGCTTCTGGGTCGCCGCCAGCGCCTGTGCGGCGCGCAGCGCCACGTAGGCCTGCGCCACCTGGCCCTCCAGCATGACCAGCGCGTCGTTGGCCGCCTCGGCCTGTGCCTGCGCGTCGGCGCGCGCCTGCTCGACCGAGCGGCGGACGCGGCCGAACAGGTCCAGCTCCCAGGAAGCGCTGAGGCCGTAGGAAAACAGGTTGATCGGCTGCACCACCTGGTCGAGCGCGCTGTTCAGCGTCTGGTCCAGCTGCCGGCCCAGCCCGGGGTTGTTCTGGTTGACCGGGTTGGAGGGCTGGGACAGGCGGTTGATCTGGCTGTAGACGCCGTCCGACTCCAGGATGCCGCGCGCGCCAAGCTGCTCGCGCGTGTAGCTCGCCGTGCCGTTCAGCGTCGGCAGGCCGGCGGCGCGCGCGGTCGCCACGTTCTGCTGCGCCTCGGAGACGCGCAGCACCGCCTGCTGAACGTCGGGGTTGCCGGCGATGGAGCGGTCCATCAGCGTGGTCAGCAACGGGTCGCCGAAACTGTTCCACCAGCGCGGGTCGGGGTTGGTCGACGGGCTGACCCGCGTTCCCTGCGCCTCCCGGTCGTGCCACGCCGCGATCCTGGGCGGGGCGGGCGGAGCGAAGTTCGGGCCGAGCGTGCACGCCGAGAGCGCCAGGCAGGCGAGCGGTGCGGCGGCGCGTTGCGCGATCATCCTCCGCCGCTGCCGGCGGCAGGCTTGATGTTGGACATGAACAGGCCGGCGACCGTCATTCCCAGCGCAATCACGGCGGTGATCTGGAAGACGTCGTTATAGGCCAGGACGGCCGCCTGCGCCTGCAGCATCTGGAACACCTGGCCGGGTGCGGAGGCGGCCGCGTGCGCCGGCGAGGAGCCCGCGCTGAGGGCCGCGTGCTGCACCTGCTGCAGCAGCACGTTGTAGGGCTGGTTCGTCACCGTCAGGTGCTCGGAGGCGTAGGATTGCCTGATCTGCTGGTGGTCGGTGACCAGCGCAGTCGAGATCGATATCCCGACGCCGCCAAAGACGTTGCGCGCCATGCTGAACAGCGCCGCGCCGTCGGTGTTCAGTTTCTTGTCCAGCGTCATGTAGGCGGCCGTGCTGATCGGCACGAACAGCAGCGACAGCGCCGCGGTCTGCGCCGCCCGGAACAGCGCCAGGTGGTAGAAATCGATGCCGGCGACGAGGTTCATCGAATAGATCGCCGCCGACGCCAACGCCACTCCGCCCAGCATGATGACCCACTTCACAGGCACCACGCCGAGTATCTTGCTGACGAACGGGATCAGCAGGGTCAGCACGACCGCGCCGGGCGTCAGCACCCAGCCGGCCACAGTCGCGTTGTAGCCGAGCTGCTGCTGGCCGAATTGCGGGATCAGCACGGCGCTCGCGTACAGCACGAAACCCATCACCGCGATCGCCACCCAGCTGAGTGCGAAGTTGCGGTCCAGGAACACGCGAAGATCGACGACCGGGTTGCGCACGTAGAGCAGGTAGGCGACGCCGAACACGTAGCCGAACACCGAAAGCCCCGCCATCCAGCGGATGAAGCCCGAAGCGAGCCAGTCGTAATCCTCGCCGCGGTCAGCACCCAGTTCCATGCAGCCGAGCGCCAGCGCGATGAACAGGGTTCCCAGGTAGTCGAAGGGCGGGGCGTTGCGCCTCTGCTCGTCCTCGTCGCTGGTCTTGGCCACCAGGCTGGTGACGCCGAAGAACGTCAGCGCGCCGACGGGCACGTTGATCAGGAATATCCAGTGCCAGGAATACTGGTCGGTCAGGTAGCCGCCGATCAGCGGGCCCAGAACCGGTGCGATGATGATGGCGACGGCCGACAGCGAGAACGCCTGCTGCCGCTTCTCGGGCGGGAACACGTCGAGCATGATCGCCTGCTGCGTCGGCTGCAGCCCGCCGCCGAACAGGCCCTGCAGCGCGCGGAACAGCAGCAGCTCCGGAAACGACGTGGACAGCCCGCAGGCGAGCGACGTCGCCGTGAAGCCAGCGATGGAGATGAGGAAGTATCGCTTGCGTCCGATCCGCCGCCCGAGCGACCCGGAGATCGTCAGCACGATTCCGTTCGACACGAGGTACGTGGTGATCGACCAGGTCGCGTTGTCGCTGCTGACGGCCAGGCCGCCGGCGATATGCGGCAGCGCCACGTTGACGATGGTGGTGTCGAGCACCTCCATGAACGCGGCGATCGTCACCACGATCGCCACCAGCCAGGGATTGGCGCCGCCGCCTTTCGCGCCGCTCACTTCAGGTGGACCGTCGGTTCGACCGATATGCCGAGCGGCAGGCCCGCGTTCGGATCGAGGCCGCTGTCGATCGTCAGCTTCACCGGAACGCGCCTGACGATCTTGACGAAGTTGCCGGTGGCGTTCTCGGCGGGGAACGCGGTGAAGCGCGCGCCGCTGCCCTGCTGGATGCTTTCCACATGCGCGTGCAGCTTCAGCTTCGGATAGGAGTCGACCCGGATCGTCACCGCCTGGCCCGGCTGCATGCGGGCGAGCTGGGTTTCCTTGAAGTTGGCGACCACCCACACGTCGGGCGTCACGATGTAGAACACCTGCTGCCCGGCCTGCGCGTAAGTGCCGACATCGACGTTGCGCTGGGTGACGTGACCGTCCTGCGGCGCACGGACGAAGGTGTAGGACAGGTTCAGCTCCGCCTGCGCCAGGTTGGCCTCGGCCTGCTCGACCTGGGCGGCGCGCTGCCTGACGGTATCCTCGGCCGACTTGATGTTCTGCGGCACCAGGGCGGCCACCTGCACCTGCGCGTCGGCGGAGCTGACGGCCGCGTTGCTCGATCGGAACTGCGCGCTGGCCTGGTCGACGCTGCTCTGCGTGATCGCCCTCGGATCCACCGTGTGCTGCCGGCGGTACTCGCGTTCGGCGTTGATCTGGTTTGCGCGCGATTGCGCAAGCTGCGCCTGGGCCTGCTGCAGGTTGGCGGGCGCCTGCACGCGCGTGATCTGCAGCTGCACCTGTGCGCTGGCGAGTTCTGCGCGCGCCAGGTCGAGGTTCGCCTTGGCCTGGTCGCGCGCGGTGACGTAGTCGCGCGGATCGATCCTCAGCATCAGTTCGCCGGCATGCACAAAACTGTTATCGTCGACGCGGCGCTCCACCACGTAGCCCGACACTTTCGGCGTGATCGAGACCGCGTTGCCTTCGGTGTAGGCGTCGTCGGTGCTTTCAAGGTCGCGCGTGCTGTACCAGTAGAAAACGCCTCCCGCGATGGCCAGGACGGTCAGGAGGCCGAGGATGATCAGCGGCCAGCGGCTTTTCGGCTTGTCCTCCTTGCCGCCGTCCTTGTCCCCGTCTTCGGACTTGCTATCGTCCTTTTCCTTGCCGTCCTTGTCCTCGTCGTCGTGCTTGTCGTCGCCGCGCTTCGGCCTGCCTGCGTCCTCGGCCGTGATGGCTGCGCGGCCTGGGTCGGGGCGGGGCCGCGCCGGAATGCTCCGGCGAACGTCCGCCTCCATCCTGTCAAGCATCTCGCTCACGCCCAGTCCTCAGCTATCATGCCAAAGCGCCCGATCGGGCTTGCGGCCAGGGTGGCCCGGCCAGCCGGCGCAGGTCAACCTCGCGCGGCGCCCGCGCAGCACGGTTGCCTCGTGCGCGCGGACGCGGCGTGATAGCTGCGGACACGTCTCGGCAGAGGTCTCATGAACTGTCTCGTCATCGGCGGCGGCCCGGCGGGCCTGACTGCCGCCACCTATCTGGGCCGGTTCCGCAGGCCGGTGACCGTCGTCGATGGCGGGGCCAGCCGGGCATCCTGGATTCCCGTCTCGCACAACCTGGTCGGTTTTCCGAGCGGCCTTCCCGGCGACGCGCTGCTGGCGCGGCTCACCGAACAGGCGCTGCAATACGGCGCAGAAATCGTGGCGGGCGAGGTCGAGAGCCTGGTGCGCCGGCAGGAGGGCGGGTTCGAGGCGAGGGCCGCCGGCCGCACCATTCCCTGCGAGCGTGTGCTGCTGGCGACAGGCGGGCTGGACGTGGAGCCGGACCTGCCTGGCGTGCGCGATGCGGTCCGCCGCGGCCTGGTGCGCTACTGCCCGATCTGCGACGCCTACGAGGCCAGCGGCCAGAAGATCGCGCTGATCGCCTTCGGCAAGTGCCGGGTGAAGGAGGCGCTGCTGCTGCGCTGCTACACCTCGGACCTGACGGTGATGACTCTGGGTCAGCCGATGGACATGTCGGACGACGACCGGCGGTTGCTGAGCGACGCGTCCATCGCCGTGCTCGAGACGCCGGTGACGGCGCTCTCCGTGCAGGGCGACCGCATCGCCACCTGGCACATGCAGGATGGCGGCGAGCACCGGTTCGACACGATCTACTCGGCGCTCGGCACGCGGGTCCGGTCGGGGCTTGCGACCACGCTCGGCGCCGAGGCCGACGAGGACGGCGCGCTGTTCGTGGACGCCCACCAGCAGACGAGCGTCGCAGGCCTCTACGCCGCAGGCGACGTGGTGAGCGGACTGTCCCAGGTCAGCGTGGCCACCGGGCATGCCGCCATCGCGGCCACGCACATGAACGCCAGCCTGCCGTTCCCGCGCTTTCCGGCATGAGGCCGGTCCGCCGGTGCTCCCGCGGAAGACGAAAAGAACTGCCGCCAGGGTCGCCCGTTCGGGCCGCTTGAACCCAAAAGGATCTCGCCATGCCGGACACGTCGCGCCGCACGGTTCTGACCGCAGCCGGCCTCGCCGTCATCGGTGCGGCTCCCGAGCCGCAGCGCGGTGGGCAGGGCGCCACCGACCGCGGCCCTCGGGACGTGGCGCGTGACGCCGAAGGGCCAGATTTGCTGGCGGCACCGCCAACCGACCACGGCACGGTGCCCAACCTGCGCTTCTCGTTCTCCGACGCGCATAACCGTCTCGAACAGGGCGGCTGGTCGCGCGAGGTGACGGTGCGAGAGCTGCCGGCCGCAACCGCCATGGCAGGCGTGAACATGCGCCTGCAGGCGGGCGCAATTCGGGAGATGCACTGGCACAAGCAGGCCGAATGGTCCTACATGCTGTATGGTACCGCACGCATCACCGCGGTGGACCAGGACGGGCGCAGCTTCCAGGACGACGTGGCCGAAGGCGACCTGTGGTATTTTCCCGGTGGGCTGCCGCATTCCATCCAGGGCCTGGGCCCGGATGGCTGCGAGTTCCTGCTCGCCTTTCCGGACGGCGAGTTCAGCGAGAACAGCACGTTCCTGCTCACCGACTGGTTCGCGCACGTGCCGCGCGACGTGCTGGCGCGCAATTTTGGCCTGCCGGAGAGCGCGTTCGCGAACATCCCCGACAAGGAACTCTACATCTTCCAATCCCACGTCCCGCCGCCGCTCGCGCAGGACAGGATCGCGGGCCCGGCGGGTGCCGTGCCCCAGACGTTCAAGCACGCCATGCTGGCGCAGGCGCCGCAGCGGACCCGGTGGGGGAGCGTGCGCATCACCGACAGCGGCAACTTCCCCGTCTCGGACCAGGTCGCCGCGGCACTGGTGGAGATCGAGCCGGGCGGCATGCGCGAGCTGCACTGGCATCCGGACGCCGACGAATGGCAATACTGGCTGGCCGGCGAGGCGCGCATGGGCGTGTTCCAGTCCGGTGCCAAGGCGCGCACCTTCGACCTGCGCGCCGGCGACGTGGGCGTCGTGCCCAAGAGCAACGGCCACTGGATCGAGAACCGCGGCACCACGACCGCGCGCTACCTCGAGCTGTTTGCGTCCACCAGGTACGTCGACGTGTCCGCCGACCAGTGGCTGGCGCTGACGCCGCCCGAGCTGGTCGAGGCGCATCTGCGCCTGCCGCAGAACGCGATGTCGGCGCTCAGGAAATCCAAGGCGCCGGTCACCGGCTGAGCACGATCAAGCCTCAATCCACGGATCATTCATGACCGCACCCATCACGCGACGCGACCTGATCGGCACCTCGGCGGCCGCGGCCGCCCTGCCGATGCCATCGCTGGCCGATGCTCCAGCCCCTGCCGCGCCGGCCGCGCCGGCGGTGGCGGCACTCACGATCAACGGCCAGGTGCACCGGGTCGCCATCGACCAGCGCACGTCGCTGCTCGACGCGCTGCGCGAGCATATCGGGCTGACCGGCACCAAGAAGGGCTGCGACCACGGCAGCTGCGGCGCCTGCACCGTGCACGTGGACAACAAGCGCGTGCTGGCCTGCCTGGTGCTCGCCCACCGGGTCGAGGGCCGGGCGGTCACCACCATCGAGGGTCTGGCGCAGGGCGATACTCTGCACCCGATGCAGGCCGCCTTCCTCGCGCATGACGGCTACCAGTGCGGCTACTGCACGCCCGGGCAGATCATGTCGGCGGTGTCCCTCGTCGAGGAGGGCCACACGCAGTCCGAGGCGGAGATCGCCGAGTGGATGAGCGGCAATCTGTGCCGCTGCGGCGCCTACACCAACATCCGCGCCGCCATCCAGGACGCCGCGCGCGCGAAGAGGGCCTGATAGATGCAGGAGTTTTCGCGACTGGTGCCGACCACGACACAGGCCGCGGCGCGTGCGGGCGCCGTGCCGCAGGCGAGTTTCATCGCCGGCGGCACCGACCTGATGCAGCTGTGGAAGAACAACGTGCAGGCGGCAAGCCTGGTGGTCGATCTCGACCGCCTGGACCTGCGCCGCATCTCGCTGGACGGTCCGACCCTGCGCATCGGCGCGCTGGCGACGATGGCGGAGGTAGCCGAGCACCCAGACGTCAAGCGGCGCGTGCCGGCCGCGTCCGAGGCGCTGCTGGCCGCAGCCTCGCCGCAGATACGCAACATGGGAACCGCCGGCGGCAACCTGCTGCAGAGGACCCGCTGCGGCTATTTCCGCGACCCAGGCTTTGCCTGCAACAAGCGCGAGCCGGGATCGGGCTGCCCCGCCATCGCCGGCGAGAACCGCGAGCTGGCGATCCTCGGCGGTTCCGGCAGCTGCATCGCCACCCAGCCCTCCGACTTCCCGGTGCCGCTGGTGGCGGCTGACGCCCGTGTGGAGCTGCACGGCGCGGACGGCCAGACCCGCACGGTGGAGCTGGAGCAGCTCTACCGGCTGCCCGGCGACACGCCGCATATCGAGACCGTGCTGCGCCCTGGCGAGGTGATCACGGCGATCCTGGTGCCCGACGCGCCGGCCAACCGGCGCGCCACCTACGTCAAGGTTCGCGACCGCCAGAGCTACGCCTACGCGCTGGCGTCGGTCGCCGCCGGGATCGAGCTGCAGGGCGGCGTCGTGCGTGACGTGCGGCTCGCGGCAGGGGGCGTCGGCACGCGGCCCTGGCGCCTGGACGCGTCGGAGGCGACGCTGCGCGGGCAGCGACTGAGCCCCGCCCTGATCGAGCAGGCGGCCGCGCGCGCGACGGACGGCGCCCAGCCGCACGCGAAGAACGCATTCAAGGTGACGCTGCTGCGGAACACGGTGCGCCGTGCGCTGCAGGCCGTCACCGCCTGAGGATCGCAAGCCATGTATATCGGGCAGGGCATCGTACGGCAGGACGGGCGCCTGAAGGTCACGGGCGGGGCGCGCTACGCCGCCGAGTTCGACGTGCCAGGCTGCCTGCACGCCGTGCTGGTGCAGAGCACCATTCCGGCAGGCGCCATCACCGGTTACGACACCGCGCAGGCCGAGCGCATGCCCGGCGTCGTGGCGATCATCACCCACCAGAACGCGGGCGCGCTGAACCAGCACAAGGCGGCGCAGCAGACGGTGACGCATCCGTTCCTGCAGGACGGCCGGATCGTCTATAACGGCCAGCACGTGGCTGTCGCGGTGGCCGACACGTTCGAGCGCGCCGAGGCTGCAGCCTCCGCCGTGCGGGTACGCTACGCGCCGTCCGAGGCGGTGACCGTCATGGACGAGAGCGCGCTGTCGCGCGCCTACAAGCCCAAGCAGTTCCAGAACGGCGAGAAGTCGCCAGACGTCAGCCGCGGCGATGAGGATGCCGCCTTCGCCGGCGCGCCGGTCAGGGTCGAGGCGACGTACGAGACGCCGGTCGAGCACCACAACCCGATGGAGCCGCACGCCACCATCGCCATGTGGCGCGGCGACACGGTCGCGGTGTGGACATCGACGCAAGGGATTTCCGGGGTGCAGGAGACGCTGGCCTCGGCGTTCGGCCTGCCGAAGGAAAGCGTGACGGTGGTGTGCCCCTATGTCGGCGGCGGGTTCGGCTGCAAGGGCAACACCTGGCCGCCCGCCACCATCGCCGCACTGGCCGCGCGCCATGTCGGGCGCCCGGTCAAGCTGGTGGTGACCCGGCCGCAGATGTTCACCTCCAACGGCTACCGGCCGAAGACGATCCAGAAGATCAGGCTCGGCGCCGGCCGCGACGGCAGGCTGCTGTCGATCAGGCATGACGGGTTCTCGCAGATGTCGGACCCCATGCTGGGCGAGTTTTCCGAGCCGGTCGGCGTCGTCACCCAGATGGCCTATTCCTGCCGCAACGTGGCGGTCACGCACCGGGTGGTGCCGGTGAACCAGGGACTGCCGACCTACATGCGCGCGCCGGGCGAATCGTCCGGCATGTTCGCGCTGGAATCGGCGATGGACGAGATGGCGCACGCGCTGCGCATGGACCCGCTCGCCTTCCGCCTGGCGAACTACGCCGAGCGCGATGAGCAGAAGGACAAGCCGTTCGCCAGCAAGGGTCTGCGCGAGTGCTACAGCCGGGCCGCGGACCGGTTCGGCTGGCGGCAGCGCAACCCCACGCCGGGCTCGATGCGCGACGGCCGCATCCTGGTCGGCTGGGGCATGGCGACGTCCACCTATCCCACCAACCGGCGGCCCTGCCATGCGCGCATCGTGGTCCGCTCCGACGGCACCGTGCTGGTGCAGAGCGGCGTGCAGGACCTGGGCACCGGCACCTACACCATCATGGCGCAATGCGCCGCCGACCGGCTGGGGGTGGACATCGCCCGCGTCAGCGCGCAGCTCGGCGACAGCCGGTTTCCGCAGGGTCCGGTCTCCGGCGGCTCGGCCACCGCGGCCAGCGTGCTTCCGGCGATCGAGGCGGCGGCCGACGCGCTGCTGGCACGGCTCGCGGCGCTGGCCGCACTCGACCCGCACTTCGCCCAGGTGCCGCCCGCCGACATACGGCTCGACGGTTTCGACCTGACCGCGCCGGGCAGGCGGGTGCCGGTGCTGCAGGTCATGGCGCGCGCCGGCCTGCACACCGTGGACGCCGAAGGCAGTTCCGCCCCTGGCGACGCCTACAAGGCGCATTCCTGCCACTCCTTCGGGGCGCAGTTCGCCGAAATCCGCATCGACCCGGATTTCGGCACCATACGCGTCAGCAGGATCGTCAGCTGCTTCGAGGTCGGCCGGCTGCTGAACGCCCGCACCGGGCGCAGCCAGTTGCTCGGCGGCATCGTCTTCGGCATCGGCATGGCGCTGCAGGAGGAGACGCTGGTGGACCGCGCCACCGGGCGGATCGTCAACAGCAACATCGCCGACTACCACGTGCCGGTGAACGCCGACGTGCCCGACATCGAGGTGATGACGGTGGACGCGCCGGATCTGGCCACCGGCGCGCTGGGCGCCAAGGGCGCGGGCGAGCTGCCGATGGTGGGCGTGGCCCCCGCGATCGCCAACGCCGTGTTCCACGCCACCGGCCGCAGGGTGCGCAAGCTGCCGATACGGGTGGAAGACGTGCTGGCGTGAGCCGCTACCGCAGCGCGCGGGTGGAGCGCAGCAGCAGCCAGGCCAGCGGGTAGCCGGCTGCCGCCGCGTAGAAACTGGGCTGCAGCCCGTGGCCCGGCAGCAGCCGTCCCGCCGCGTATAGGCTGAGCGCGCCGCCGCAATTGCCGGCAAAGGCGCCAAAGCCCACGGCCGACCCGACGCGAGAGGCCGGGAACACCGACGCCGCGATGCCGAAGATGTTGGTGGCAAAACCCTGGTGGCCGGCCAGGGCCAGCCCCACGACGAGCACGCTCGGCCACAGCCCGCCCATCCCCGGCGCCAGGACGACCGGCAGGACGCAGGCGGCAAACACCGCCATCGCGGCCCAGCGTGCCGAGGCCGCCGGCATGCCCCGCCATGCCAGCAGCGCAGGCAGCCCGCCGCCTGCCAGAGACCCCAGCGCCGCCATCGCGTAGACGGTCGCGACGGGCAGCCCGATCGCACGCATGTCGAGGTGGTAGCGGCGGGCGAAGAAGTCCGGCAGCCAGAACAGCATGAACCACCAGGCCTGGTCCGTCAGCAGCTTGGCGCCGGCGATCGCCCAGGCCGCGCGGTCACGCAGGACCGACGCGGCCGGCGCCGCGCGGGGTCGGCCAGGTGACGGCTCGGCGCTGACATCGGTCATCCGCGCCAGCGGCAGCGCCAGCCAGCACCCCAGGCACACCAGCCCGGCTGCGCCAAGGGCGACGATGGTGCCCTGCCAGCCGATGCGGACGTAGAGGGCCGAGACGGCCAGCGGCGTCAGCATCGCCGCGATGTTGGGCGCCATGTTGCCGATGCCGATCACCAGCGTGCGCTCGCGCGGGCGGAAGAACGTGGCCACCGCCTTCATCCCGGCCGGCGTCCCCACCGCCTCGAACACGCCGAGCGCGGCGCGCGCGGCGATGAACTGCGGCACGGTGCGGGCCGCCGCGTGCAGGATGGAGGCGACGCTCCAGCCGCCCAGCCCGGCCGCAAACCCCCAGCGCAGGCCCGCGCGGTCCATGAACCAGCCGGCGCCGAGTAGGGCCGTGGCGATGGCGACCTGGAACGCCGTCGTCATCGCGCCGTAATCGGCGCCGGTCCAGCCGAAACGCTGGTCGAGCACGGGCTTGAGCAGGCCGAGAACCTGCCGGTCGGCATAGCCCACCATCGTCACGGCGAACGTCAGCACCAGGAACACCCAGCGCAGCCAGGCGATCCGCGAAGCCGCGCCGGTCATTTCTGCGGCCGTGTCAGAAATCCTTGTGCAGCTCCACGCCGAAATAGCGGCCATCGTCGCGCGGCACGTAGCGCACGGTGCCGCCGAGCGCCCCGTTCAGGTTGCCGTCCACGAGGTAGGATGCGTAATGCGTATCGAGCAGGTTGCGCACCAGGCCCGTCACCCGCCAGTCATGGTCGAGATCGGCGAGGCCGATGCTGGCGTTCCAGATGCCGTAGGCCTTCTGGATGGTGTTGGGCGTTTCCGTCAGCTGGTACTGCGTGGCCGACTGCCAGTTGAAGTCGGTGTTCAGGCCCAGGCTGTAGCGGCTGCCGAGCGGGATGGTGTAGCGGGCGCGCGCGTCCAGCTTCCATTTCGGGGCGAAGGGCAGCGTCTCGCCGTCGATGTTGCAGCTGGTGGCGGCGTTGGGCGGGCAGGCGAACTGATCGACCGTCGCCTCGGTATAGGCGAACAGGCCGGTCAGATCGAGATTTTCGAGCGGGCGCGCGGTCAGGTCGCCCTCCACGCCCTTGGTGGAGACGGTCCCGGCATTGATCAGCCGCGTGACCAGCGCGCCGGCCACATCGGACGCGAAATTGGCCTGGTAGTCAGTAAAATCCTGGATGAAGCCGGCGAAATTGGCCTGCACGCGGTCGTGCAGCAGGCGCGACTTCAGGCCGATCTCGTAGGCGTTGGAGGTTTCGGGCTTCAGCACGTTGGTCTGCAGCGCGGTCTCGTTGAAGAACACGTTGTAGGCGGGACCCTTGTAGCCGCGCGAGTAGGTGAAATACGCCATGCTCTGCGGGTCGATGTCGTATTGCAGCCCGAACCGGTCGGAATACGACACGATATGGGTGCCGCCCTGGCTGTGGAACGAGGGCGCGATGCCGGTCAGCGACACCGGCGAGTTGGAGATGCGCCCCATCTGGTAGTCGAGCGTGTCGCCCACCACGCGCACGCCGGCCACCGCGCGGAAGCTGTCGGTGAAGTGGAAGTTGGCTTCCCCGAACAGTGCCGCGTCGTTGCCGTCGGTGCTGTACTGCGCGACGCCGATGTTGGGCACCTGCGCCGGGCCGACCAGGCGCGTGATCTGGCGGTCGTACTGCTCGCTGTCGACGGCCAGGGCGTAGAAGAAGCCCAGCTGGTAATCGACGAACCCGCCCTTCGGCGAGGCGAGCCGCGCTTCTTCGGTGAACTGGTTGAACAGCAGGTATCCGGTATCGGCGAGCTGCGGGTATTTCGGCGTCAGGATCGATGTCTGGTCGTAATCCTGGTGCTGGGTGTTGTGCCACAGCCGGTACGCGGTGATCGAGGTCAGCGTGTAGCCGCCGAACTGCTTGTCGACTCGCAGCGATATGCCGCCGTTGTCGTCGTTGGCGCTGCTGGTCGTGTTGTTGCTGATCGTGGTGTTGCCGGTGCCCGCGACCACGCCCGACGCCGCAAGATCGCTGGCCAGCAACGGGCTTTGCGTGACCGCGCCGGACGGATAGGCGGTCTGCGCCGTGCTGGTGAACACGCCGTTCGGCACGGTGTCGTGCGATTTGAGGTAGTCGACTTCCAGCCGCAGCTTCAGGTCGTCGGAAGGCTGGTACTCCAGCTTCGTCCTGAAACCGTCATGGATGTAGCCGTTCACCTCCTTGCGGGTGTAGTCGTTGTACACGTTGCCGCCGTAGCCGCCGGCGAGCACGGAGGTGGCGACCGTAAGATTCGGCGCCAGCGTGCCCGACACCCCGCCTTCCAGCCTGTACTCCCCGCCGCCGGAGAACCCCGCCGCGTCGGCATAGGCGTGAAAATCGGGCGTCGGCTCGCGCGTCGTTATGTTGACCACGCCGGCCGACGCGTTCTTGCCGAACAAGGTGCCCTGCGGGCCACGCAGCACCTCCAGCTGGTCGAGGCCGGACAGGTCGAGCGTGGATTGCCCCGCGCGCAGCAGCACCACGTCGTCCAGCACGGTGGAGACCGAGGGTTCCACGCCGGGCGAGGTGGAGATGGTGCCGATGCCGCGGATGAAGATCGTGCGGTCCTTGTTGGAGGAGCTGGTGCGGAAATCCGCACTCGGCACCTGCGAGAGGATGTCCTGCACGTTGTTGAGGTTGTCGCGCTTGAGCGTGGCGGCGCTGAGCACGGTGACGGCGACCGGCACCTTCTGCAGCGGCTCGGACCGCCGGCGCGCGGTGACGACGACGTTCTCCAGCGCGCCGCCGGGCGGTGCCGCAGCGGACGGGCTGGTCGGGGCCGCGCTCTGGGCGGAGGGGGCTTGCGCCGCCGCCGGTGCGCACGCCAAGCCTGCCGCGGACGCCAGCAGGCATGCGCGCAGGGCGGGCGCCACCGAGATCGATATCTGGCGTGTCACGTGGCACTCCCCCGGCACTCTTCACGAGGCACGATGTTCTGACGCGGCAGAAGTCCTAGTTGTTCAGTAGGACATGTCAAGCGGCGCATGGTGCAGGCGCGCAAGGACGTGCCGGGCGAACAGGTCGCATTCGGCGGCGTGCGGGTAGCCCGACAGGATGAACCCGTCGATCCCCGCTTCGCGATAGGCCAGGAGCTTGGCCAGCACCTGGTCCGGGTCCCCGACGATTGCCGCGCCGCAGCCCGACCGTGCGCGGCCGATGCCGGTCCAAAGGTTGTCTTCGGCATAGCCCTCGTCGTCGGCGGTGTCGCGCAGCTCGGCCTGCCGTCCGACGCCGAGCGAGGTGCTGTCGAGCGAGCGGGCGCGGATGCGCGCGCCTTCGGCGTCATCCAGGCGCGACAGCAGCCGGCGCGCGGCCGCGCGGGCCTCGGCTTCGGTCTCGCGCACCACCACGTGCACGCGGTAGCCGAAGCGCAGGCGCCTGCCATGCGCCGCCGCGCGCGCGGTCAGGTCGGCCACCACCTCCCGCACCGCGGCGAGCCGGTCCGGCCACATCAGGTACACGTCCGCCTGCTGGGCGGCGACGTCGCGCGCGGCGTCAGACAGGCCGCCGAAATAGAACAGCGGCGCGCGGCCGCTCACGGTCCGCACGCGCGGCGGCGCGATCTTCAGCCGGTAGAACTCGCCATCGGCGTCGACCTCGCGGCCGTCGAGCAGCTGCCGCAGGATGGTTATCGCCTCCAGCGTGCGGCGGTAGCGCGGCGCGCTGTCCAGCACCTCGCCCGGCAGGTCGCTGGAGATGATGTTCACGCGCAGCCGCCCGCCCAGCATCTGGTCGATGGTGGCGAGCTGCCGCGCCTGTTGCGGCAGCCACATCTCGCCCACCCTCAAGGCGGCCAGCAGGTTGATGCGCCTGGTCAGAGGAGCCACGGCCGCGGCAAACGCCATCGTGTCGATGCCGAGCGCGTAGCCGGAGGGCAGCAGGATGGTGTCCATGCCCGCCGTCTCGGCGCCCAGCACGATGTCGCGGCAATGCTCGAAGCTGGAGAGCAGGCGCGGGTCGGGCTGGCCCAGGAACTCGTAATCGTCGTCGCACAGGGCGGAGAACCAGGCGACTTCGCAGGGTGCGGTCACGGCAGGGGCGCCTGGCGGGAGGCGGCGTACACCGCGTACCATTCGGCCCGCGTCATGCGCACCTGCATCGCCTGTGCCGCCTCGCGGATCCGGCCCTCCGTCTGCGAGCCGACGATGGGGATCGCTCCGCAAGGGTGCGCCATCACCCAGGCATAGGCGGCGGCGGTGCGCGGCACGCCGTTGCGTTCGGCCACCGCATCCAGCGCCGCTGCCACGTCGCGCCCGCGGGCATCGGCCGGCTCGCCGCCCAGCCGGCCGCCGCCCAGCGGCGACCAGGCGAGCACGGCCAGGCGCTGCTGCATCGCTTGGTCGAACGTGCCGTCCTCGACCGCGGCGATGGCGAGCGGCGAGAACTCCGGCTGGATCGCGGCAAGCGGAAACGGCATCGCCTCCTGCAAGGCCGCGACCTGCCACGGCGTATGGTTCGACACGCCGGCGGCGGCGATCTTGCCGGACTGGCGCAGGCGGTCGAACGCGCCCGCCACCTCGTCCGGGTGGGCCAGCAGGTCCGGGCGGTGGATCATGTAGAGCTCGAACCGGTCGGTGCCGAGCCGGCGCAGCGAGGCCTCGCAGGCGGCGACCAGGTAGTCGGCGCTGGAGTCGTAGGGCACGCCGATGGAGATGCCGCCCTTGCCCGCCAGCACGATGCGGCGGCGCAGGTCCGGCTCGGCCTTAAGCACCTGGCCGAGCAGCGCCTCGGCAGCGCCGAACGGCTCGCCGTTATCCGGCCCGTACACGTCGGCGGTGTCGAACAGGGTGATGCCTGCGTCCAGCGCCGCATGGACCAGGGACGCCGCATGCCGCGTGTCGGTCCCCCTGAAGCGCCACATGCCCCAGGCCAGCGGCGAGACGTCGATGCCGGAACGCCCGAGCGGACGGGTGCGAGGCGGCGGGGGCAGGGTCATGGCGCTCCGTGCTGCGGCTGTGGCGCGCGTCTGCTAGAGGAATTTCCGACCGGATGGAATCACCCGGCGGGCGCGGAGTGTGCGGATGCGTTTCGGATTGGTGGGGACGGGGCTGATGGCGCAGGAGCACATACGCAACCTGTGCCTGGTGGACGGATGCGAGGTCACGGCCCTCGTCGACCCTCGGCAGGAGTCGCTGGACTGGGCGCGCGCGACGCTCGGCGGGCGGGCGTCGGCGACGGCCGGTTTTGCCGACGTGCCGTCGATGCTGGCGCAGGCGCGGCCGGATGCGGTGATCGTGTCGTCGCCCAACCACACGCACCATGCGGTGCTGCAGCCGCTGTTCGGCACCGGCATCCACATCCTGTGCGAAAAGCCGCTGGCCACGACGATCGCCGACGCGCGCAGCCTGGCCGCCCGCGCGGCGGGCCATGACGGCGTGTTCTGGGTGGGCATGGAATACCGCTACATGCCGCCGGTGGCGCGTTTCATCGAACAGGTGCATGCCGGCCGCATCGGGCGGCTGGTCCGGCTGTCCATCGCCGAGCACCGCTTTCCCTTCCTGCCCAAGGTCGCCGACTGGAACAGGTTCAACGCCAACACCGGCGGCACCATGGTCGAGAAATGCTGCCACTTCTTCGACCTGATGCGCCTGATCATGCGCGACGAGCCGACGCGGATCTTCTGTTCGGGTGCGGCCGACGTGAACCACCGCGACGAACGCTACGGCGGCGCAGTGCCAGACATCATCGACAACAGTTTTACCGTCGTCGATTTCGCCGGCGGCACGCGCGCGATGCTGGATTTGTGCATGTTCGCCGAAGGCTCCGAAGAACAGGAGATGCTTGCGGCCATAGGCGACACGGCCAAGCTGGAGGTTGGCATACCCGGCGGCGCGATCACCTGCAGCCCGAGGCAGGGCAGCGTGTCGCGCGAGACGGTGGAGGTCGATGCCGCGGTACTGGCCGCGGGCCACCATCACGGCGCGACGTACTACCAGCTGCTCGCCTTTCTGGCTGCAGCCAAGGGCCGAGGACCGGTCGGCGTCACGGCCGAGGACGGCGTCGCCGCAGTGGCGATGGGCGTCGCCGCCGAGAAAAGTGCCGCCGACCGCAGGGCCGTGACGATGGAGTCGATGAATTGGGGGTCTGGGGTTTCAAACCCCAGCGGGGTCCAGGGGCAGCGCCCCTGGCCTTCCTGAGCATTTACTACCCCGGCCGGCCCTGCCGCTGCATGAACTGCCTGAAACGCTCCTCTCCCTCAGGATCGGCACCCAGCGCGGACCGGGCGAAATAGGGCAGTGTGGCGGTCCATGCGTCGTGGTTCAGGGCGTCGTCCAGATCGGGATAGGCCAGCCTGACCAGGTCCCAGCATCGGGCGGGGTCGGCGCGCAGCAGGGCCAGCCCCCGGGTCGTGGCGCGCAGGAAACGCGCCTGCCGCGTGTCGCCCGCAGCAGGCGGCCGGGCGATGACGATGAGGTCGGCGAAAGGCGGCACGCCGTTCGTTTCGTAATCGAACGACACGATGTCGGCGCCGTGCTGGCGCAGTTCGAGCGGCTCGAAATTGCGGTACACGCTGACGGCGTCCACCTGGTGCGACAGCAGCGCCACGCTCAACTGCTCGCCGATCTGCACCATCTGCACGTCGTTCAGCGACAGGCCGGCGCCGTGGAGCATCGCGCCGACCATGAGGCGTTCCACCTCGCTCGCACCGTAGCCGATCCGCTTGCCGCGCAGGTCGCTCAGATGCGCGATGCCGCTGTTCCTCAGCGCCACCAGGGTGGAGAGCGGCCGGTCGATCAACGCGCCGATCCGGACCAGCGCCAGCCCGGCCTGCGCCTGTTCTAGAAATTGCGGCTCGGCGGTCAGCGCGGCGTCGCCCTGTCCGGCGGCCACGAGCTTGGGTCCCATGTTGGGGTCGGCAGGGGAGACCAGCTCCACGTCGAGGTTTTCGGCCGCATAGGCGCCGGTCTGGAGCGCCACCAGGATCGGCGCATGGTTCGGGTTGACGAACCAGTCCAGGATCACGCGGAAATGCTCGGCCGAGTGCGCCGGCGAGGCTGCGAGCAGGATGGCCAGCGCCACGAAAACCGCACGCATCAAAATGCCGAGGCGATCGTCAGGACGGCGGCGAAGCCTGGCCCGACGAAGTAGGTGGGCGCGGTACCGGCGATCGGGGCGCCGTGCACGCCCACCGCATCGCGCGCGTTGGACTCGACCGCGGCCACGCCGGAGAGGAACTTCGCGTCCGTCAGGTTGATCAGGTTCAGCCGCGCCTCAGGTTTCCTGATGAAGCCGAGATCCGGCAGGCGCACGCCCAGCGTCGCGTCGGCCTGCGTGTGGGACGGTATCTTCTCGTCGTCGTCGAACGTGGCGTATTGCGAGCCGACATATTTGATGTCCAGATTGGCGAAAATGCCGCCATTGTCGAAATCCAGACCGAACGCCGCCTGCACCTTCGGGCTGCGCACGGCGGTCTTGCCGGCGGTGGGCAGATAATCGCCGTCCACGGCGAAATCGTTGTCGATCGTCGCGTGCAGGTACTCCGCCGACACGTAGGGGCGCAGATGCGCGACCGGCCGCAGCCCGAGTTCGGCGTCCACCCCGCGCGAGGTCTGGCCGCCGGCGTTGATGCTGCTGCCGATCACGCCGTCGACCAGGGTGGCGACCTGTCGGTTGGTGAAGTTGTAGTTGAACAGGCTGATTGAGCCGTCGATCAGGCGCCCCTGGGTGCGATAGCCGAGTTCTTCTGAGATCGAGTACTCGTCGCGCTGCGAGGTGCCCTTGCTCACCAGGTCGCCGAAGACGTCGTAGGTGTCGTACAGCACGTATTCCGTGGGCGACCGGAAGTTCGTCGACACGCTCGCAAAGATCTGCGATCGCGGCGTGAGCTGGTAGCGCAGGGCGGCGCGCGGCAGAGGCTGCGCGCTGTTCAGCCCGACGCGGTACTGCGGTCCCGGCAGGCTGTTGGTGCCGTCGCGGTTCACCATCGCGTATTTCAGCCCGACATCGATCCTCAGCCGGCCGCCGAGCAGGCTCAGCGTGTCGCCCAGGAACAGCACGTTGGCCTGTTCGCGCGTATGCGCCTCCTGCGCCGAGAGGGTGCGTCCGTCGGGCAGCTTGATCGTGTCGGCGCCCTGGATGGATTCGGGTTCGCCGGTCGCGCTCACCGGCGTGAAGGGCTGCGGGTCGTAGTCGTCGGCGTAGTCGTACCACCAGCCGGCCACCAGCCGGTTCGGCCCGAGCGTCGCCACGAACTCGCTCGTCACGCCGGCGCGGTACTGATTGCCGATATAGTCGGCCAGCACCAGCTTCTGGCCCTGGCTGTCGGCGGGCCCAGGGATGTTCACCGTGCCGGAGACCGGCTGCGTCCCGAGGTACAGCCCGGTCGTCGGCAGCGTGGTGCCGTAAGGCGAGTTGCCGTAGCCATGCTCCAGATACGGCGTGGTCTCGAACGCCAGCGTGTCGGTCAGCGTCAGATGCGTGGGCAGGCTGGCCTGCTCGTCGTGCCAGGTCTGCGCGTGAAGTTTCCAGTAGTTGGTGTCGCCGGGCGAGAACACCGCGTCGTAGTTGTACGAGCGGCCATAGCTGCTCCACTGCGACAAAGTCGGCATCGGATACGAGCTGAGGATGGAGTCGTGGTACGAGCCGGCGAGTGCGATGCGGTTTGCGTCGCCCCAGTCGTCGGCGAACTTGAAATCGACGTGCTGCCGGTGGTCGCGCCCCGCGCCGCGGTAATTGTCGGCGTCGGTGTTGGAGAACGACACGAAGCCGCGCGCCCCGGTGCCGGCGACGAGCCCGCTATCGAGCCTGACGAACTCGTGGTTCTCGTGGTAGGAGCCGTAGGATGCGTCAGCGAACCCGCCCGGCGCGTCCAGCGGGTCGCGCAGGTTGATCGAGATCAGCCCGCCGCCCGCGTTGACCGTCGGCGTGTCCAGGTCGGCCGATCCCTGCTGCAGGCTGACGCTGCTGATGTTCTCGCTGTCGACCCATTGCGACGGGTAGCCGGCGTAGTAGCCGATATCGTTCACCGGCGCGCCTTCGACGATGTAGGCCACCTCGTCGCTGTTCAGCCCGCGCACCGCGATGTTGACGCTTGGCGAGAGCCCGTAAGGGTCCGAGGTGGAGGTGTTGGCGCCGGGTGCGAGGCGCAGCAGCTCGAACGCGTTCGAGGTCGGCGCCTGCTTGGCGATGAAGTCGGTATCGACCGTGCTGCGGGACACCGGCGCGTCCTGCGGGCCGATCAGCCCGCCGCCGAATGCGGCGCCGGTGACGCCGGTCGCCGACCGTGCCTGCGCGCGCACCACGAGCTGCTCCACGCCCGGCGCCGGTGCTTCCTGCCCGCCCGCCTGCGCGCCGCACAAAGCGGCCGGCAATGCCAGGGTCAGAGCCCGGCCGAACATCGTGCGCATCGCAGGCCCCCCGCCTGGCGGCGGGAGATGACACGGGGATGACGGAACGCGGACCCCCACACCATTCCCTACGCCGGCATGATCCGGATCAGGTTCCCCGGGACGGCCCTGAACTTGGAGGGCCGACCCGGCAGGGTATCCGTGCTGCGCCGCCCGAAAGCGGCGCCAACGGTGTCTCAGCCCCTTGTCGGGGCACCCCTTGGTGCGGCCAACATCCGGGTCGTGGGTGGCGCTGTCAACAGGCGTGCGCCCGGTCCGGCAGGCTCGCCAGGAATCGCCGGCCGTCCGGGGTGGCGAACCACTCTGCATGTCCAAGCAGAAAATCGGTGTAGGCTGCCTCCTGGTCACGCCCGCTTGCGGTGACGGCGTGGAAATAGACCAGCTCGGACAAGGCGAAATCCAGGTGCACCACCGGCAGCACGTGGCGCAGCGCGCGCGCCTCCTGCGGCGGCCTGGGGCGCGCCGCGTCGTAGCCGCGCAGCAGCGCACAGGCCAGCGCGGCGCGGCCGATATCGGTGCAGCCGGGCGACAGGCGCAGCCAGGCGATCGCGTTGCGCTCGATCGCGGTTGCGAGGTCGAACACCGCGCTCGCGCGGTTGGCCAGCCCGAAATCCAGGACGGCCGACACCGCGCCGTCGCGCCACAGCAGGTTGGAGGCGTGGAGGTCGCCATGCGCCCAGAGCGGCGCCATCGCAGGCAGATGCGGCCGGACCGCCTCGTGCCAGCCGAGCAGGGCACGGCCGACATCCCTCCGCCAGGGCCGGCCGCGCAGGGCGCCCGCCAGGCGTGGGTCGGAGGCGACCCGGTCCGCCAGGCTGTTCTGCAGGTCGGGCGCCCTGATCAGCGAGTCGCCCGCCACCAGCAGTCGGGTCCGTCGCGCGGGCGCGGCAAAGCCCGCCGCCGCCCGGTGCAGCCGGCCCAGGGCGAAGCCGATCGCCTCGGCATCCGCCTCGTTCGCCGCCGGGGT
Source organism: uncultured Acetobacteraceae bacterium (assembly GCA_937873095.1). GTDB lineage: Bacteria > Pseudomonadota > Alphaproteobacteria > Acetobacterales > Acetobacteraceae > BOG-908. Next base: position 31,850 of record CALMVI010000080.1, on the reverse strand, counting down.
CCAGGAATGCGCCTCACGGTAGAGGTCCTCACCCTCGCCAAGCGCGTGCAGTTCGTAGGTGCCGGCCGGGCCGGCAACCGCGGTCGCGCCCCCACGCGCCTCGAGCACGGCCGGCACGCACAGGCCGTGCGCGCCCAGGCCGTGCGCTCGGAGATGGGCGATGAAGGCGTGCTCCTCCTGCAGCTCGGCCGTGGACCTGACGCGGGCATCGTGCCGCTTGACGAACAGGCTTCCCCGGCTGGTGCGCAGGATGGCGCTGGCGGCGAACGGCCGCGGGCTGTGCCAGGCCAGCGCGAAGGCCGTGCCGAGGCCAGGATAGGCCGCAAGCAGCGGCGCCAGCTCGGCTTCGGTCAGCGCCGGATGGGCGCGCTCGACCAGGTCCAGCGACAGGCCGTGGCTGCGCCCGGTCACGCCGGATCCCAGTACAGCAGGCGGCGCAGCGCGCGGTCCATCGCCCACCACAGCGCCACCGTCATCAGCGACAGCAGCAGCAGGGCCGCGAACACCAGATCCGTCCGCACCCGCGCGTTGGCGTTCAGCATCACGTAGCCCAGGCCGGAGGAAGCGCCCATCCACTCGCCGATCACGGCCCCCATCGGCGCCCAGCACGCCGCCACCCGCAGGCCGGCGCCGAGCAGCGGCAGGGCTGCCGGCACGCGCACCAGCAGCAGCACGCGCCAGGGGGCCGCGCCCATGCTGTGCGCCAGGTCCAGCATGCCCTGCGGCACACGCCGCAGCCCGTCATGGAACGCGGCGGTCACGGGGAAGAAGATGACGGCCGCCGCCATCGCCGCCTTGCTGGCGATGCCGAAGCCGAGCCACAGCACCAGCAGGGGGGCCAGGGCGAAGACAGGGACAGCCTGGCTCAGCAGCAGCACCGGCAGCAGCCAGCGCCGCAATTCGGCCGAAAGCGCCATCAGCAGTGCTGCCGCCATGCCGAACGCCGCTCCCAGCGCCAGGCCCAGCAGCGTTTCGGCCAGCGTCGCCAGCGCGCCTGCCGACAGGACGCCCCGCTGGGTCCAAAGCGCGCGCAGCACCGCGGGCGGGGAGGGCAGCAGGTAGGGCGGCACGCCGAAGCCGTGCTGCAGCGCCCACCACAGGCCGACCAGCCCGGCACAGGTCGCCAGCGCCCTCACTGCGGCCGGCTCATCAGCACTGGCTCATCAGCATGCGCAGCAGGCCGCCCTGGGTCGCCAGCACGTCGGGGTCGTCCACCTTGCGGGGCGTGGCGCCGGCCGGCGCCGGCACCGGGGACAGCACGGCAGGGAAGCCGGACATGACCAGGATGTTCTGGGCCAGCCTGCACGCCTCCAGAGGATCGTGGGTGATCAGCACGGCGGTGCGGCCGCGCAGCAGCTCGGCGGCCAGATCCTGCATGCGCGCGCGGCTGACCTGGTCCAGGCTGGAAAACGGCTCGTCCATCAGCACCACCGGGCGGTCCTCGTACAGGGTGCGCGCCAGGGCCACACGCTGGCGCATGCCGCCGGACAGGGTGGCCGGCAGCGCGTCCGCCACGCCCCCCAGCGCCACGCGGTCCAGCAAGCCCGCCGCGCGCTGGCGATCCGGCCTCGCCCCGCGCAGGCGGTCCCCCGCCACCACGTTGCCGAGCACGCTCAGCCAGGGGAACAGCAAGTCGTTCTGGCCCATATAGGCGACGAGCCCGTCGAGCGGCGCGCCGTGCTGCGTCGTGATCCTGCCGTCCGCCTCGGAAAACCCCGCCAGCACGCGCAGCAGGCTGGTCTTGCCGACACCGCTGACGCCCAGCAGCGCGGTCAGCTCGCCGCCGGGCAGGCGCAGGTCGAGCCTGTCGAACAGCAGCCTTCCGCCGAAGCGCAGGGTCAGCCCAGCGACCTCGATGCCGGGGCCGGTCATGCCGGACCGCACCCCGCGAAACGCCGAGACCGCCGCCTACAAGGAAGGGTCGATCAGGTATTTCTCGCCGGTCGCCTTTCGGACGTAGGCGGCGACCACGTCCGGCTGCAGCGCGTCCCGCAGCGAGATGGTCCGTGTGTAGTGGCTCGCAAACGTCGTCGTCAGCTCGTCTCTCACCCGGTTCCTCAGCGCCTGCACCGCCTCGCGGCCGATCCTGGCGAGGAACGGCGTGAGCAGAAACCCGCTGACGGCCCAGGCGAAGCCGTAATTGCGGTCGATGACGGTCGGCTCGTTGCCGCCGAGCCAGCCATAGATGTAGACCTGCTTGAAGGTCGACGATCCGTAGCGGCTGTACTCGGTGGCCTGGCGGTTGGCCGCCGCTTCCATCGCGTGCAGGATGGTGTTGGGCAGCTGCCCGGCGCCGACCGCGTCGAAGGCGATCGTGGCCCCTGTCTCCGCCACTGCGTCGGTCAGCCGGGCCGCAAAATCGGGCGCGCTGCTGTCTATGACATGCGCGGCGCCGATGCCGCGCAGTATCCCCGCCTGCTGCTGGCTGCGCACCACGTTGACCAGGCCGATGCCGTCGGCCAGGCAGATGCGGTTCAGCATCTGCCCCAGGTTGGACGCAGCCGCCGTGTGCACCAGCGCGCGGTGGCCTTCGCGCCGCATCGTCTCGACCATCGCCAGCGCGGTGAGCGGGTTGACGAACATCGATGCGCCGTCGGCGGCGCTGGCGCCATCGGGCAGGGCGATGCAGCCATGGGCGGGCAGGGTGCGGAATTGGGTGTACATGGCGCCCCCCAGCATGCCCACGCGCTTGCCCAGCATCGGCTGCATGTTGGCGCCGGCGCGGACCACGGTGCCGGCGCCTTCGTTGCCCACCGGCATCGACTGGCCGAGCCGCGCCGACATCGCCGGCATGCTCGCCTGCGGCACGGTGAAGGCCAGCCCCGGGCGGTCCGGCGTGCCGGTCGCGCGCATCGTGGACAGGTCGGCGGGCCCGATCAGCAGCCCGAGGTCGGACGGGTTGATGGGCGAGGCTTCGACGCGGACAATGACCTCGTCCGGCCCCGGCTCGGGCGCGGTCACCTGCTCGAGATCGAGCCGCAACACGCCGTCCCCGGTGACCGTGGAGCGCAGTTCCAGCCCGGCCAGTGCAGCATCCGCCATGTCGTCCCCTCTATGTCTCGGCGGGACCGATAGCCGGTATGGCGGCGGCGGGAAATCGGCCCGCCGCCTGCCGCAGCTTGCGCGCCGGCGTGAACGCCCACCAATCGGCGGGCTCGCCCGTGCGCGCCTGGTGGATGGCGGCTGCGAATACGTCGTGGACGCACGGATCGTGGCGCTTGCCGGTTACCGCGCATAGCCGCGTGTAGAGCGTGTCGGGGTCGGATTCCGCGAGCTGGGCGATATCGGCGATCCCCAGGGCCGCAAAATCGGCAAGGGCCGCCGGCCCGACATTGCGGAGCGCCGACAGGGGATGGCCCGGGCGTTTGGCGCGGCTTGCCGCCATGGGGTGGCTCGGTCTCCTCTCTGCGGGCAGACTTGCCGTCTGCAGCCAAATTTGCAAATGCGGCGCGTAAATGCGGCGGGCCAGTGCCGCGAGGATGATGCATGGACACGCTATCGGCGGGTTTCGACCCGGCCCGCCTCGCCCGGATCGGGCACTGGATGCAGCGCTGGGTGGAAAGCGGGCGGCTCGCCGGCCTGTCGGTCCTGGTGCACCGGCACGGGCAGACCGCCTACCAGCACTGCGCCGGGCTGGCCGACCGGGAGCGTGGCCTGGCCATGACGCCCGACACCGTGGTGCGGCTGTATTCGATGACCAAGCCGCTGACTTCTGTGGCGCTGATGATGCTGTACGAGGAGGGGCGCTTCCAGCTCGACGATCCCGTGTGCCGCATCCTTCCCTGTCTTGCCGGCATGCAGGTCTGGGCAGGCGAGGGCAGGCCGTGCGTGCCGGCCGAGCGGGACATCACCTATCGCGACCTGCTGACCCACACCTCCGGACTGACTTACGGCTTCATGCAGGCGACACCGGTGGACGCGCTGTACCGGCAGGCGCGCCTGGATTTCCAGACCTCGCCGCTGAGCTTGGGCGAGCTGGTCGAGACGGCAGCGTCCATGCCGCTTCTGGCGCAGCCCGGAACACGCTGGAACTACAGCATCGCCACCGACGTGCTGGGGCATCTGGTGGCGCTGCATTCGGGCCAGGATTTCGGCGATTTCCTGACCGATCGCGTGCTGCGCCCGTTGGGCATGGAGCAGACCGGTTTCCACGTCAGGCAAGCGCAGCGCCCGCAATTTGCCGCACTGTACACGCCGGGCGAGGGCGGGCGGGCGAAACTGTCCGACGACCCCGAGAGCAGCATATTCCTGCAGCCGCGCCTGGCCTCGGGCGGTGGCGGCCTGGTCGGCACGGCAAGCGATTACATGCGGTTCTGCCGCTTTCTTCTGGGTCGGGGCGAGCTGGACGGCGTGCGCCTGCTAGGCCGCAAGACGCTGGCGCTGATGATGGGCAACCACCTGGACGGCGACATGGCGGCCATGGGCCAGGCCCGGTTCAGCGAGAGCACCTATACCGGGATCGGCTTCGGCCTGGGCTTTTCCGTCATGCTTGACCCGGCCCGCGCGCAGATCGTCGGCACCGCTGGGGAGTGCGCCTGGGGAGGGGCCGCCAGCACCGCCTTCTGGGTGGACCCGGCAGAGGATCTTGCCGTGGTGTTCCTCACCCAGCTCTACCCGTCCAGCTCCTATCCGGTCCGGCGCGAGTTGCGCGTGCTGACCTACGCGGCGCTGGTGGACTGACCGCTACGCCTGCCAGTGCCGCGCGGCCCGCACGCATCTCATGCGCCCGGCCTGGCGGAGAGTTCGCGCGCCCTCCATCGTCCCGTCACAGCAGGCCAGGCACAGCTTCGGCCGATGCCTGAGGTGAGGCGGGCTGGGACAATACCGCCTGCACCACGGCTGCGGCCTTGGTGTAGGGCGGGTAGAAGATGTCGATCATGTCGCCGGCGCCGCGGATGAAGGTGCCGCGCTGGTTGGAGAACTCGCGGAAGCCCTCGATGCCGTGGTGCCGTCCCATCCCGCTCATGCCGACGCCGCCGAACCCCATCGAGGGCAGGGCGCTCTGCATGGCGCAGGTGTTGACGGCCGCACCGCCCGAAAGCGTGTTCTCGAGCACGCTGTCGATCACGGCCTGGTCCTCGCCGAAGACGTAGAGGCCGAGCGGTCGCTCGCCGGCATTGATCGACGCCACCGCCTCGTCGACGTCGTCATAGGGCACCACCGGAAGGATAGGGCCGAAGATCTCCTCCTGCATGACGCGCAGGTCGGGCGCAGGATCGACCACCAGCGAAATGGGCATGCGCCGCGTCTGGCGGTCGACCACGCCGTCGCGCTCCAGCGTCACGATGCGGCTCTGTCGGTCGCGCGCGTCCTGCAGCAGGTCGGACAGCCGGTCGAGGTGGCGCAGCGAGATGATCCCCGTGCAGTCGTCGCTGCGCGAATAGTCGGGGGCGACCTCCTGCATGAACGCCGCGGCGTGGTCGACGAAGCTCTCCAGCTCGGGGCGCGGCACCAGGCAGTAATCGACCGAGACGCACATCTGGCCGTTCTTCACCGCCTTGGTGCCGATGACGGAGGCCACGTTCGCCGCGTTGACCGACCCCGGCGTGAGCAGGGCAGGGCACTTGCCGCCGAGTTCCAGCGTGACCGGGGTCAGGTTGCGCGCCGCCGCCGCCATCACCTGCCGTCCCACTTCCGGGCTGCCGGTGTAGAGCAGGTGGTCCCAGGGCGTCGCCGCGAAGGCGCGGGCGAGGTTGAGCCCGCCCACGGCCACGTGCACCAGGTCGGCCGGGAAGGTGGCGGCGACCATCTCCTGCAGCAATGCCGCACAGGCCGGCGTGTACTCGGACGGCTTGACGATGACCCGGTTGCCCGCCGCCAGCATGTCGATCATCGGCCCGACCGAGAGGTCGAACGGGAAGTTCCACGGCACGATGTTGCCGACCACGCCCTTGGGCTGGCTGACCACGTAGGCGCGCGCGCTGCCGAGCGAGGGCTCGGTGTGCCGCGCGCTGGGCGCCATCCAGCCCTCGAGCTGTTCCAGCACGTAGCGGGCGCGGGTGAGCACGCCCAGCACCTCGATCAGGTCGGTGGCGGGAACCGGGTGGACGCCGAAATCGCTGCTGAGCGCCGCGCCGATCCGCTCGCGGTTGGCCGCCATCATGCCCATCAGCGCCTCGATCCGGCGGCGGCGCTCGGCCAGGGTCGGGTGCCGGTCTGCGGCAAAGGCGTGACGCTGGGCCGCGAACGCGTCCTGCAGCGCGGCGATGGCGGCGTCTTCGGGCTCATGCGGGCTGCTCATCGCGATCTCCTAACACGGCACCCAGGCGCCGGGACAGCCCGGTCCCGGCAGGCGCTCACGCCGCGAAGGCGGCCAGCAGGGCGGCGCGTTCCTCCCTGACCCGTTCGGGTTCGGCCGCCACTTCCTGGTCGAACGCCTTGAGGTCCTCCGGCACATACCAGTGCAGGCGGTCGCCATGATAGGCCGACCAGACCGTTTCGGCCACCTCGCCGGGCTGCACCAGGCGCCACATGCCGTCCGGCGGCGCCATCTGCTTGAGCTTGTCCGACAGGATGGGCGTGTCGATCAGCCCGGGCAGCAGGTCGGACGCCCGCAGGCCGAAGCGCTTGAACTCGATCGACAGCGCCTCCGTCAGGCCGCGCACCGCATGCTTGGTCGCCGAATACACCGCGATGCCTGCGGTGCCGAAGATGGCCGAGGAGGACGAGTTGGTCAGGCAGAGCGCGCCAGGCGTCGCCCGCAGCAGCGGCACGGCCGCGCGTATGCCGATCATCACGCCCAGGAAGTTGACCTGGACGACGCTCATGATCGACTCCCACGGCAGCTCGTCGAACAGGCCGGGGGTGCCGATGCCGGCGTTGTTGAACATGAGGTCGAGCGTGCCGCCGGTCGCGCGGCCAAACCCCGCCATCGCCTCCGAAAAGGCCGCGGCGTCGGTCACGTCGAGCTGGGCGAACACGCCGTTCGCCTCGCCGATCTCCGCCTTCAGCGAATCCAGGCCGGGACCGTTGAGGTCGTATGCGCCGACGAACCACCCCCGGCTTGCGAACAGCAGCGACGTCGCCCTGCCCATGCCCGATGCGGCGCCGGTGATGAAGATCGACTTGCGTGCGTCGGCCATCGCTCAAGCCTCCAGTTTCGCGGGAGCCGGCGCGCCGTCCAGCTCGAGCCCGGCGAAATCCCCGGCCTCGCGCCATTGCCGCAGCAGCTGGATGAAGGCGACCGGGCCCGCGCCATAGGGCAGGCTCAGCGCGCCCGCGGCAGAGGGCCGGCCCTCGTTGTTGTAGTAGCCTGGCGTGCAGGTGGCGAGCTGCTTCACCCGCGCCTCGCCGAGCCGGACGATGGTGTCCACCCAGTCGCGTTCGGCCTGCTCGGTCGGCTCGACGGTCCTGATCCCGTGCTGCAGGCTGTAGCCCACGATATGCGCCACGTGGTTGGCCTGCTCGCTGAGCATGTGCGGGAAGTTGGGCGACATCCCCGATTGCGACTGGCTGAGGACGAAGCAGTTGGGGAACCCGCGCGTGTGCATGCCGTGCAGCGTGGACATGCCGCCGGACCATTTCTGCGACAGGGAGGTGCTAGCCCTGCCGTGCATCTCGAACCCGGAACGCTTCGAGAAATCGGTGCTGGTCTCGAAGCCGGTGGCGAAGATCAGGCAGTCGAGCGGGTACTCGCGTCCGTCCACGACCACGCCGGCCGGCGTGATCCGCTCGACGCCGCGGCCCTGCGTGTCCACCAGCGTCACGTTGGGCCGGTTGAACACGGCGAGGTAGTCGTCGTGGAAGCATGGCCGCTTGCAGAACAGGCTGAACCAGGGTTTGAGGGCTTCGGCGGTGTCGCGGTCCTGAACGATGCTGTCGATCCGCTCGCGGACCCGCACCATCTGTTCCATGTCCGCCTGGGCGAGCAGCGCGCCGAATTCGGGGGCAGCGCCGGCCGCAAGCTTCTGCCGGATCGCGCGCACCAGCACGGTCCATCCGTCGCCCACCATGTCCTCCTCGGCCAGGTGGCCCGCCATCTGCGCGGTAAAATTCTCCATCCGCGCCTGCTGCCAGCCGGGCTGCAGGCTGGCCGCCCAGGCCGGATCGGTCGGGCTGTTGTTGCGGGCAGCGACCGCGGAGGGCGTGCGCTGGAAGACATAGAGGTGCTGCGCCGAGTAGGCGAGCGGGGGCACGCACTGGATCGCGGTGGCGCCGGTGCCGATGATGCCGACCCGCTTGTCGCGCAGCCCGTCGAGCGGCTCGGTGGCGCTGCCGCCGGTATAGGCGTAGTCCCAACGGCTGGTGTGGAAGCTGTGCCCCTCGAAGGTCTCGATGCCTGGTATGTCGGCCAGCTTGGGACGGTTCAGCGGTCCGGTCGCCAGGACCACGAACCGCGCGGCGAAACGGTCGCCACGGTCGGTGCTCACCGCCCAGCCCGACGCCGCCTCGTCCCAGTCGAACTTAGTCACCTGGGTCGAGAACAGCGCGTGCTCGTAGAGGCCGAAGCATTCGGCGATGCGGCGGCAATGCGCGCGGATCTCGGGCGCCTTGGAGTAGCGTTCGACCGGCATGTAGCCGGTCTCCTCCAGCAGCGGGAAATAGATGTAGGATTCGACGTCGCAGGCCGCGCCAGGGTAGCGGTTCCAGTACCAGGTGCCGCCGAAATCGCCGCCGGCTTCCACGATCCGGATGCGCTGCACCCCCGCCTGGCGTAGGCGGGCGGCCGTCAGCAGGCCGCCGAAGCCGCCGCCCAGGACGAGCACGTCGACCGCATCGTGGACGGGGTCGCGCTCCACGCGCGCGGTATAGGGGTCGGCGAGCAGGTGCGAGAACCCGTCGCTGATGTCGCGGTAGCGCCGGTCGTTCTCCCCGGGCAGGCGGCGCTGCCGTTCGATGCGGTAGCGCTCCTGCAACTGGTCGAAATCGGCGACTGGCGTGTCTTGGGTGTCGGACATGAGGGCCCTCCTCTTGGTCTGAAACTGACATGGGTTCATGTCAGTTTCAAGCTGCATTGTCAGAAAGTGGCTTGCCGCGGCGGCGCTCGCGCGCCAGTGACGTGTGCATGAGCCGCGTGGGCACAGACCGCAGATGGGGGGCCAGGACAGCGGAGGAACGCCGCGCGGCGCGGCGCGTGCAGATCATGCGGGCCGCGCTCAAGGTCTACGGCGATGTCGGCTACCGCAACGCATCGGTGAAGGCGGTGTGCGACGAAGCCGGCCTGACGGAGCGGTATTTCTACGAATCCTTCGCCAACAGCGAGTTGCTGCTGCAGGAGTGCTTCGCCGCGGTGACCAGGGACTTGCTGGCGAGGATGCGCGACGCGGCAAGGACCAGCGGGGGCACCCCGCAGGAGCGGGTGCGGGCCGCCCTGCTGATCTATCTCGACTTCCTGCAGAGCAGCCCGGCCGCTGCGCGCGTGTTCCTGCTCGAGATGGGCGGCGTGAGCCAGGCGACGGACGAGCTCGTGTCGGCCAGCCTGGACGCGTTCGGGCAGCTTCTGATGAACGTCCTGCAGCCGGACGGCGCGGTCGGCGTGCAGTCCGCCCTGCTGCTCAGGGGAGTCATCGGCGGCGGGCTGCACATCGCCCAGGCCTGGATCGCCTCGGGCTACGCGGCGGGGATCGAGGACGTGGCCAGCGCAGCCCTGCGGCTCTACGCGCTGATGGACGCGACCGAGCCGGCTCAGGCGAGCTGACGGCGCGCCTGCAGCGCCATGCCGATCAGCGACGTGCCGCCGAACAGCAGGTCGATGCCGACCAGCGCGCCGAGCACCCAGGCGAAGCTTCCCGGCATCCCGGACAGGATGAAGGCGGCAAGTACCAGGTCCACCAGCCCGTTGACCAGCATCCATTCCCACCGCCCGGACAGCTCGCGACGGTGCGACAGGGCCAGCACGATGATGAACACCCCGTCGACAAGGAAGTAGGCGGTCAGCACGTAGGTCAGCGTGATCAGCCCGGCGAGCGGGTTGGCCAGCAGCACCAGCCCGGCGACGATGGCGACCAGGGCGGAGAGCAGCGACCAGGCAAACCCCGGCGCACCCCTGGTCCGGAAGGTGGACAGCAGGCCGATGATGCCGGCTGCCAGCAGCAGCCAACCCAGGAAGATCGCCGCGGCCAGGCCGGCGAACAGGGGAAGTGCCAGGGCCGCCAGCCCGAGCAGGACCAGCAGCACGCCTTCGGCCGCGAACATGCGCCAGTGATCGTGGATCGCGCGCCGCATGGGGAACGACGTGTCCGTGCCGGTCATTCGAACGTCTGGTGACATTGCTGGCTCCGTAATCGGTCTCGTCGCTGGCCGCCTCGCCGGGCCGTCTCCTATTACGGATGTTGCGACGAACGGTTCCTGCGCCGGCCGGCCGCCCGGAGCGGGTTCGTGCAAAAAGCAGCATCCAGCCGCGCGCGATCCACGGGCGCTTTACGTCTCGTCAACGTGTTGGCTGTAGGGTGCCGGTGAAAGGACGATTCATGACCAGTGTTGCAACTCTCGGCGCCGCTTCGGCGGCGGTTCAGCATCGCCTCGCTGCGAACCACAAAAGCGACGGCTCCTCCAATTCCAAGACTGCGCAGCCCAGCAACTCGGCCGACAAGACGAGCACGGTGACGAACGCGGACGGCTCGGTGACGACGACGGTCAGCAGCACCAGCGGCGCGATCGTGTCCATCTCGACCACCGGCGGCACGGGTGCGGGGCTGCAGGCCTCGGTCGGCGGCAACAGCCTCTACGCGACCGGCGGGACGGCCGCGTCACAGACGCCGCGTGCGGCAGAGCTGCTCAGCCTGCTGGTCTGATCGATACCCGCGAGCCGCAGGACGGCAGCGCAGCGTCGACGGCTGGGCTGGACAAGTCCGTCGTCGCGTAGCGGGACGGCGCCGACAGTCGCCGGGCTGGCTTGCTGGCCGGCTACACGACCGGCTGCCCGGCTGATCGGCTGCAGGCTGTCCGGCTGCCAATCAATTGGCTGCCCGGCTGATGAGCTGCCCTGCTGGTTACATGCGACTGCGCTGCTGGGTACTGCGACTGCTCTGGTGGGTTCATGCGGCGGCGGGGCG
>CALMVI010000080.1:0-20846 GCA_937873095.1 uncultured Acetobacteraceae bacterium | reverse complement strand
CCCCGCGCGGCGGGCGGTCATGCGACGCCGCGGCTGGGTTACATGCGACGGCTCTGCTGGGTTACATGCGACGGCGCGGCGGCCGGACCTTGCTCCCTTCAATCGCTCCGATGCGGGCCAACGCGGTGCGCGCACGCGGGTCGGCTACACCCGCCTGAGCAGTGCACCGGTCAGCGATTGCAGGTGGTCGAAGCTGACGCCCTCGGACAGCTCGCGCACGTGCAGGCCGTCCTGGACATCGATCACGGCCAGGTCGGTGTAGATGCGGCTGACCACGCCGGCGGCGGTCAGCGGGTAGGTGCAGCGTTCCAGGATGCGCGGCTGGCCGTCGCGTGTCGCGTGCTCCATCAGGGCCCAGACCTTCCTGGCGCCGACGGCCAGGTCCATTGCCCCGCCCACCGCAGGGGCGCGCGCGTCGCTGTCGGTGATCCAGTTGGCCAGATCGCCGTTCGCCGCGACCTGGTAGGCGCCGAGCAGCGCGTAATCCAGGTGACCGCCGCGCATCATCATGAAGGCATCGTTGTGGTGGAAGATCGCGGCCCCCGGGAGCAGGGTGACAGGGGCCTTGCCGGCGTTGATCAGCTCGGGATCGAGCGCCTCGGGCGAGGGGGCAGGTCCCATGCCGAGCAGGCCGTTCTCGCTGTGGAAGATGATCTCCCGGTCCTGCGGGCGGTGGTCGGCGACCAGGGTGGGCAGGCCGATGCCGAGGTTCACATAGGCGCCTTCCGGCAGGTCCTGTGCTGCGCGCCGGGCGATGGCCAGGCGTTTCTGCGCGTTGCTGGTTCCGCTCACGGCGTGCGCTCCCAGACGCGGTCGACGAAGATGCCGGGTGTCACCACGTGCTCCGGGTCGAGCGTGCCCAGGGGCACCACCTGGCGCACCTCGACCGCGGTGATGCGGCCGGCGGGCGCCATCACCGGGCCGTAGTTCCGGGCGGCGGCGTGGTAGGTGAGGTTGCCCCAGCGGTCGCCGCATTCGGCCTTGATCAGGGCCAGGTCGGCGTGGATCGGGCGCTCGAAGACGTAGGTTTCGCCGTCCAGTTCGCGCGTCTCCCGCCCCTCGGCCAGCAGCGTTCCCACCCCTGTCTTCACGTAGAAGCCGCCGATGCCGGCCCCGCCCGCGCGGATGCGTTCGCTGAGCGTACCCTGGGGCACCAGCTCCAGCTCCAGCTTGCCGCTCGCGTAGATTTCCTCGAAGGCGACCGAACCGGCCGAGCGCGGAAACGAGCAGACGATCCGCCGCACCCGCCCGCCGCGAAGCAGCGCCGCGAGCCCGGTCTCGCCCACGCCTGCGTTGTTGGTGACGATGGTGAGGTCGCGGCTGCCGCGCGCCAGCAGCGCGTGCAGCAGGGCGTTGGGCGTGCCGGCCTCGCCGAAGCCGCTCACCAGCACGGTGGCCCCGTCGGCCACGCCGTCGATGGCCGCCTCCGCGCTGTGGACAATCTTGTCGATCATCGCCCGATTATGCCCGCAAACCGCCGCCTGCCAAACCCGCCGCGACGGCAGCGACAGTTGGACCATGACCGGTTCGCATCGGCTCACCGGTCATGGTCCACCTCGTTCGGTGAGCAGATCCACGCGTTCAGGTGATCACCTGAACGCGATCTGCTCTAGGCGGCGTGGGCCAGCTCGCAAACCCGCACGGTGTGCGGGCCGAGCGCGTCCTGGGCGATCTCCCGCAGGTGGTCGTGATGGGTGAAGAACAGCACCTGGGTGCGCCGCGCCACTTCGCCGAGCACCTGGAACCCGGCATGCGCCCTGCGGTCGTCGAAGTTGATGAACAGGTCGTCGGCCAGGAAGGGCAGGACGATGCCTGCGTCGAGCGACTGCTCGAGCGCCGCCAGCCGCAGCGCCAGGAACAGCTGGTCCGCGGTGCCGTCGCTCATGCCGTCCACGCCGACGAGGCTGCGCCCGTCGGCACAGTGCCCCACCAGTCGCGGCGGGTCGCAGCTGCGGTCGATGTCGAGCCGCTCGTAGCGCCCGAGCGTCAGCGTGCTGAACAGGGCGCCGGCGCGGTTCAGCAACGGGCTTTCCTGCTGTCGGCGGTAGGTGTCGATCGCCCATTTCAGCATCACCGCCTGGGCGCGCTTCAGCAGATAGGTTTCCGCTTCGGCCGCCATCGCCGCCCTGGCCTGGCGTTCGTCCGCCGCCGCAAGCGCCGCATCGGCGCCGCGGTCCAGCGATGCCAGCGCGGCGCGCGCCTGTCCCACCTCCTGCGCCGTTCTTGCGATGTCGGCGTCGAGCGTGGCGATCCTGGCCTGCACGGCGCCGACCGCCTCGGCGAGGCCGGCAGGGTCGGCCGCTTCCGTTTCGGCCACGGCCGCGTCCAGGGAATAGCCCTCGCTCTCGCGCAGGATCGTCTGCTCCAGGCGCCCGACTTCGTCGCGTGCGGTGCGCAGCGCGCGCGACGCCTCGATGGCCGGCGCGAGCAACGCCGGGTCGGCCACGCCCGCCAGCGCCAGCAAGGGGGCGAGCCTGGCCCCTGCCGCCGCGATGGTCAGCCGCGCCGCCTGTCTCTCACCGCGCGACCTGGCCAGCTGGGCGTCCGCCTCGCTGGCGGCACGGTCGTCCTGCAGCGCACGCTGCAGCGCCAGGCGCAGCGCCTCGGTCAGCGCGTGCGGGTCGAGCTGCGGGTCGGTGATGCCGCACGCTGCGGCCAGGTCGTAGGCGGCGGCGTCGAAGGCGAGTTCGTCGCGTCCGATGCCGGCGATGCGGCGCTGCTGGGTGATCGCGGCGTCCAGCGCGCTGCGCAGCCGGGCGAGCACCGGCAGCAGGGCGGGCAGGGTGGCGGAATCGGCCGGCAGCCCGGATTCGGCCACCGCCGCCTGCCACTCGGCGCGCCAGGTTTCCAGCTGGGCCTGGTGGTCGGCCACCCGCGCCGCGGTCTCTGCCACGGCCTTGTCGGCCGCGTCGGCCTCCGCCCGCGCCACGGCGTGCGTTTCGGACGCCCGGGCCTGCGCGTCTGCCTGCTCCTGCAGCCGGTCCAGCAGCGCGTCGAAGGCGGCGTCCTGCGGCATGCCGCAGGCGGCGGCCAGCAGCCCTGCGCGCGCCTGGCCGACCGCGGCCGCGTCGCGCGCCTCCGCCTCGCGCGCCTGGGCCAGCGCTGCTTCCGCCTGCAACGCGTCCAGGCGGTCGCCGGCCCATCGCCGGAACACCGCCGGTGCCAGCGCCGGGACGCCGCACGACTGCAGGCGGGCCTGCCACTCCGCCCGGCGCACGGCCAGCGCCTCCGCGGCACCCGCCTGCCGTTGCCGCGCCTGCCGCAGAGCCAGCCCGGCGGTCTCAGCCTCCTGTGTCAGGGCGGTGAGCCGGGCGGAGGATTCGGCGGTCTCGAAGCGGCGGTCGGCCATCAGGTCGGCCTCGGCACGCTGCTGTTCGTAGGCAGCCAGCGCGGCGTCGTCGGGGAGGGTGCCGGAGGCGATGCGCGTGCGCAGGACCGCCCAGGCCGCATCGCGCATCTGGCGGGCCTGGGCGAGGTCGCAGGCCGGTATGCCGGGGCGTGAGGCGGCCTGGCGCAACGCGAGTTCCAGCTGCTCCAGCCGCTCGGCCGCGTTCGTGACCTGCCTTGCCGCGTCCGCGCTGGCCGCCTCCGCCTCCGCCTCACCGGACTCGGCCGATTGCGACTCGGCGTCCGCCGGCAACACCAGCAGGTCCAGGGCGTCCGCTGTGCCCGACCAGGGCGACAGGCGCCGCAAGGCGGCAGCGAGCGCCCGCTCGGCCGAGGCGACCGCGCGCCTGCGCTCCGGCAGGCGGTCGGCCACGGCCTTGGCCGTCTGTCCCTGGCGAAGGGCGTCGGCGGAGTGCCGGGTGGCGTCGGGTGGCGCGATGCCGGCAAGCCGGGCTGCCGCCTGCTCGCGCGCCGCGCTGTCGCGCCGAAGCTGGCGGCGGGCCTCGTCCAGCCGTGTCTGCAGCGCCTGCATCTGCGTCGCCTTGGCGTCGAGCGTGGCCAGCAGCACGGGAGGCGGCAGGCTGGCCAGCATCTGGTCGAGCGGTGCAGCGGCAACGCCCGCCTCGCGCGCCAGGCGGTCGGCGTCGGCTTGCAGGCCGGCCATGTCGGCCTGCAGGCCGGGCAGGTCGTGGGCTGCCTTGGCGGCGGCACCGGCGGCGCTGACCAGGTCGTCGATCGCGGCCCGCCGGTCGAGCAGCGTACGGTCGGGTGCCACGGCCTGTCGCGCCGCTTCCGCCTGCTCGCAGGCGGCGGTGGACGAGGCCAGCTTGATTTCCGCTTCGGCGATGGTCTGCGCCGCCAACCGGTGCGCCGCCTCGTGGCCCTCATCGAAGACGGGTTGCGCGTCGCCATGCGCGGCCAGCGCCGCGCGGCGCTGCGCGACCGGTGCCGCCAGCCGTCGTATCCTCTGCAGGCGGGTCAGCTCCTGCTGCAGGCGCCGCCGCTCGCCCTCCGCCTCGGCCTGGGCGGCCTGCAGCCTGGCGAGCCTGTCGCCCTCGGCCGTCCAGGTCCTTGGCGCCAGGCGCGCCGATTTCAGGCGCTCCTCCGCCTCCGCCCTCTGGCGCTCGGCCTGCCAGTAGGTCTTGCCCTGCGCGCGCCGTTCGCCCCACACCGCGTCGGCTTCCTGCTGCAGCTTTTCCAGCACCCTCTGCGCCCCTGGCAGCCCGCTTCCGGCCTCGAACAGCGCGGCGCCGACATCGTCCTTGGCCTCCACGATGGCGCGGCCGCCGTCGCGCAGCCTGGCGTGGTCGAGGCTGAAGCGCTGGCAGAAAGCCTCTCGCGAAAGGCCGTGCAGGGCGGCCAGCAGCGGGCCTTCGGGCATGGCTGCGTCCGCGCCGTCGACCAGCGAGTCCCGGTTGTGCCTGGTCCGGCGGCGCCTGACGGACAGATCATCCTGTTCCACCTGCAGCGTCGCCCCCAGGCGCTGCAGGCTGGTGTGGTAGCGGAAATCGTACGTCTTCTGGTGCGGGTAGCCGAACAGCAGGTCGCGCACCGCCGACATGGTGGTGGACTTGCCGGCTTCGTTGCGGCCGAACACCAGGTGGAAGTCGACGGGGCTGCGGTCGAAGGCGAGCGTGCAGTCCTCGAAATGGCCGTAATTCTGCAGCGTCAGGCTGGAAAATCGCATCAGGCCGCATCCTCGAGCCTGTGCAGCAGGGCGGCGTGCGCCGCGTGCAGCAGCGCGGCCCACTCGCCCTGGCGAGCCTGGCGCAGCAGGCCGCCATCCTCGTCGGCCGCCTCGTGCAGCATGTCGTGCGGGACGGCGCCGAGGAACTTGCCGAACTCGGCCTGCATCGCGGCCAGCAGCGTGCCGTCGGGCGGCGGGATCAGCGCGCCGATCTCGGAGCCCGCACCCTCGGCCTCCGACGGCGGCGACGTCGCCACGCGCAGCCTTTCGATCCAGAGCTCGGCGGGGAGCTCGGCCGCGATGCTGCGCACGTCGTCCCGCAGCCGCAGCGACAGGTCCTGCAGCGCGCCGTGCAGGGGCGAGCGGCCATGCAGCGTGAGGCGTACGATGGTCGGGCGGCCATGGTCTGGCACGCCGCCGAGCCCGGCCCTAATGGCCGCGTGCAGGGCCGGCAGGTCGCGCAGCTGGTCCACGCTGACGGTGACGGGCAGCCACCGCACCACGTCCAGCTCCAGCCGTTCCAGCCGCTCGACCTCGGCATCCTGGACGTGGACGAGGACCGCCCCACGCGCCCCGTCCTCGCGGATGTGGCGGCCCTGCAGGTTGCCCGGGAAGACGATGTAGGGCGTCTGGCTGACCACGCGGTGGTCGTGCACGTGGCCGAGCGCCCAGTACTGGTAGGCGCGGGCCGCGAGTTCCTGCGGGGTGCAGGGCGCGTAATCGGCATGCCCGTCGTAGCCGCCGGCGAGCGAGGTGTGCAGGACGCCGATGTTGAAGGCGCCGCGTACCGCGTCGGGGTAGCCGGCGGCCAGGTTCTCGGTGGCGGCGCGCTCGGTGAAGCTGCGGCCGTGGATGGCCACGCCGAGCCGCGGGATGTGATGGGTCTGCGGCTTGCGGTCGTCGAACACGTGCACGTTGGCCGGCATCGGCAGCTCGCGCGAGACGACCGATTTCGCGTCGTGGTTGCCGCGGAGCAGGTAGACGGGGATGTCCGCGCGGGCCAGCCTGCCCATGCAGGCGGTGAAGTAGAGTCCGGTGCCGGCATCCTTCCAGTCGCCGTCGTAGAGGTCGCCCGCGATGACGACGAACGCCACCTTCCTGTCGATTGCGGTCGCGACCAGCCGGTCGAACGCCTGCCGCGGCGCGCTGCGGACCGTGTCGACCGGCACGCCCTCGTAGCGCGACAGGCCGGTCAGCGGGCTGTCCAGGTGGATGTCGGCGGCGTGCAGGAACGAGAAGCTGGCCAAGGGTGTCGTCCTGCCTGGTGCGTGGCGGATGGCCCTGAACCGAGCATGGCGGCCCGAGTCGGGTCGAGTCCCCCGGTGCCGCGGCGTTGGCAGCGGCGGCTGCCTGTGTCACAGCCGCGCCATGCTGCGCCGCCTGTATGTCCGACTGATCGCCCTGGCCGGCACGCAAGCCGCACCGGTCTGGCTGTTCTGCATCGCGTTCGGCGAGGCGAGCGTCTTTCCGCTGCCGCCTGACGCGCTGCTGGTGCCGATGATCCTGGCGCGGCCGCGCCGGGCCTGGGCGCTGGCGCTGCTGTGTACCTGCGGCAGCGTGGCCGGCGCGGGGCTGGGCTACTGGATCGGGGCGGCGCTGTTCGACACGGTGGCCCGGCCGGTGGTGCATTTCTTCGCCGCCGAGCAGCAATACGCGGCGGTGCTGACGCTGTACCAGCGCTACGGTTTCGTGGCGATCCTGATCAAGGGACTGACGCCGATCCCGTTCAAGCTGGTCACCATCGCAGCGGGCGCGGCACACCTGGATCTGGGCCGGTTCTTCCTGGCCTGCGCGGTCACCCGGGGCGGGCGGTTCTTCCTGGTCGAGGCGCTGCCGCTGCGGCTGTTCGGCGACCGGGCGAGGGTGTTCATCGAACGGCGCCTCGCAGCCGTCGCCTGGGCGCTGCTTGCCCTGATGGTTGCGGGGTTTGCGGCGCTGCGGCTGCTGTAGCGGCCTGCCGGCGTCACCCGCCAGGCTTCAACCGCGGGACCGTTTGTGGCAGGGTTCGGATACGACGGCAGAATAAGCCGCAGC
Organism: uncultured Acetobacteraceae bacterium; assembly: GCA_937873095.1. Classification (GTDB taxonomy): domain Bacteria; phylum Pseudomonadota; class Alphaproteobacteria; order Acetobacterales; family Acetobacteraceae; genus BOG-908. The sequence continues at coordinate 13,738 of CALMVI010000080.1, read as the reverse complement.
GGGGGAAAGAATGGACGACCAAGCGAGCGCGCGCCTGCGGGCCAGCCCGGCATTCATGGAGTTGGAGCGCAGCCGCGGCGCGCTCGGCCTGGGGCTGACGGCCGCCATCCTGGTGATCTATTTCGGTTTCGTGGGCCTGGTCGCGTTTGCGCCCGGCGTCGCGGGCACCCCCGTGTGGGGCACGATGACGCTGGGCTTCCCGCTCGGCCTGGGCGTCATCCTGAGCGCCATCGTGCTCACCGGCGTCTACGTGCTGCGCGCCAACGGATCGTTCGACGCGCTGACCCGCCAGGTGGTGGAGGAGGCGCGATGAGGACGGCGGCTGCGGCGGTCGTCGCGGTATGGCTGATGGGCGCCGGTGCGCGGGCGGCTGACCTGGCTGCCGGCGCCGGGCGGGCGCCCACCGACACGACCGCGATAGTCATGTTCGCGGGCTTCGTGCTGCTCACGCTCGGCATCACCGCCTGGGCCGCGCGCCGCACACGCACGGCGTCGGATTTCTACGCGGCGGGCGGCAGCATCACGGGCTTTCAGAACGGCGTCGCCATCTCGGGCGACTTCATGTCGGCCGCATCTTTCCTGGGCATCTCTGCCATGGTGTACGCGGCCGGGTTCGACGGCCTGCTGTACTCCATCGGCTTCCTGGTCGGCTGGCCGATCATCATGTTCCTGATGGCCGAACGGCTGCGCAACCTCGGCAGGTACAGCCTGGCCGACGTCGCCTCGTACAGGCTGTCGGCGGTGCCGGTGCGCAGCTTCGCCGCGGTCAGCTCGCTGGTCGTGGTGGCGTTCTACCTGATCGCCCAGATGGTCGGCGCCGGGCAGCTGATCCAGCTGCTGTTCGGGCTGCCCTACAGCTCCGCCGTGCTGATCGTCGGCGTGCTGATGATCCTCTACGTCACCTTCGGCGGCATGATCGCGACCACCTGGGTGCAGATCATCAAGGCCGTCCTGCTGCTTCTCGGCGCGACCTACATGGCGTTCGCGGCACTCGCCCATTTCGGCTTCAGCATCAACGCGCTGTTCGACGCAGCCGTGGCGGCGCATCCCAGGAAGGCGGCGATCCTGTCGCCCGGGTTGCAGTTCAAGAACCCGATCTCGACGGTGTCGCTGGGCGTGGCGCTGATGTTCGGGACGGCCGGGCTGCCGCACATCCTGATGCGCTTCTTCACCGTTTCGGACGCCAGAGAGGCGCGCAAGTCGGTGTTCTGGGCCACCAGTTTCATCGGCTATTTCTACATCCTGACCTTCGTCATCGGCTTCGCCGCGATCAGCATGGTCGGCCAGGACCCCGCCTACGTCACCAAGGGCGCGGTGCATGGCGGCAGCAACATGGTGGCGATCCACCTGGCCGATGCGGTGGGCGGCGGCGTGCTCAAGGGCTTCGTCTCCGCGGTGGCGTTTGCGACGATCCTTGCCGTGGTCTCCGGCCTGACGCTCGCCGGGGCGGCCGCGGTCAGCCACGACCTCTACGCCAGCGTGGTCATGCGCGGAAGGCTGACCGAGGGGCGGGAGGTGGTGGTGTCGCGCGTCGCCACGGTCGTGCTCGGCGTGCTGGCGATCGGGCTGGGGCTCGCGTTCGAGAAGCAGAACGTGGCCTACATGGTCGGCCTGGCCTTCGCCGTTGCGGCAAGCGCCAACTTCCCGGTGCTGCTGCTGAACATGTACTGGCGGCGGTTCAACACCACCGGCGCAGTGCTCGGCGGCTGGCTGGGGCTGGTCTCTGCGGTGGCGCTGACGGTGCTGTCGCCGGGGATCTGGGTCAAGGTCCTGGGCAACCACGCCGCGGTGTTCCCGTACGACAACCCGGCGCTGTTTTCGATGCCGCTCGGGTTCGTGGGCTGCTGGCTGGGCAGCGTGCTGACCCAGAACAGCCCGCAGGCCAGGACCGAGGCAGCGCGCTATGAGGGGCTGTACGTGCGCTCGCAGACGGGGATCGGCGCGGAGGGCGCGGTCAGCCATTAGCGCATGTTCGATTCGAGTCGAACCGAACATGCGCTACTTCTGCATGGGGCGAGCATGGTCGGTTCAGGTGAGCATAGGCGCGCCCGACCGGGCGGCCTGCTTGACCCGGTTGCGCGGGCCGCCGTCCGGCGTGTAGATCAGCCGTCGGGTACGGGCACGTAATGACTTCCACGCCGCCGCTCAGGTCCGGTTCAGGCAGATCCGTGCGTCGCGGCACGACACGCGCAGCACGGGGCGCCTGCGCGCGGCTTTACGCCGCTTGCCCGTACGTCGCCTGACGGCAAAGCCTGGCCAGGACAGATGAGCGGCACCCGCCCGACCGTGAGCGTGATCATGGCGACCTACAACGGAGCGCGCACGATAGCGGCGAGCGTGCGCAGCATCCTCACGCAGACCTTCGGCCCGCTGGAGCTGATCGTCGCCGATGACGGCTCCACCGACGACACGCTGCGCATACTCGGCGGCATCGAGGACGACAGGCTGGTCGTGCTCCGCAACGACCGCAATTTCGGCGTCGTCGCCTCGCGCAACCGGTGCATGGCGCAGGCGCGCGGCCGCTACGTCGCCATGCTCGACCACGACGATCTCAGCATGCCCACGCGCCTGGCGCGGCAGGTGGCCTATCTGGACGCCAACCCAGGAACGGTGTTGCTGGGCACCGCCGCACGCACGCTGGAGGACGGCGCGTTGCGGAGCATGGGCACGCCGGAGCACACCACGCCCGAGCTGATCGCGTGGCTGTTGCACCTGGCCAATCCGCTGGTGTGTTCCTCGGTCATGTTCCGGGCCGATGCCGTCCACAAGCTCGGCGTGTTCATGCGCAAGGAGTTCACCTACGCCGACGATTACGATTTCTACCATCGCATCGCCGCACTCGGCGCGGTCGCGCGACTGGACGAGCCGCTGACCATCTATCGTATCCACGACAGCAACGCCTACAAGCGCCATGAGCGAGTGATGCGCGACAACGCCCAGCGTGTGCTGGAGCCGGCCTACGGACCTCTGTTCGGCGACGAGGCGGGCCGGGCGTCGCGGCTGGTGGTGGATCATCTGGCGGGCGGCTGGGGTATCGCCAGCCTGGCCGACCTGCGTCGCCTGGCCGAGGTTTTCGAACATCTGAACCAGCACTTCCTGGCCGGCCTGGACAGGAAGACGTCATCGGCGCTGCTGCGGCATGCCGGCCAGCTTTGGGGCAGGGTGCTCAGCGCCAGCCTGCGGACCGGCAAGGTAGGCGTGGCAGGCCTGTTGAGCTGCCGCGTCAGCGGCTTCCGCCCCGGGGGCGCCGAGTTTGCGCGGCTGGCGACCGACTGGATGCCCATGCGCCGCAGCCTGGCCAGCCTTGTCCGCCGGCCCGGCCCGGCCCGGCAGGCGCCCCGGCCGGGGCGCCTGTTCGACATGCGCTACCTGCCGGTGCCCCCCGATCCGCTGGCCCCGCCGACGCTGTTCGTGGTGGTCGACACCGAAGCCGAATTCGACTGGAACAAGCCGTTCGCGCGCGAGCTGACATCGGTGACGGCGATGGACGACATCGAGCGCGGCCAGGACATCTTCGACCGCTACGGGCTGAAGCCGATCTACGCGATCGACTATCCTGTGGCGAGCCAGGAGCGCGGGTTTGCCCGCCTTGCCGCCATCCATGCCCGCCAGGGATGCGAGATCGGCGCCCATCTTCACCCGTGGACGACGCCGCCTTTCGAGGAGGACGTCTCGACCCGCAACTCCTATCCCGGTAATCTCGACCCTGCCCTGGAGGAGCGCAAGCTTGCGGTCCTGATGCAGGCGATACGGCGTTCGTTCAACATCTCGCCAGTGTTCTACAAGGCCGGGCGCTACGGTTTCGGGCCGGCAACGCCTGCCGCACTGGTGCGGCACGGCATACGCGTGGACCTCAGCGTGCTGCCGTTTGCCGATCTGCGCCGCAGGGGCGGACCGGACTTCCAGGCGCTGCAGCCGATCGCCTACCGTATCGACGGCACCGCCATCCTCAGCCTGCCGATGACCCGGTCCCATGTCGGGGCGTGGCCGGCGCTCGCCGGCGTCGCACGCGCCATGGACAACCTGCCGGCCGGCCGCAGCCTGCACCTCAATTCGGTTCTGGCCAGGCTGGGACTGTTCGAAACGATCACCCTGACGCCGGAAGGTGTCACGGTCAGCGAGCAGGTGCGCCTGATCAGGACCATGCTGCAGCACGGAACGCGGCAGTTCGTGCTGCATTACCACAGCCCCTCCCTCAGCCCCGGCCACACCCCCTACGTGCGCGACCAGGCGGGCCTGCAGATCCTGCTCAGCCGCCTGTCCGAGGTGTGCAGGTTTTTCTTCCAGGAACTCGGCGGCCTGCCCGGCGACCCGGCTGAGCTGTTGACCATGGCGGACCGCCAGCCCTTCAGCGACTGACAAAGCGCCACACTTGCGCGTTTTTCGTTTCGACCTCGTATTGACAGCCCGCCCTGAACGTCGGAGAAGGTATTGATCACGGTCCCGTGATCGTAACCTGCGGCGGGCGCCTTCGGCCCGCTTCCGCGCACCGGGGCCGGAGAGCCGACGACAAGCCGTGTTCGCGACCCTTGATTGAAAAGGACATGCCATGCGCATTGCAGGACTGCTCGCGTCGACGGCGATTGCCGCCGGTGGCCATGCCGCCTGGGCCAAGCCGCCGATCCTGCTCGGCGGCTTGAACATGTCCTATACGACGCAAGCGGCCGCGGCGGAACTTCAGCAGATATGCCCCTCCGGCGTCGGCTACCCTGCGCAGGTGCTGGCAGGGCAGGAACGGCCGGCTTCGGCCGTATCGGGCCAGCCCAGGATCGAGCAGTACCGCCAGAACGTGCTCATCGCCACCTACACATCCTTTTCGGACCAGCCCGGCTGCGTGATGGCGGGCGACGGGACCGACAACATCAATCCCGGACCGCCGGCGGCCTCCGGCTGCGGCCCGTTCACCCGCGACCACTCGTACCGCCTGTGGCAGCCTGGAGACACGTTCCTCGTCTATCCTGCGGTGTATTCGGGTCCCTACAACCAGCCCTGGATCGGGCCGGAATACGACGATTCCAGCGACTACAGCGCCGGCATTTCCCACACCCCCGACAACGTCAGCCTTGTCGGCGTGGTGCAGAACAACACACGGCCGGTCATCCTGCTGGACGGTCCGGCGTCCGACAACACGCTCGGCCAGGCGCCGGTCTATTTCGACCGCAGCAACAACTTCACCATGGACGGCATCAACGTGATGGCGGGCCCGCACGCGGCGGCCGGCAAAGCGGGCGTGTACGAGGACGGTGGAAGCAACCTGACGCTGGCCGACATGCGGATTGCGTTCTTTGCCAGGGCAGGGGTCAACGGGCTGTTCGGCGCCGGCAATTACAGCGGGTTCCTGAGCCTGCACGGCCTGGAACTCGACCATAACGGAGGGCCTTACGGACCGGCCCACAACGCCTATATCGGCGCCAGCGCGGTCGACCCGAATTTTTCGGTCATCATGCACCATTCCTGGTCGCATCACGCCTATTACGGCCACCTGTTCAAGTCGCGCGCGCAGGTGAACACGTTCACGGCCAATTACTTCGAGGGCGGTCTGCCGTTCGGCCGCTACACGCAGGCGGAAGCCTACCTGCTCGACGTGCCGAACGGCGGCATGCTGACCGCGCGAAACAACGTGTTCGTCAAGAACGCATCAGGCGCCGACGCCAACGGGATGTCGGTCACGTTCCTGATGGAAGGCTACAGCGATGCGAGGACGCAGAGCATCGATATCGAGAACAACACATTCATCACGTACGCGGAAACCTTCGACGGGTCGCATCCGAACTACCCGTTCTCGTTCTTCTACCCCAGCGTCAGGCCGGACTCGCCGGCCTGGCCGTCCACCATCCCGGTCCGCGTCATCAAGAACGCGTTTGTCGGCTACTGCCCGGCCGTTGCGGGTTCGCCCCAGGCGTATGTCGGCGACCTCAGCCTGACGGAGAGCTTTGCCGAAACCGCCAAGGACTTCAGCTTTTCCACCAAGGTCGCCGCCGACGACGCGGTCCTGGCCGCACTCCTGCCCAGCTACCAGCCTGAGCTCGGCACGCTCGCCTACCAACAGCAGCTGCAGGGCCGCACGATCCGCAAGGCCATGACGCTGGGCGCAAAGGATTAGAGCGGCGGCCGACCTCATCAAAGGCAAGCCCCAGTAACCTGCCGGACCGCCCGGCGGTCAGTAGAACAGGATCGCGCCGGCGGTGAACGCGTTGGACGTGGTCTGGTAGGGCCCATGCGACTTGGCCTGCTGGTGCGCATACTCGCCCACCAGCGTCACCCAGTCGGTGAGCGAGTAGTAGACCGCCCCGTCCTCGGACTCGTTGCGGCGCACCAGGTCGGGGTTGTACTCGCCATTGGCCAGATAGAGGTTGCTCTGGCCGTAGCTCGCGGCGAGCTTCAGCTTCGGCGTGATCTTGTAGCTACCCTGCAGGATGCCGCCTTCGGAGTCGCGGAACTCCCCGTTCACGCCGATGCCGTCGAAGAACTTGCCCGTCGTGCCGACGCCTGTGCCGCGATAGTAATAGGCCATGAAGCTGGCTGGTCCGAAGGTGAGGACCGCGCCGCCCTCTCCTGCGCCCGCGAGCTTGCTCTTGTGCGGCGGGATGACGGCCTCCTCGTCCGCGCCGACGATGCCCTGCTGCGGCTGCGTCATGAATCCGGCCCAGACATGGGCCGAGAAGGCGGCCGATTTGTAGTCGTAGGTCAGCTTGCCTTCGAACTCGGGCGTGTCGTGTTCGGTGGCGGTGCCGGACAGGCCGCTGAAATTGAACTCGTTGAGCGGGGTGAACACGCCGACGGTCGCCTGGAAGCCGGCGAAGAGCGGGCTGATATAGGTGATCTGCGGCTGGAAGTCGGTGTAGATGTAGCCGAGCCCGATGCGCCCGAGCGAGGTGTTGGCGGGGTCTGCGTTGCTCCCCGTGGCGCCCACGCTCAGCAGCGTCATGTCGTTCAGGATGGCGTCGGAGCCGAAGATGCCGATGTCGCGGCCGATCTTGATGGTGCCGAGCTGCTTCGTGCCGAACGTCATGAACGTCTTGCGGAAGTCGCCGCCCGGCGTGCCGAGCGCGTCTGCGGCGCCGCCGTTATTCGCGTTCAGCGTGCCGACCGACGAGGAGTTGATGCCGGGATAGACGCCCAGGGTCGCAGACACGTCGATGCCTTCCTGGGTCGTGCTGGCGGTGAAGATGAAGGCGCCGGGAAGCAGTCCGTTGCGCACCGAAGAGCTGTCGAAGCCGCTGGCATCGGCCAGTCCGCCGCCTGGCGAGTGGCCCGCCGAGTCGGCGCTGGAATAGGTGTAGTAGCCGTTCACGATGCCGGAGAAGTTCAGGTCCACCGCGCCCACGCGGATGGTGACGCCGGCGCCCGGCTTGTACGGCATGACGTGCACGAGGTCAGGACTGTTCTCCATCTCCTGTTCCATGCCCGCCATCTTGTGCATCGAGGCATCGGCGGCAGCAGCACTGGCCGCAGCGGCCAGGGCGTCGCGCCTGGCCTGGCTTTCGGCTTCGCTCTCCCCGGTGTCGACCGGGGCTGGTGCGCCGCGTTTGGCGCGGGCCTGGGTGCGCGTACCGCCGCCATGGACGTGCTTGCGCATCAGCGTCGTATACTCGGATTGCGAGAGGCTGCCCCGGGCGTGCAGGATTTCCAGCAGGTCGGTGTAATCGTCGGCCCTGGCGGGCGCTGCCAGGGCGACCAGCGAGGCGGAAGCGAGCAGGATTGCCGAAAATCTTGTCATGTCATTCCCCAATCGGGCCGCGTTGGTCGCAGCCTCCGCTTGAACATGTGCGCCTGCCGGCTCTCTGTGGCGCGCCGGGAACAGTGTTGCGGCGTTCGCCGACCAAAGTGCACGCGTAGGTCTTGCGACGATTATCAACCACGCGGCACTCATACCTTAGTCGTATTGGTTCCCTCAGGACACACTCTGACGCAAAATGACGGGTGGCCCGCTCGCCCAGCCCGGGCTAACGTCGGCCCATGAACGGCTCCCCCCAGGCCCCGTCGACCCAGGCCCCGGAACCGGGCGCCGTGATGGTGGCCGACGACCACCCCTTGTTCCGGGAAGCGCTCGCCCAGATCGTGGGCAGCGCCATGCCGAACGCGCGCGTGGTGGAATGCGGGTGCCTCGACGATGCGCAGACCGCGTTGGCGGAGCAGGATTTCGAGCTGATCCTGCTGGACGTGAACATGCCCGGCATGAACGGCATGGCGGGGCTGCTCAACCTGCGCAACATGGCGCCCGCCACCCCCGTCGTCATCGTGTCCGGCCGCGAGGATCGCGAAACGATCGACCAGGCCATGGGGTGCGGGGCTGCCGGGTTCATTCCGAAATCCTTCTCGCGCGGCGGCATGCACAACGCGCTGTGCACCGTGCTGGCGGGAGAGATCAGCATGCCCACCGAGGCTCCCCTGGACGGGCTGCCCGACAGGCATGCGGCCGTGGCTGCGCTGTCGGGCCAGCAGCGCCGGGTGCTGGAAATGATTTCGGCGGGCAAGGCGAACAAGATCATCGCCTATGAGCTGTCCATCTCGGAGAGCACGGTGAAGGCGCATGTGACCGCCATCCTGCGCAAGCTCAACCTCCGCAGCCGTATCCAGGCGGCGCTGTACGCCACCCGCCAGAGCTGACCCCCGGAGACGCGGCCGTTGACTTTGGGGCGTGCGCCCGATACTGCGCCCCCACTGCCGGGAACGTGGACGAGCCTTCGGGGCCCGATCCCGCCATTCGCGTTGCGCGTGGCCTACCGGTGCAACACGCACGGACGGGCATACCCGCCGGCACCACAGGAGTATTCCGCGTGACCAAGCGGACCGAAAGCAAGTTCAAGATCGACCGGCGCCTGGGCGTCAACCTCTGGGGCCGGGCCAAGAGCCCGATCAACAAGCGCGAGTACGGCCCCGGCCAGCACGGCCAGCGCCGCAAGAGCAAGCCCAGCGACTTCAACATCCAGCTCAAGGCCAAGCAGCGCCTGAAGGGCTATTACGGCAACATCGGCGAGAAGCAGTTCCGCAAGTACTACGAGGAAGCGGTGCGCCGCCGCGGCGACACGTCGGAAAACCTGATCGAGCTGCTGGAGCGCCGGCTGGACGCGGTGATCTACCGGCTGAAATTCGCCATCACCCCCTTCGCCTCGCGCCAGTTCGTCAACCACGGCCACGTCACGGTGAACGGCCGCAAGGTCAACATCGCCAGCTTCCAGGTGCGCGACGGCGACGTGATCGAGGTCAAGGAAAAGTCCAAGCAGATGGCCGTGGTGCTGGACGCGACGCAGAGCAACGAGCGCGATGTGCCGGAGTACCTCGAAGTCGACCATCGGGCGATGAAGGGCCGCTTCGCGCGCGCGCCGAAGCTGACCGACGTGCCCTATCCGGTGTCGATGGAGCCGAACCTGGTCGTCGAGTTCTACTCCCGTTAGTCCAGACGGGCGGAGGCCAGATCGGCGAAGGCCAGAGGGGCGAAAGACAGTGCCTGCTTCGCCCCTGGCGGCGCTGCCCGCTCGGGTGCTGGGATGGCTGTTGCGGCAGAACCGCCCCGGCTTGCGCATCGACCGCGCCTATGCGGCCCGGCGCCCGCTTGTTCCGGCAGGTCTGCCGCGCCACGGGCCGCTGATCAGCGTGGTGATGCCGGCGCACGATACGCCGGCGGGGCTTCTGCGGGCGGCGCTCGCTTCGGTGATCGGGCAGAGCTATCAGGATTGGGAGTTGTGCGTGTGCGACGACGCGTCGGACACGCCGCATGTCGGCGCGCTCATCGCCGCAACAGCAGACGCCCGCGTCCGATCGGTCAGGCTGGCGAAGGGGCGCGGGATTGCCGGGGCGACGAACGCGGCCCTGAGCCTGGCGTCCGGCACGTTCGTGGCGCTGCTGGATCACGACGACGCGCTGCCGCCGCACGCGCTGGCACGGGTTGCGGCCGAGATTGCCGCCTGTCCCGATGCGGAGCTGCTGTTTTCGGACGAGGACAAGATCGCGGGCGGGCGGCTCTGCTGTCCCTACTTCAAGCCGGGCTGGGATCCCGAGCTGATGGAGGGACAGAACCTGGTCAGCCATCTGGGCGTCTACCAGCGCGCGCGATTGCTGGAGATCGGCGGGCTGCGTGAGGGTTACGAGGGCAGCCAGGATTACGATCTTGCGCTGCGGTTCGCGGCGGCCTGCGGCGCCAGGCGGATACGGCACATCCCGGAGGTGCTCTATCACTGGCGGCAACTGCCCGGGTCGTTCTCGCAAAGCCGGGCGGCGCAAGCGGCGCGTGCCGGACGGCAGGCGCTGGCCGACGCGCGTCCGGACGCGGTGGTGCAATCCGACCCGTCGCTTGCGCACTGGCACCGGGTGGTGCATGCCCTGACTGCGCCCGCGCCTCTCGTTTCCATGATCGTGGCGGAAGGGGAGGCGCCCCTGGATGCCGAGTACGCGTCGGTCGAGGTGCTGCGCGGGAAGCGGGAGGAGGTGACAGCGCGTGCGCGGGGGTCGGTGCTGCTGTTCCTCGCCCCCGGTCTGAGCGGCGGCGCGCCCGGCTGGCTGCGTGAACTGGCGAGCCAGGCGGTTCGGGCCGAGATCGGGGCGGCGGGCGGCAGGCTCGACCGTCCGGACGGGCGGGTCGTGCATTCGGGCACCGTGCTCGACCTGCAGCGCATCGCGCTGACGGTCGCCCCTGGCTCGGACGCGGACGACCCTGGATATTTCGGCCAGTTCAGGCTCGTGCGGTCGGTGTCGGCTGTCTCGTCGGACTGCCTGGCCGTGGAGCGGGGGCTGTTCGTCGAGATGGGCGGCTTCGATGCGGCTTGCGGCGCCTATGCCGACGTCGATTTCTGCCTGCGGCTGGCGGCGCGGGGCTTGCGCTGCGTGTGGACGCCGCATGCGCGGCTGCGCTACGCGCGGCGTCCGCCGCGGACGGCGCTCGATGCGGGCGCGGCCAGACTGATGCGCAAGCGCTGGGGTTCGGTTCTGGCGCGCGATCCCTATCTCAATGCCAACCTCGCTGTCCGGGGAGGCAGCCTCGTGCTGCGCACGCGTCCCTTGGCGGCGCAAAGGATACCCGCATGAGTGCCGCCGTCGAAATCGCCCGCAGGCGGACGTTCGCAATCATCTCGCACCCCGATGCCGGCAAGACGACGCTGACCGAGCGGCTGCTGCGCGCCGGCGGCGCGATCCAGCTCGCGGGCAACGTGCGCGCCAAGGGGGAGCGGCGGCGTACCCGGTCGGATTGGATGGGGATCGAACGCGAGCGCGGCATTTCGGTGGTGACGTCGGTGATGACGTTCGAACATGCCGGCTGCGTCTACAACCTTCTCGACACGCCGGGCCACGAGGATTTTTCCGAGGACACGTACCGCACGCTGACTGCGGTCGATTCGGCGGTGATGGTGATCGACGCGGCCAAGGGGATCGAGGCACGCACGCGAAAGCTGTTCGAGATCTGCCGTCTGCGCGACATCCCGATCATCACCTTTGTCAACAAGATGGACCGGGAGGCGCGCGACCCGTTCGAACTGCTCGACGAGGTGGGCAGCACGCTTGCCTTGGATACCTCGCCCGCCACCTGGCCGGTCGGCCGGGCGGCGGAGTTCGTCGGCACCTACGATCTGCATGCCCGGCACATGCGTCTGACCCAAGACCTGCCGCAATCGGACCCGCGCATGCAGGTTCTGGGCGAGGAGCTCGATCTGGTGCGGGCAGCGCTGCCGGAATGGAATTCGGAAGACTTCAACGCGGGGCACCTGACGCCGGTCTATTTCGGCAGCGCGATGCGCGAGATAGGGGTTGCCGACCTGCTGGACGCGCTGGCGCGGTTCGGGCCGCCGCCGCGGGCGCAGGTTGCCGACACGCGCACGGTGGAGGCAGACGAGGACCGGCTGACCGCGCTGGTGTTCAAGATACAGGCCAACATGGACCCCAACCACCGCGACCGCATGGCGTTCGCGCGCATCTGTTCCGGCCGGCTGGAGCGCGGCATGAAGCTGCGGCAGGTGCGCACCGGCAAGCTGATTCCGCTGACCGCGCCGCAATTCTTCTTCGCGCGCGACAGGCAACTGGCCGAGGAGGCGTTTGCCGGCGACGTGGTCGGCATCCCCAACCACGGCACGCTGCGGATCGGCGACACGCTGACCGAGGACGAGGATCTGCAGTTCCTGGGCGTGCCGAGCTTCGCGCCCGAAATCCTGCGGCGCGTCCGGCTCGACGACGCGATGAAGGCCAAGAAGCTGCGGCAGGCGCTGCAGGAACTGGCCGAAGAAGGGGTGGTGCAGCTGTTCCGGCCGCAGGACGGCAGCCAGCCGATTGTGGGCGTTGTCGGCACGCTGCAACTCGACGTGCTCGCCGCCCGCCTGGCGGGCGAGTACGGCGTGTCGATCGGGTTCGAGTCCACGCCCTACAATCTGGCGCGCTGGGTGTCCGGGGAGAAGCTGGCGGTCGGCCGCTTCGTGGCCGACCAGCGTACCGCCATGGCGGACGATGTCGACGGCGACCCGGTGTTCCTGGCGACCTCGGCCTTCATGCTGCGCCGCACGTCCGAGCAGAACGCCTCGCTGACGTTCAAGGACATCAAGGACCACCGCCAGGGCGTGGCGGCCTGAATCTGCCCTGCTGATCAGGCAGGTGACGCGCGGCGCCGGAACAGGCGGCCGATGGCGCGCAGCGGGGCGGTCAGGCGCCAGGAGGTGGAGCGGCGCAGCAGCGTCACCTCCGTCTGCAGCGCCTGCAACTCGGTTGCCAGATCCTGCGCGGGTGCGGGCAGGGCGGCCTGCATCGCCGGGCCAGGCACCTGCAACCCGCTCAGCGCCTCGGCCACGACGTGGTGGAAGGAGTCCGTCGTGTGCCCGGGGGGCGCCCATTCGTTGCTGAACAGTGCAGGGTTGCCGGTGGTGGAGTTCTGCATCACGCGCCGCTCGCCCACCTCGAACACGACGACGCTGTCGTAGAAATGGACCGACGTGGTCCGGTCGCCCTCCGGCGTCCGGCCGGCGCCGTCGGCCACGTAATCGGCATGCATGGCGTCGACGACGGTCTTTGCCGTTTCGATGAACGAGGCTGGCGCCCGCAGGCCGCCGCCATGGTCGGGCCAGTAGGCGGCGTGCAGGTCCTCGACGAGGTACACGCCGTTCTTAGCAACCAGCGGGTAGAGGAAGTGGAACGTGGCGTTGACGTGCGGCTGCAGGTGGCTGCCGTCGTCGATGACGATGTCTGGCGGCCCGAACTCGGCCACCACGCCGGCCAGGAAGGCGAGGTCGGTCTGGCTGCCGATCCTGACATGGACCTGGTCCTCCTCCACCTGCTTGCAGCGCGGATAGATGTCGAGGCCCACGATGACGGCGAACGGTCCGAGGTAGCGCCGCCATTGCTGCAGCGACCCGCCCTCGCCGATGCCGATTTCGAAGAGCGTGACGTGACGGTTCTGGAAGCGCTTGAAGTGGGTTTCGTAGGCGGGGAAGTATTGGTGCCATTTGTGCATGCGACGGTGAGATTCGTCGAGGAAATCACCGTAAAGCGTCACGTCGTATCTCCGAGGCCTTGAGCGGGTTCAGGTTGACTGCGTCAGCCTGAACCCGCTCAACCCTTTCGTTTGTCGAGCAGCTTGATCATCCAGACTGAGTCCAGTCTGGATGATGCTGCTCTAGCCTGGGCTTAGCATGTGAAGTGCCTCAAACAAAAAGGGGTCTGGGGCCGACTGGCCCCAGCCGGGTCCAGGGGCAGAGCCCCATAAGGGCGAATCGAAGGTCTTTTCCCGGCGCGGTTGGGTGTGATTCGGTGTTGGGATGAG
>CALMVI010000079.1 GCA_937873095.1 uncultured Acetobacteraceae bacterium | reverse complement strand
TCATGCTGACTGTGTCAGCCTGACCCGCTCTAAGCTTTTGTTTTGGCGAGCAGCTCTATCAGCCAGACTGATTCCAGTCTGGCTGATGCTGCTCTAGGCCCCGAAGCCAGTCAGCCGCCGCGCCATCTCGGCAGGGGCCAGCCCGTCGTCGAGCAGGCCGGCAAACGCGCCGTCCGGGCGCATGACGTAGATGACGGAGCTGTGGTCCATGGCGTAGTCGCCGTCCTTCAGATCGTGGCGGCGCGCATAGACGTGGTAGCTGGCTTCCACCGGCGCCAGCTCCGCCGGCGTGCCGGTCAGCCCGACGAAGCCGGGGCCGAAGGCGCGTACGTAGTTGCCGATCACCGCGGGCGTGTCGCGCGCAGGATCGACGGTGACGAACAGCACGCGGACGTGGTCGCGCACCGATTCGGGCAGCTTGTCCAGCGCGGCGCCGAGGTCGCCCAGCGTGGTCGGGCAGGCATCGGGGCAATGGGTGTAGCCGAAATAGACCAGCCGCCAGTAGCCGTCGAAGCTGTGGTCGGTAACCCGCCGGCCGGCGCCGTCGGTCAGCGCGAACGGGCCGCCGATCTGCGGCGGGGCGTCGCTCGGGGGGGTCGGCAGGCGGACGAGCCAGGCGGCCGCCAGGCCTGCCGCCGCAGCCGCGAGCGTCGCCAGTGCGACCCAGGCGCGCGGCGCGATGCGGTTCACCCTACCGGCCAGGGCCTGGCGAGCCGATGGGCAGCACCGGCGCCCGCACCACCACGCGGCCGGCATGCTCGAAGGTCAGGTCCAGCTCCACCGTGCCGCCCGCCGCCAGGGGATGCTTCAGGCCCATCAGCATGACGTGCATGCCCCTCGGTTGCAGCGTGACCGCCCGGCCAGGCTGCAGCACCAGAGCGTCCATGTCCTCCATGCCCGCCATGCCGCCGGTGGCGGTGGACCGGTGCAGCATGGCGTTGGCCGCGTCCGGGCTCGCCACTGCGGTCAGCCGGTCGGCGGCCCTGCTGGTCACGGTGAAGTAGCTCGCACCCGCCTGCTGGCCGGGCGCTGTCGCGCGGGCCCAGGCCTGCGTGACCGACACAGGCCCCGGAACGTCCGCCCGCGCCGCCTGCGCCGCCAGGCCCATCGCGGCTGCCATTGCCGCTACCCTCGCCAGCCGCATCACTCTCTCCGGAACGTCGCGACCAGCACATCGCGATAGGCGGGCCGGTCCGCAACCAGCGGTTCGACCGCGGTCACGCCGTGGAACACCCGCCCGTCATCGACCAGTGCGGCCTCCATGGGGGTTGCGAGGGTGAAGCTGCCCAGCGGCCGGCGCTGCAGGTCGTGGATGGAGGTCTGCCCGCTCGCCACGTTCTCCCGCCGGACCAGCAGCACCAGCACCCAGTCCACGCCGTCGCGGTGCAGCCCCTCCGGCGTTGGCTGGCCCGCCTCGCCCGGCTTGGCCTCTATGCGGAACTGGTGCAGCTCGACATGCCAGGATGCCGGCCGGGTGGCCGGGTCGGTGCAGGCATCGAACACGGCAAAGCAGGTGCGCAGGATGGCGCGCAGCGCGGGGTGGGCGATCGTCTCGTCGGTCAGCGGGTCGAACCACCGCGCCAGCCCGCCATTCAGCGCGTTGTAGTCGCGGCTCTGGTAATGCGGCTGGTGCGGCTTGCGGCGGATGCCGCCGGCATCCACGGACAGGGCGGCGTGGCGCCTGCGGCGGTAGCGCCCGCCATCGGCCATGAAGGTGTCGAGCCCTAAATCGTTCCAGCTGTCGGCGAAACCGGCCCAGTCGGTCAGGCCGTGGGCCTCCAAAACGCGCTGCATGTCGTGGGCGGCGACGTGGACGAAACCGTCCCGGGTCAGGTCGGCTTCGATGTCAAGAAGGATCGGGCTCACGAGGTGTTCCCCAGGGCGGCGGGCGGCGGCGAACGCTCCAGCTGGCCGGGCGGCCTGGCGCGCGTGTCGGCAGGCGCCGCGGCCGGCGTCTCATGGGCGATGTGGTTGTACACGGTCTGGACGGGAGTGGCGATGCGCAGGCCCTGCTCCTTGAAGCGTATGGTCATGCGGCGGTTGAACTCGCGCTGCACCGCCCAGCGCCCGCTATCGGTGCAGACGATCTGGCCCACGATGGTGACGATGCCGGCATCCACCTTGTCGACGCCCCAGAGCTGGAAGTCGCTGCGCATCATCTCGGCGAAGCGGTCCTCGGCGCGCATCTCTGCCGCGATCGAGGTCAGCACCTCGCTGACGCGGTCGGCATCCTCGTCGATCGGCACGTTCACGCTGACGGCCGCGTTGCCGATGCCGCGGTTGACGTTGGTGACGGTGGAGACCGAGCTGAACGGCACGATGTGCACCGACCCGTCGCCCGCGCGCAGCCGCATGGTGCGGATGGACAGGTTCTCCACCGAGCCCGACAGGCCCGCCACCGTCACCCAGTCGCCCACCTGCATGGCGTTCTCGACCAGCAGGAAGATGCCGGTGATGAAATCCTGCACCAGCTTCTGCGACCCGAAGCCGATCGCGACCCCGAGGATGCCGGCGCCTGCCAGAAGGGGGGCTATGTTGACGCCGACCTCCGACAGCGCGGTCAGGCCGAACACGGTCGCCAGCGCCACCAGCAGCATGGTGCGCAGGATCGGCAGTAGGGTGCGCAAGCGTGCCGCGCGGGCGAACTGCAGCTGTCCGGTCATCCGCTCCACCCGGCGGTCCATCGAGGCGTTCACGCTCTCCCAGACCACCAGGGCAAGCCCCGCCGCCAGCAGGATGGTCAGCATGGCCGACACCAGCCGGCCGCCCAGCGCGTTGCTGCGGAACCAGACCAGCGTGTTCACGCCGTAGGCCTGCAGCAGCGCCAGCGTCGTTGCCAGCACCACGGCACTCGTCACCATGCCGCGCAGCAGGGGCAGGTAGCGGGCGCGGCGGCGCGTCCCGGGCGACGCCGCACCGGTGTCCGCGGTCGGCCGCAACGCACGGTCCAGGATCCCGAGAAGGACGATGCTGACCAGGCGCGCCGCAGTGATCACGCCGGCCGTCACCAGGAACAGGTGCCAGATGCGCAGGTAGCCGTTGCGCACCTCGGCGGCCCAGACCAGCCAGAGGCCGACGATGTAGAATATGGCGACGAGGTGCCAGACCGAGGCCAGGCGGTTGCGCGCCCGGCCGCCCAGCCGCGGTGCCGGGTTGTGGCTGCGTATGCGGGCGGCGACCCATTGCCGCGACTGCAGCACGACGATGACCAGCAGGACGTGCACCAGCAGGAACGCGGCCTTGAGGAAGGCATCGTCGGCCTGTTCCGGCATGCCGAACAGCAGTCCGATCTGGCCCGCGGCATAGCCCAGAGTGGCGATGGCGAAGATCCGCCTGACCCAGCGCACGGCGTGGGCCGCGCCGGCATCGTCGACATGGATCAGGCGAAGGGTGGGCAGGTCCGGCGCGAACACCATGCGGGCGACCGACACCGCCAGGCGGAAGATCGCGTAGGCGAGCATCGCCACCTGCAGCAGCGCCTGCACGCGCGGGTCCACGAACAGCGTGCCCGCGTAACCCACGCCCAGGAACAGGCCGAGCGGGATCAGGTCCAGAGCCAGGCAGACCAGGACGTAGGGCAACCGCGCGAGCGTACGCACGGTGCGTGCGAAGCGGCGGTGGCGCAGCGCGTGCTGCACCTCCTTCTCCTCCTGGGACGAGGGGTCGAGCGCCGTCGCGGGTGCGCCGGGCGGGCCCTGGTCGGCATCGGCCGTGCCGGCTGCCGCCTCGCGCGCCAGGATTTCGGCCTGCACCTGCGCGCTGACCGGCTCGGGCGCGACCAGCGCCGGCGGAGGTGCGGCCTCCGGCGCGCGTTCGGCGACCGTTCGGACCGGGCGGCGCAGCAGGCGCCAGCCGCACCATTCGGCAAGGCCCGCCAGCCCGAGCACCGTCGCCAGCCGCCACGCCGCGTCCAGCGCGCGTGCCCGTTCGGCGGGGTTTTCGAGCGTCCGCTCGGTGAACAGCCAGACCGAGGGCAGGTCGCCCAGAACGCGGCGGAAGCTGGCGAGCTGCCCGGACAGCCCGCTGACCCAGACGCTGCTCTCCCGCACCAGCTGTGCGCCCACGCTATTGGGCGCGAGCTTGACCGGCTCGGCGGATTTGGCCGGGCTCGCCGCGTTTGCGGCCTTGGACAGCGTCTCCAGGGTGGCGGTGAACGCCGCGCGCTTCTGCGGGTCGTTCAGCAGGTCCAGGACCTGCCGCGTCTCCGCGGGCGAGAGGGCCGGCGCGGGCTTGGACGCGGCGGGCGGGGCCAGCAGGGACGCCGCACCCTGGGCGAGCGCGGGTGCGGCAGCGCACCAGGCCAGGGCCAACGCGCAGAAAAGCCATCTCATGGGCGGGAGCCTGCACGTCCTGCGCCGGCGTGCAATCCCGCAAGCCAACGGGGGTGCACAAGGCGGCGCCGCGCCCCATTTGCGCCACATGGTAGCTGTCCTGGCGGTCCTTCTGGCGTTGGCGATGCTGGGCGTGGTCGTGGTGCTCGGCCTGGGCATGGTTGGTGTGGTGAGGGGGGGCGATCCACGCCGGTCGAACGCGCTGATGCGGGCGCGCGTTCTGCTGCAGGGGGTGGCGCTGGCGCTGATGACGGCGATCCTGCTTCTCCGGCACTGACCGGCTTGCTGGCGAGCAGCTTTACCATTCAGACTGATTTCCAGTCTGAATGGTGCTTCTCTGGACGGCCGAGCCTGCCGCCAAACGGGAGAACGTCGATGCCTCTGGACAGCACGGGCGGCGCGCCGGTTCCTGCCAGGAACGTCCTGGGCGGCCGGCTTGTCACCTGCTCGGTCGACCCGCTGACCGGCTTCACCCGATCGGGCTGCTGCGAGACCGGGCCGGAGGACACCGGCAGCCACACGGTCTGCGCCGTCGTGACCGAGGCGTTCCTCGCCTTCAGCCGCGCCCGGGGCAACGATCTGTCCACGCCGCGCCAGGAATACGGGTTTGCCGGTCTGAAGCCGGGCGACCGCTGGTGCCTGTGCGCGCCGCGCTGGCAGGAAGCGTTGCGTGCCGGCCATGCGCCGCAGGTGATCCTGGAAGCCACCCACATGGCGGCGCTGATGACCTGCGAACTGGACGATCTGAAGCGCCACGCCGCCGGCGGCTGACCGCCATCTTCGCAATCGTTGGCTGAGCTATTTCCCGGGCGTCGGCACCGTGCTGACGGTGCCGTTCGGGCCGATGACGGTGCTGGTGCCGTTGCCGTTCGGCACCACGATGCTGCCGTTTCCGGTGGGCCCGTTCAGCGAGCGAAGCTCCCCGCCGCCGCCGGTGATGATCCCCGGACGTCCGCCCGGCAGCGGCACGATGCCGCCCGGGAAGGTGCTGCCTGGCGCCTGCGGGTGGGATTGCTGCTCGGGCACCTCGTAACCCGGCAGCTGCGGCAAGGGCTGCAGCGGCGCATAGCCGCCGCTGCTGCCGTCGCCGCCATGCGAGATCTCGTTGGCCTGCTGTTGCTGCAGGTCCTTCAGCGTCGGCGGCGCCTTGGGCGCGGCTGGCCAGATGTCTCCCGCCTCGTACAATATCGGCGGCGGCACCTGGTCGTCATGCCCGTGCACCTTGGCGTCGGTTTCGCTGTTCCCGTGGGCCGCGTTCGGGTTGGCGCCGAACGGCAGCGTGAACGTGTCGCCGAGATAGGAGTAGAAGCCCGAACCCGCGCAGCCGGTCAGCGTCATCGTGGTCGCAAGCAAGACGATACGCCGCATCAACAAGGTTGGCCCCCCGGCATGAACGCGCGCACCATGCCCCCGGGCGGGGCCGCGCTCAAGCCGCCGCGCGCCTGGCGGCCACGAAAGCGGCGACCCAGCGGGCGATTGCCGCCGGATCGTTGATTGGCAGCAACGGATGCGGGCAGTCCAGGCCCGGCTCGTCGGTCGCGACCGCGACCACCCCCGCCGTTGCGGGCCAGATCGCCGGCTTGCCCAGGGCCGGACGGAAAACCTCGATCTTGTCGAAGGCGTAGGTCTTGAAGCCCTCCACCAGCACGAGGTCCACCGGCGCCAGCCTGGCCGCGACCTGGTCCAGCTCGGCCGGCGCCTCGGGCGTCTCGTGCAACAGCGCCCAGCGCTGGCCGCCGACCACCAGCACCTCGCACGCCCCTGCCTGGCGGTGGCGGAAGCTGTCCTTCCCCGGCAGGTCCAGCTCCATGCCGTGATGGGCATGCTTGATGGTCGACACGCTCAGCCCCGCACTTCGCAGCCAAGGGATCAGCCCGGTCAGCAGCGTGGTCTTGCCGCTCCCCGACCAGCCGACCAGCCCCAGCAGGATCAGCGCGGCGCCCTCTGCGCGCGGGTGAGAGGCGGCAGGGGCTGCGGCATCACGTGGCGGATGCCGGCCATCAGGTAGTCCCAGCCGGTGACCAGCGTCAGGATGGCGGCGGCCCACAGCATCGCCGTGCCGATCAGGCCGACCGGCAGGAAGCCCAGATGCAGCGCCGCCGCCCCGCTGTCGCCGGCGAGCAGGGTGCCCAGCGCGGCCATCTGCAGGCCGGTCTTCCACTTGGCCAGCCGGGTGACCGGCAGACCGACCGAGAGGCCGGCGAGGTATTCGCGCAGGCCGCTGACCAGGATCTCGCGGCACAGGATGACGATGGCGGGGTACAGGCCATGATCCGGCAGGCGCCCCTGCCCCGCCAGCACCATCAGCGTCGCGCCGACCAGCAGCTTGTCGGCGATCGGGTCGAGCATGCGGCCCAGTTCGGATTGCAGCTTGTGCTGGCGCGCGATCCTGCCGTCGAGGAAGTCGGTCAGGCCGGCCAGGCCGAACACCGTGCACGCCGCCACGTCGCCGGCCGGCATGTGGACCGCCACCAGGGCGACCATCACCGGGATGGCGGCGATGCGCGACAGCGTTAGGATGGTGGGGAGGTTGGGCATCATCGACGGCGATGATAGCGGGGTTGGACCCTCCGGTCAGCCTGCTCGTTGGCCGGGCGGACGCAGGGCGCGGTCAGATGTCCAGGCCGATGTCGAGCACCGCCGCGCTGTGCGTCAGCCAGCCCGCCGACAGCAGGTCGACCCCCGTCTCGGCCACCGACGCCGCTGTCTGCAGGGTGATGCCGCCGGACGCCTCGGTCGCCATGCGGCCGGCGACCAGGCGGACCGCCTCCCTCAGCTGGTCAGGGCGCATGTTGTCCAGCAGCACCGCGTCCGCCCCTGCCGCCAGCACCTCTGAGAGCTGCGCCAGCGTGTCGACCTCGATCTCGATCTTCACCAGGTGGCCGGCCTGGGCGCGGGCGCGGGCGAGTGCGGGCGCGATGCCGCCGGCGATGGCGATGTGGTTGTCCTTGATCAGCATCGCGTCGTCCAGGCCGAAGCGATGGTTGACCCCGCCGCCGCAGCGCACCGCGTATTTCTCCACCGCGCGCAGGCCTGGCGTGGTCTTGCGCGTGCAGGCGACCCTGGCACCTGTATGGGCGATCGCCTGCGCGATGCCTGCGGTCGCGGTCGCGACACCGCTGAGATGGCCCAGGAAGTTGAGCGCCACCCGCTCGGCGGTCAGGATGCCGCGCGCCGGCCCCTCGATGCGGGCGAGCGTTGCCCCCGCGGCGACACGGTCCCCGTCGGCCAGGGCCGCCGAGAAGCGTATCGCCGGGTCCACCAGCCGGAAGGCGAGCTCGGCCAGCGCCAGGCCCGCAAGCGTCCCCGGCTGGCGGGCGACCAGGCCGGCGGCAGCCTGGGCCTGGGCGGGGATCAGCGCGTCGGAGGTGATGTCCCCTGCCCGCCCGAGATCCTCCAGCAGAGCCGCCCGCACCAGCGGCTCCAGGATCAGCGGGCTCAACGATGCGGTCTTGCCAGCGCCGCTTCCGTCGGGCGTCCGGCCCTGGCGCCGAGGGCGCCGAGCGTGACGGTGCTGCGCTCTGCCGCGGCCGCGTGCGGGTAATCCGTCCGGCTATGGCCGCCCCTGCTTTCCCGGCGCTGCAGCATCGCCGTCGCCATCATCAACCCGAGCGCCGCGGCGTCGCTTTGCCCGGCGAGCGGCCGCAGCGCGTCGATGGCGGCCTGCAGCCCGGCGGCGTCCCGCAGCACGCCGGCGTGGCGGGACAGTATGGCGCGCACCGGGGCGGGGTCGTGCACCGCCGGCTCGGCGACCGCGGCGACCGGGTAGGCCGGCCGCGCCGGCGTGCCGGCGATGTCCTCCGCCACGATGCGGCCGGTGACGGCCGCCTCGAGCAGCGAGTTGCTGGCCAGGCGGTTGGCGCCGTGCAGCCCGGTGCAGGCGGCCTCTCCGCACGCCCAGAGCCCTGGCACGGTGGAGCGGCCGCGCGCATCCACGGCGATGCCGCCCATGTGGTAGTGGGCGGCCGGACGGACCGGGATCGGGTCGACCGCGGGGTCGATGCCGGAAGCGGCGCAGGCGGCGTGGATGGCGGGGAAATGCGCGGCGAAGCGCGTGCCCAGGGCGGCCCGCGCGTCGAGGAACACGCGGTGGCCCTGCTGCATGCGCGCCCACACGGCGCGGCTGACCACGTCGCGCGGCTCCAGCTCGGCGCGCCATTCTGCGCCGCCCTGGCCTGCCCCGGCTTGGCCCACCTCGCCCTCGCCCACCATGAAACGCTCGCCGGTCTCGTCGATCAGGATCGCGCCTTCGCCGCGCACCGCCTCGCTGACCAGCGTCATCGGCGCGAAGCCGGCCTGCCGGTCCCCCGCCGGACCGGCATCGAGGGCGGTGGGGTGGAACTGCACGAACTCCAGATCGGCCAGCGCCGCGCCTGCGCGCGCGGCCAGCACCAGCCCCTGGCCAAGCGCGCCAGACGGGTTGGTGGTGTGTTCGTAGAGCCCGCCCAGTCCGCCGGTGGCGACGACCACGCGGCTGCTGCGCAGGAGGCGAGCGCTGCCCTGGCCCTCGGCATGGGCCATGACGCCGGCGACCGCGCCGTGGCGGAGCACGAACCTGGTCGCCGAAACCCCCTCCCACACCGTGATCGACGGGGTCCGCCGGACGGCGGCGATGACCGCGCGCAGGATTTCCCGCCCGCTGCCGTCGCCCGCGGCGTGCACGATGCGCCGGCGGCCATGCCCGGCTTCCAGCCCCAGACGGATGGCGCCGTCTGCCGCCAGGTCGAACCGGGCGCCGAGCGACAGCAGCTCGTCGACCAGCGCCGGGCCTGCCTCGACGATGCGGCGCGCCACCGCTTCGTCGCACAGGCCGTCGCCCGCGGCCAGCGTGTCGGCCAGATGCAGCTCCGGGCTGTCATCGGCGCCGACGGCAGCGGCCAGCCCGCCCTGCGCCCAGGCGCTGGCGGCCTGCTGGCCGAGCGGCGCGCGCGACAGGACGAGCACCGGCTCGGGCGAGAGGTGCAGCGCGGCCATCAGCCCGGCCAGCCCGCCGCCGATGACGATGGGGCAGTTGCCGGCGGACGGCATAAGGTGGGTCATCGTTCCGGCCCCTACCCGACGGCCAGCATGCGCTCGACCGCCAGGCGCGCCCGGTCGGCCACGGCGGGGTCGATGGTGACCTCGTGGGTCAGCGTCTCCAGCGCGCGGCGCAGGCCGGGCAGGGTGATCCGCTTCATGTGCGGGCACAGGTTGCACGGCCGCACGAAGCTGACCTTGGGATGCAGCACGGCGATGTTGTCGGCCATCGAGCATTCGGTGATCAGCACCACCCGGCCCGGCTGGCGGTCGGTCACGTAATCGGCCATCGCAGCGGTGGAGCCGGCGAAATCGGCCTCGTCCACCACGTCCGGCGGGCATTCGGGGTGGGCGAGCACGACCACGCCGGGGTTTTCCGCCCGCAGCTCGCGTATCTGGGCGGGGGTGAACCGCTCATGCACCTCGCACGAGCCGGCCCAGGAGATGATCCTGACGCCCGTCTCGCGCGCCACGTTGGCGGCCAGGTAGCGGTCTGGGATCATGATGACCTCGGGCACGCCCAGGCTTTCCACCACGCGGCGCGCGTTGCCGGAGGTGCAGCAGATGTCGCTCTCCGCCTTCACCTCGGCCGAGGTGTTGACGTAGGTGACGACGGGCAGGCCGGGGTAGCGCTGCCGCAGCAGCCGCACGTCCGCCGCGGTGATCGATTCCGCCAGCGAACAGCCGGCGCGCAGGTCGGGGATCAGCACCGTCCTGTCCGGGTTCATCAGCTTGGCGGTTTCGGCCATGAAGTGGACGCCCGCCATGACGATCACGTCGGCGTCCACACGCTGCGCCTCGCGCGCCAGCAGGAGGCTGTCGCCGACCACGTCGCTGACGCAGTGGAAGATCTCTGGCGTCATGTAGTTGTGCGCCAGGATGACGGCGCGACGCTGGCGCTTGAGCGACAGGATGGCGTCGATGTCCGGCACGAAGACCGGCCACTCCATCGGCGGGATAACGCGTTGCACGCGCTGGTAGAGGGCGGCGGAAGCAGACATAGGAGACGCTCCTTGAACGACCAGGTCAGCTGCGTTAATGCTCGATCAGAGCATTAACGACCCGTAATCGGTGTGCAACGGGTTTCCTGCCCGCCCACTTATGCTGGGTATGAGCATAACTCGGTTCAAGGTGACAACCGCGCAGGCTGGTTGTCAACTCCGCAGGAGCGGCAGCTTGGTCCCGGCAATCGCCCGTTCGTCCTGGACGTCGCCGCGGAACCGGAACAGCTTGGCCGGCCGGCCGCCGGTCTCGGTCGCCATCGCGCCCGTTTCCTCCACAAGATTCTGGCTGTCGATGAGCCGGCGAAAATTCTGCTTGTGGAGCAGGCGGCCGGCCAGGGCCTCCACCGTCTGCTGCAGGGTCAGCAGGGTGAAGCTGTCCGGCATCAGCTCGAAGAAGACCGGGCGGTACTTGATCTTGGTGCGCAGGCGGGCGATGCCGGTGGCCAGGATGCGCCGGTGATCGACCGCCATCGGCTCCCCTGGCAGCGATTGCGGCAGCTGCCCCGGCGCGTGGCGCCGGTGCCATTCCTCCACGAGGCCCGCCTCGTAGAGCAGTTCGTAGCGCTGCAGCACCAGCTCCTCGTTCCACGGCCGGCCGTCCAGGCCGAAGGTGATGACCGCCCGCTGCTGCTGCACCGGGGAGGCGGCCCAGCGCCGCAGCGCGGGCGCGATCTGAGCGCAGATCATCGCCGGCGTGCCGCCCCGCTGGTCTTCCCATGGAAAGTAGCGATACCAGCTCTGCCAGCCGGCCGCCTGGCCGGTCACCCGCGCTTCCCGCGTCAGGCCGAGATAGCTGACGGAGATGGTGCGGCCGGCGGCTTCCGCCCCCCTGTCGCTGTCGGCGAAGGTGTAGAGCTGCTCCACATAGCCGAGCGGCTGGTGCGTCTGCTGCTCGACCCAGCTGCGCAGCCCGGCCTGCAGCGACCGGTGGCCGCTCTCGAACGAGCCGGACGGCAGGGCCCGCGCATCGGCGATGGTCAGCACGCGCGGGTCGCCGCCGGTAACGGCGACGATGACGGCGATCAGCTCGGTGGACGCGGCGGGCAACGGTCAGCCGGCTAGAGCAGATCGCGTTCAGGTGGAATCACCTGAACGCGTGAATCTGCTTGCCGAAACAACGAGGTGGACCATGCCCGGTGAGCCGATGCGAACCGGTCATGGTCTAAGAACGCGGTCATGCCGCCGCTCTCTGCACGGAGTTGCGGGGGAGGACCAGGGCTACTTCGCACGCCCGCCCCGTGCCGCGCCGCAACACGCACCGGCGAGGCTGTGGGCCGGGCAGGATCAGGCGGACGCTGCCGGCTCGGCGATGTCGAAGCCGTTGTAGCGCTCGCGGAACTGGCGCGAGCTGGCATAGGCGCGTCGGCGGGCGCGCATGATCGAGCCGAGCGGCCGGTGCGCGGCCAGGCCCTGCCACGGGCTGAACGCCGCGCCGTCCTCTATGCTGGCGCGGCCCTGGCTGCTCCAGCTGTCCTGCGGCGTCACGGTGAGACGGGCGACCGCGACGTAGGGGCTGCGGTCTTCCGGCCAGATGACGGACGCGTCCTCCACCGGCATCGCCTCGATGTCGGTGCAAAGCTGCACGCGCAGCTCCCACACGCCGCCCTGGCCGTGGAAGAAGTCGCGCACCGCCTCCCGTATGCCATCGGGCTTGCCGGCCAGGTCCAGCTTGCGCTCGTTCAGCGCCACCAGCTCCGGCGATACCGGCGCGATGCAGGTCTTGCCGAAATACCGGCCATGCAGCAGCGCCGCCTGCGAGTAGAAGCTGTCGCCCAGGATGTGGGTGCGCGCCTGGCCGGCGAAGGTGGTCAGCGTCGCACTCTGGCCGCCCAGCATCTCGAGCGCCGCCTCCGCGGTACGCATGACCGCGGACACCCCCTTCTTCAGGGTCTCCGCGCGGTCCGCGGTGGCGCCGAGCACGTGCACGTTGGTCAGGAAGGTGGCCGCGTCGGCGACGTTGAATGCCGGGGAGTTGCCCAGCACGTAGTCCTGGGTGCGCGCGTCCTCGCTGCCCGGCAGCCGCTCACCCTCCACGCCCACGATCTTGATCGCCAGGCCGCGCGGGGTCGAGACGTTGTCGTCCAGCACGTCGCCCGGCGTGGTCGAGAACCGCATGAGCACCGCGTAGTCGCCGGGGCAAGCATAGACGCCCTGGGCGAGCGGGCCGGGAAGGTCGGGCAACACCTGCAGGCGCCCCCGAAGCACGCCATGGCTCTTGGCATGGACAGACCGCCAGGCATGGCCGGTGTTCTTCAGCGTGGTGCGGCTGATGGCGAGCATCGCCTGGGTGAGGCCGCGGTCGACCGCAACCTCGTCCGGGACAGGTTGCTCGAACTGCGGCGAGAACGGGACGGGGTCTTGGGGCATGGACCGATAGCGCCGGGCGGGCGGGCGAGGTTCCGCGTGCACCGCCAGACCCGGGACGACCCGCTATTTGGAGTGGAAGAAGGCGTAGACCCGTCCCGCCGTCTCCTTCGATATGCCGGGCGCTGCCTGCAGATCCTCCAGACCCGCCTGCTTGACTCCGCGCGCCGATCCGAAATGGTTGAGCAGGGCGCGCTTGCGGGCCGAGCCGATGCCGGGCACCTCGTCCAGTTCGCTGGTGATCAGGGCGCGGCTGCGTCCGGCGCGGTGGGTGGTGATGGCGAAGCGATGCGCCTCGTCGCGCAGCCGCTGCAGGTAATAGAGCACCGGGTCGCGCGGCGGCAGCTGGAACGGCGGCTTGTCGGCGGTGAAGAACCACTCGCGCCCGGCGTCGCGGTCCGGTCCCTTGGCGATCGCGACCAGCGTCACGTCGGTCACGCCCAGGTCGTCCAGCACGCCGCGGGCGGCGCTGTACTGGCCAGCGCCGCCGTCGATCAGCACCATGTCGGGCCAGGTCTTATCAAGTAGGGTCTC
The DNA here is from genome assembly GCA_937873095.1 of uncultured Acetobacteraceae bacterium. Classification (GTDB taxonomy): domain Bacteria; phylum Pseudomonadota; class Alphaproteobacteria; order Acetobacterales; family Acetobacteraceae; genus BOG-908. The sequence continues at coordinate 17,215 of CALMVI010000079.1, read as the reverse complement.
GTCGCCCTCGCCCGCCTCGCGCTCACGCTGGCCGCGGGCGAAGCGGCGTTCCAGCACCTCGCGCATCATGCCGAAATCGTCGCCCGGCGCGATGGCGCTGCGGATCGCGTATTTCCGGTAGGACGTCTTGCGGAACCCCTCGGGGCCCGCCACGACCATCACGCCGTACGGCGCCTGGCCCATGATGTGGCTGTTGTCGTAAGTCTCAATGCGATCCGGCCGTGCCGCCAGGCCGAACACGCTGGCCACCCCATCCAACAGCTTGGCCTGACCCGTGGCTTCCGCCAGCCGACGCTCCAGCGCCTCGCGCGCGTTGGTCTCGGCGTGGCGGACCACCTGGCATTTCTCGCCCCGTTTGGGGTTGGCCAGTTCCACGCGCCGGCCGGCCTTCAGCGCCAGCGCGTCGGCAATCAGGTCGGCTTCGGGCAGGTCGTGGTTGGTCAGGATCAGCGGCGGCGGCGGCTTGTCGTCGTAGAATTGGGCGATGAAGGCGGCCAGCACGTCGGCCGGCTCGTCGGACTTCACCGTGCTGGGGAAATGCGCGCGATTGCCGTTGTTGTTGCCGCCGCGCACGAAGAACACCTGCACGCAGCTCTGCCCCGCCACCTGCCACAGCGCGATGATGTCGGCGTCCGTCAGGCTGGCCGGGTTGATCACGCCCGACCCCTGCACGTGGGTCAGCGCGCGGATGCGGTCGCGCAACGTGGCCGCGCGCTCGAACTCCATCGCCTCGGAAGCCTGTTCCATCTGCGCCGACAGCGTCTTCTGCAGGGTGGCCGTCTTGCCCGACAGGAACGCGCGCGCCTGCCCCACCAGCTCGGCGTAATCCTCGGGCGAGATGCGGCCGACGCAGGGGGCCGAGCAGCGCTTAATCTGGTGCAGCAGGCAGGGGCGCGAGCGGTTGGCGAACACCGTGTCGGCGCAGGAGCGCAGCAGGAACAGCCGCTCCATGGCGTTGACGGTCTGGTTGACCGCCCAGGCGCTGGCGAACGGCCCCCAGTAGCTGCCGCGCCGGGACTGAGCGCCGCGGTGCTTGGTCACCTGCGGGAACGGATGGTCCTCGGCCAGCATCAGCCATGGATAGGATTTGTCGTCCCTCAGCACGATGTTGTAGCGCGGCTTGAGGCGCTTGATCAGGTTGGCTTCCAGCAGCAGCGCTTCGGCCTCGGTGTGGGTGGTCACGATCTCCATGCTGGCGGTGTCGCGCACCATGCAGCGCAGCCGCTCCTCCAGCCGGTTGAGCTGCGTGTAGTTGGCGACGCGCTTCTTCAGGCTGCGGGCCTTGCCGACATAGAGCGGCTCGCCCCTGGCATCGAGCATGCGGTACACGCCTGGCGACAGCGGCAGGGTGGCCACGACCTCCTCGATGACCGCGACGCCGGTCCGCGCCGTCTGCGGCGGTTGCGGCACGGTCGGCGGCTCGGGGGTGGGGTGGTCGGGCATCTCGTTCTAGGGTGGGTTGTGGCCTGGCCGGGCTCAAGGCCGCCGGGACTGGCCGCCCGCCTGTGGACAACTCTGTGGGCCGATGGGTCGGCCGGCCCGCTGCACTGGCTGATAGATGCCGGTGCACCAGACGCTATCCCGCCCGGCTCAGCCGGAAAACACTGGGGTTCGCTCTACATTCGTTAATGATGCGTCCTCAAAAAGAAATAAAACTTTAATGAGTTGAAATGCTTCGGAGTCAAGTTCTGTCGGGGGATAAAATCGGCGGCGCGCCGTCGGCGGCCCGCTCGATTTCCACGCCGACGGCGGCGACGTCGGCGAAAATGTCCAATTTTTCAACCCGGATGCGAACGCGGCGCACCCTGCCATCCTCCAGACACGCTTCGGCCAGCCGCTCGGCCAAGGTTTCGAGCAGGCGCACGTGGCCGTCCTGCACGATGCGGCGGACGCGAGCGGCGACGGCCTCGTAATCCACCACCCGGCTCAGGTCGTCGCGGCGAGGGCCGGGGCGCGACAGGGGCGTCGCGTCCTCCTCGAGAACGGCGAGGTCGACGTTGATGCGCACGCGCTGCGCCGCTTCGTGCTCGAAGGCATGCACGCCGACCCTGGCCGCCAGGACCATGTCGCGCAGGAACACGTGGCGCAGGCGGGCGGCCGCGCTGGCCGGGCGGAACGCGTCCATCAGGCGCCGCCGAGGCGGATGAACTGGCCGGTCATCGACGGCCATCCGGCGATGGCGCGGACGGTGCGGACCACGTCGTCGATGCCGACCGGTTCGGCGTCGAGACGGGCGGCCGACCGGCCGAGGGCGACGGGGTCGGTGTCGGCGGGCAGGCCGATGCCACAGCCGATCATGTTGAGCCGGATGCGCCGCGGCGCCCAGGCCAGGGCGGCGTGCCGCGTGAACGCCCAGGCGCCGGCTGCGGCCAGTTCGTCGTCCAGCGTCCCTGCATCGGCGGCCGGGGTGAGAATGCCGACGACCAGCCCCTCCCCGCCCTCGCAGGACTCGGCGAAGCGGCGGCAGCGCTGGACCAGGGCGTCCAGGCCGGGCCGGACGCCGAGATTGACCAGAACGGGCAGCGTAGGGTCCGGACCATCGGCAAGGGCGTGCGCCAGAGCGGGCCACTCGCCGCCACCCGCAACCTGCAGGTTGGTCGCAATCATGCCGTTCGCTCCCAACGTCGGCTGCCGCGTTACCCCTGCGCCTCACCTGTGACAAGGTGGCCGATCGGATAGCCAAGCTCTGGAGCGGCCCCCGGGACTCTCGGCGAAAGTGGGCGTCCTTGGCCGGACAAGCCCGGCCAAGGCAAGCGTGACGCGACGTGCGAACGGGGGGGGTCTCCGGCCGCGCTGGCAGAACCATCACGCTATTTCATACTGGTGTTGATCCATCGATATGTAATTTCGCCGGTCGGGGTGCTTGGCGGTATCAGCAACGGGTTGGTGCCAACTGGCGTATCGAGGGCGTCAGATAGAGCCGGTTTGGGCAGAACGGGACTGGCCAGCGCGCTCGTTTCGACACTCATCGCGTTTTCAGGTGTCAGGATCCGCGCGGAGTGACTTTCAGCTTGCGGCGTAAAGGCGCTTGGGGCGGCTGCACCAGCGCCCGGCGAGAGATCATCAGCAATAAGAAAACCCGATGCCTGCATGCAATCATCGAAGTCAGCATGCGCTTGAAAGGCGTTCCCTATCGCATTCCCGATTTGCGCCGCTACGACAAATCCCGTCGGCCCATAGGCGGACACGCTCTGTCCGCCATGCCGAGCCATCATCGAGCACCGGGCCTGGGTGGCGGTGAAATCCGCTGCGGAAACGTTTGGCCCAGCGACCCAAGTGTGAGGCGCGCAGCCGGCGATCAGGATCGTTGAAAATAAGCCCGCCGATACGGCAATATGGCGAGCCAGCAGATTTCGCGTCACGGTTCGTCCTCGGCATCCAAGCTGCTACCGTGAGGATGCCGCCGCAGACGCTACGCGCGACGCTCGCTCACGCGAACCATCATGCGCTCGTAACCCTTTACAAACGACGAATAGACCCGCCTGGGCTCCTCGACCACCTCGATCCGGCCGAAGCGCGCGAGGATCTCCTCCCACATCACGCGCAGCTGCAGCTCGGCCAGGCGCTCGCCCAGGCAGCGATGGATGCCGAAGCCGAAGCTGAGGTGGCGACGAGGCCGCGCGCGCTCGATGTCGAACGCGTTCGGGCGCTCGATTGCGTCCTCGTCGCGGTTGCCGCTGACGTACCACATCACCACCCGGTCGCCCTGGCGAATGTGCTGCCCGCCGAACTCCACGTCCCGAGTCGCGGTACGCCGCATGTGGGCCAGCGGCGTCTGCCAGCGTATGATCTCAGGCACCATGTTCGGCACCAGGCCAGGATCGGACATCAGCTTCGTGTACTGGTCGGGAAAGCGGTTCAACGCCAGCAGGCCGCCGGTGATGGAGTTGCGGGTGGTGTCGTTGCCGCCGACGATGAGCAGGACAAGGTTGCCGAGATACTCCATCGGCGTCTGGTGCCGCGTCGCCTCGGAATGCGCCATCAGGGAAATCAGGTCGCCGGTCGGCGGCGCGTTCACCCGCTCGTTCCACAATTCGGTGAACCGCATCAGGCACTCCAGCAGCTCGCCCTGCCGCTGCTGCTCGGAATCGATGATGCCGGAGCCCGGGATGGCGGTGGAGACGTCGGACCAGCGGGTCAGCTTGCGCCGTTCCTCCTGCGGGAAGTCGAACAGGGTCGCCAGCATCTGCGTGGTCAGCTCGATGGAAACGGTCTCCACCCAGTCGAACACCTCTCCTACCGGCAGCCGGTCCAGTATGGCCCCGGCGCACTCGCGTATCAGGATTTCCAGGCGCGCAAGGTTGGTGGGCGAGATCACAGGGTTCACCGCCGCGCGCTGGAAGTCGTGCACCGGCGGGTCCATGGCGATGAACATCGGCAACACGAAATCGGGCTCGGGGTCGCGCACGGTGATGCCGCCGCGGAACACGTCGGACGAAAACGTTTCCGTATCCACCTCGACCTGCATGATCGGCTTGTACTTGCTGATCGACCAGTAGGGGCCGAATTCGCTTTCGCGCGTGTAGTGGACAGGCGCCTCCCGACGCAGCCGCTCGAACACGGGCCAGATGGCATCGGCCTGGAACAGCCCTGGCTGCGCAGGGTTGAGCGCGTCGAGCGGCAAGGAATACGGATCGGTCTGCCACGCCTGACCGAGGCTCATGTCGTCCATGACGATCGCCCTCCCGGATTTTTCGCTATGCTAGGGCAGATCGCGTTCAGGTGGAATCACCTGAACGCGTGCACCTGCTCGCCGAAACACGAGGTGGACCATGACGGTAAGCCGATGCGACCCGGTCATGGCCTAGCACAGTGTCGGTGACAGCAATACCCTGCACAGGTCCGCCTGCACCGGCCGTGCCCTCAGGTCCCGTCCTTCTTGACCGAGTGCCGCAGGTCGACGTCCGGCGTGGGCAGCGTGTCGGCGTAGACGTGGCCGTTCCAGACCCAGCGGTCGTGCCCGTGCACCAGCAAATCGTGCATGCCGCGATGCGCGCGGGGGGACATCTTGATCGGCCCGCTGATCGAATCCATCACCTTGGTCCAGTCGTCCCCCCGCTGCACGTAGACGGAGGTGGAGCAGCCGGCGGAACCGCAGAACGAGGCCGACTGCACCTGCACGAACAATGCGGCGGGCGCGCCCGGCCGGGTGGAGAGGCGTGCCGAGCCGACCAGCATGACCGGGGGGTCGCCCTCGCTGCGCGACTGCTTGAGGTCGCCGCTGACGAGCTTCATCGCCGTCGTCTCCAGCGCGCTGCCCGGCTGGGTGGTCAGCGCAATGGTCGCGTCCGTCGGCGCGGCCGCGCACAGGAGGGCGGCCGCCAGCAGGCATGACGACGTGCGGCTATGCATGGTTCTGCCCATAATGGTCCGATCGCATCGCTATGGCCTCCAGCCGGGTTTCGTTGCGCTTGATGAAACGCAGGATCCAGACCACCGCGCCGACGGTGGCCAGGCCGAGCAGCACCCGGAACGGCACGGACACCCGGCGCGCCGCGTCGCCCAGCACGTAGGCGAACGTGCCGTGGATGACCGGCCAGGCGATGCCGCCGGCGATGGTCCACCCGACGAAGTTGCGCCAGGGCATGGCGCTGGCGCCGGCCAGCAACGCGTTGAAGCTGCGCAGCACGCTGACGAAGCGGCAGGCAAACACGACCTTCCCGCCATGCTCGCGGAACAGGTAGCGGCCGAGCGCCAGGCGGCGGGCGTTCAGCCCGATCCGCCAGCCATGCTTGGCGAGCATTGGGGCGCCGATCAGCCGGCCGATGATGAACCCCACGAGGTTGCCCAGGATAGCGCCCAGGCTGGCTGCGGCGATCACCGGCACTATGCCGATCCGGCCGGTGGTGGAGGCGTAGATCGCGGCGCCGAAAAACACCGTCTCCCCCGGGAACAGCAGCCCGGCGCATTCGATCGCGACCGCCAGCGTGATCACGCCTATGCCGTATTCGCGCAACATGTGGTGGGCGAAGTGGATCATGCCGACAGCCTAGCGGTATGGTGTACGGACGCAACGCATGGCCCCGCCAAGCCGCGGCACGTGAGGCGGCGGAACCTCATCAGATTTGGGTTAGCCGGTAGATAACGGTGCGGCGGGTCGGCCGGTCCTCCAGCTCCAGGCTGGTCGGCACGTCCGTGCGCGAGACTTCCTCCAGCCCCTCCCGCGGCAGATAGGCGCGCCCCGGGTCGGCCACCCAGACCAAGGCGCCCTGCCCGCTCATCTGCCTCAGCCAGGGCAGGATGTGCCGCGTCATCGGCGCCTCGTAGCAGACGTCGCCGCACAGGATCACGTCCCACCGGCAGCCTGCCCCCACCACGTCGCCCGGCTCGGCCGCAACCGCCAGCGCGTTGGCCGCCGCGTTGACCTCGATGGCGGCGATGGCGAGCGGGTCGATCTCGGCCGCCTCCACCTCCGCACCGGCGCGCGCAGCGGCCAGCGCCGCCAGCCCGCACCCGGCGGCGAAGTCGAGCACGCGCAAGCCACGCACCAGCTCGGCGCGGTCGAGCACCATGCGCGCCAGCACCTGGCTGCCCGGCCAGGCGAAGGCCCAGAACGGCGGCGGGATGGCGTGCAGCGCCAGGAAATCCTCGGTCGCCTGCCAGATGGGCGTGATCTCGGTGGCCAGCCGCAGCACCAGCTCGGGCACCAGCGGCGCAGCGGCTGGCCGCGTGTTCGCCAGGATGAAGGCGCGCGCCTCCTCGCGCGTCAAACCCGGCCGGCCGCCAGCGCCAGGGCCACCGCCAGCCCGGTCGCCCGGTTCAGCTTGAACAGGCGCAGGCACGCCGCCGGATCAGTGACGCTGAGGCCTGCGACTTGACGGGCGAGCAGGACGGCCGGCACGGCCAGAGCCGCCAGGAAGACCGGGCGCAACCCCGCGAGCAGGCCGGCCGTCGCCAGCGCCGCCAGGGTCAGCGCGTAGGCGGCGCCCACGAAGGCCCTTGGCCGATGGGCGAAGCGGCGCGACGTGCTCTTGATCCCGATCACCGCGTCGTCCTCCATGTCCTGAAAGCCGTAGACCGTGTCGAACCCCAGGTCCCAGAAGATGGCGGCGGCGTAGAGTGCCGCCCAGGCGCCGTCGATCCGGCCTGCCGCCGCCGCGTAGCCGACCGGTGCGCCGGCGCCGAAGGTGAACCCCATCACCAGTTGCGGCCACCAGGTGAAGCGCTTGGCCAGCGGATAGACCGCAACCAGCAGCAGCGAGCCTGCCCCCAGCACCTGCGCCAGGCGGTCGAGCTGCACCAGCACGCACAGCCCGGCCAGCAGCAGCGCCGCCAGGAACAGCGCGGCCTGGCGCAGGCCGAGCGCGCCGCTGGCCAGCGGACGGCCGGCGGTGCGGCGCACCCGGCGGTCCAGGTCGCGGTCCCACATGTCGTTCACCACGCAGCCCGCCGCCCGCATCACCGCCGCACCCAGCGCGAACAGCAGCAGCAGCCGCGCGCTCTCCCGCGCCGGCGCGCGGGCGAGCAGGATGCCCCAGGCGCCTGGCAGGAACAGCAGCCAGATGCCGGTCGGCCGGTCCAGCCGCGCCAGCAGCAGATAGGGCCGCATCCTGGCAGGCATCCGCGCCACCCAGCCGCCGGCGGCGATGTCGGTAAACGGGGTGCCCTCATCAGCCAGCGCCATAGCGCGTATGTCCGGCGTGCTGGAGGATCGGTCAATGCTCAGGCTTTGGGTGCCATCGCCGCTGGCCGCCGGCCGCGACGTGGAGGCCAGCGGGAACCAGGCGCACTACCTGGCCCACGTGATGCGGCGGGCGACGGGCGACGTTGTGCTGCTGTTCAACGGCCGCGACGGCGAATGGCGCGCCCGCATCGCGCAGCTTGGCAAGAGGAGCGCCCTGCTGACGCCGGAGAGCCAGGTTCGCGGCCAGGCGCCGGGGGCCGACCTGTGGCTCGCCTTCGCGCCGCTCAAGCGCGACGCGACCGACCTCGTGGTCCGGCAGGCGACCGAGCTTGGCGCGTCCGCCCTGCTCCCGGTGCTGACCGAGCGCACCAACACGGCCAGGATCAACCAGGACCGCCTTCTCGCCATCGCCATCGAGGCGGCGGAGCAATGCGAGCGCCTCAGCCTGCCCGAGATCCGCCCGCCCGTGTCCCTGCCCGCTCTGCTCGCGGCCTGGCCGGAGGGGCGCCTGCTCGCCGCCGCCATCGAACGCGCCGGCCCAGCGGCGCCACCTACCGAGGCGGGCGCCCTGCTGATCGGGCCGGAGGGCGGGTTTGCGCCGGCCGAGATTGACGCGCTGCGCCGGACCCGCTTTGTGGCGCCAATCTGCCTGGGGCCGCTGGTGCTGCGGGCAGAGACAGCTGCCGTCGCCGGCCTGGCTCTCTTGCAGGGCAGGCGCTGGTCGACCAGCTAGGGCAGCACCATTCAGACTGGACCCGGTCTGGATGGTAAAGCTGCCCGTCACAGCAAAGCTTGAGCGACCGGACGCTCGCGCCGCCCCACCGCCGAAGAACGAGACCGAACCATGTCCAACCCCGGTGAGGAAGACACGACGCCGATCGCCCGGCTGCGGGAGCTGGCGACCTATTTCGAGGCCGGGTGCAAGCAGCCGAGCGACTTCCGCATCGGCACCGAACACGAGAAATTCGGCTTCCGCAGGCCAGGCAGCCCGTACGGCGCCGCCTGGGCCGCGCCCGCCTACGAACCGCACGGCATACGCGCCATGCTGGACGGCATCGCCGGTCTCGGCTGGGAGGGCATACGCGACCAGGACCAGCTGATCGGCCTCAAGAAGGATGGCGAGAGCGTCTCGCTGGAGCCGGGCGGCCAGTTCGAACTGTCAGGCGCGCCGCTGGCCAGCCTGCACGAGACGCGCGCCGAGCTCGATCGGCACTTCGCCGAGGTGCGCCGGGTGGGCGAGCCGCTCGGGCTCGGCTTCGCCCCCCTGGGCTTTCACCCGCTGGCGCGGCGTCAGGACATGCCGTTCATGCCGAAGAGCCGTTACGCCATCATGCGCCGCTACATGCCGCTGGTGGGCGGGCTCGGGCTCGACATGATGCTGCGCACCTGCACGGTCCAGGTGAACCTCGATTTCTCCAGCGAAGCCGACATGCTGCGCAAGCTGCGCGTGGGGCTGCTGCTGCAGCCCATCGCCACGGCACTGTTCGCCAACTCTCCCTTCACCGAGGGCCGTCCGAACGGGTTCCTGAGCGCGCGCGCCAACGTCTGGACCGACACCGATCCGGACCGCACCGGCATCCCGCCCGTGTTCTTCGAGGACGGCTTCGGCTTCGAGCGCTATGCAGACTGGCTGCTGGACGTGCCGATGTATTTCGTGGCCCGCGAGGGGCGGCTGATCGACGTGGCCGGGCAATCGTTCCGCGACTTCATGGCGGGGCGCGTGCCGGCGCTGTCTGGGGTGACCGCGACGGTGGGCGACTTTGCCGATCATTTCACCACCGTCTTCACCGAGGTGCGGCTGAAGCGCTTCCTGGAAATGCGCGGCGCGGATGCCGGCAGCCCGGCGATGATGCTGGCGCAATCGGCGTTCTGGGTCGGCCTGCTCTACGACGACGCGGCCCTGTCGGCCGCGATGGCGCTGGTCGGCCGGCACGACTGGCGCACGCTGGCCGCCATCCGCGCGGAGGTTCCGCGCCGCGGCCTGGACGCGCCGCTCGCCGGCGGCACGGTGCGAGACCTGGCCCGCGACGCGCTGGCCATCGCGCGCGACGGGCTGACCGCGCGCGGGCTGGACGAAGCATCGTTGCTCGATCCACTGGACGCGATCGTTGCCGGTGCGCCCAACCAGGCGCAGCACTGGCTGGCGCGCTATCACGGCGCCTGGCAGGGGGACGCAGCGCGCATTTTCGGGGAGGCCGCGGTTTAGGCGGGGCTAAAAGGCCAGGGGCGCGGCCCCTGGACCCCGCTGGGGTTTGAAACCCCAGACCCCCGCTCTTAGAAGGTCGCTACAGTGACGGACGGAGCTTCGCGTGCAGCGGACCATTTCTGATCCTGACACGATCATCCACGCCGCCCGTGCAGCCGCGCGGTCGGGCAAGATCGACGAGGCGCTGCAGCACTGGGCCGAGTTCCGCGCCCGGTCGCCCGCACGGCCGGTCGGCTTTCTCAGGCCCATCAAGCTGGCAGAAGCGGCGGGCAAGCAACAACTGGCCAACCAGCTCATCCTGGAAGGTGCCAAGCAGCATCCCGACCAGCCGGAGCTGGCACGCCTGCTGGGGCAGCTCTCCCCCAAAGCCCTCCAGACGGCGGAGCGGCAACTTGCTGCCAGGATGGTGAAGGAGCTCACGCAACGGCGCGAGCCTGGCGACACGCTGCTGGACGCGGCACTTGCGGCAACGCGAAAGCGGCGCCCGAGCGAGCCTGCCCTGCTGGCCGCCCTGACCTATGTGGAGGCGCTCGAGATCCACGGCCCGGGGCAGCCGGACGTCAGGGCGGCCTGCCTGCGGCTGTTGCGAAGCCTCAAACGCGTGGGCGAGGCCGAGCAGCGCGGCCGTGCATGGCTCGCCGATCATCCAGACGACGTAACGCTTGTCCTGCTGATAGCGGACATCATCGGCACGTCGGGCGGAACGTCTGAAGCGCGGGACATCGTGCAGGCGCTTCGCACCCGGGTTCCGCCAAACCCCGCCGTCGATGCGGCGCTGATTTCCCTGACGGCGCAGCTGCCGGGGGCAAACGTCGATGCCGTCGTCAGACAGGCCCTGACCGAACACCCGAAGAGCCCCGTCGTGCTGCGCGAATGGGCGGTGACCGCCCAACGCCAGGGTGACTGGAACGAGGCCCTGAGGCGCTGGGAGGCCGCCGACCGGCTGGTTCCGCATAACAGGCTGATCAGCACGGGTCTGGATGGCTGCCGCCTTCAGCTCGCGATCGAACGCTCCGTCGACACGACCGACCTGGCCAGGTTCTTCGGCAAGTTTTCCAGCCTGGGCGGCACGATGGGCGGCTGCGAGTTCGGCATGGTGCAGCGCCGTTACGGGTCCAAGGCGCTGGGCCTGTTCCGATGGAGCAACATACAGGTCGACGACCTGGTCCGCGGACTGGACAACGATTTTGCCGGGCTGGGAGCGCCGGAAAACACCGAGCTCACGATCGGCCGCGAGAAGGGCGGGCTGGAAGAGTACATCGTGCAGGACAGGGCCTACAACTCCTCGTCACACACGCTGATCTACACCAGGGACGCGCCGATGGAGCGGGTTCGGGACCAGACGGTGCGCCGGCTCGGCTACCTGAGGGACGGCCTGCTCGACCAGCTTCGCAGTCCTGACAGGATCTTCGTCTACAAGTTCGTCGACACCCTCGATGCGTCCGAGGCGCCGATCAGGCGCATCTGGACGGCGGTCCGGCGTCACGGGCCGGTCAACCTGCTCTGCGCCGTGCTGGCCGATGACGATGCCCGGCGCGGCACGGTCGAGGTGATCGATGACGGGCTGTTCGTCGGGTTTCTCGGCCGCATGATGGACAGGAACGGCGTACCCGAGGACGGCTTCGACGAGACAGGCTGGAAGGCGGTCTGTTCGGCGGTCCTCGAGCTGGATGCGCGTTCGAAATTCGCGTCGGCAGGCGCCGGCTCGACCACCCTGGACGCTGGCCTGATCCCATCGTCCGTTTGACGTGACGGGCCTTAGCGTCCTTGCGCCCTGTGCCTGGAGATCAGGGCAGCGAGGTCGCCCATCGAGGTCAGCGTGTCGGCCTCTTCCGCAGGGATGCGGACGCCGAAACGATCCTGCACTGCAAGCACGATTTCGACGAGCATGATGCTGCTCCATCCCACGATGTCGTCGGCCCACATCTCTGGCGTGAGCGTTATCGTGTCGTCCATGAAGACGTCCCGGACGATGTCGGTCAGTTCCGCCATGACGTCGTCGGCCATTGCGCGTGGCGCTCCCAGGTTCGTCGCATCCAACCGTGCCGAGGTCGCGTCGGTCAAGGCGTGCACCGGGCGCCGACGCTTGCTGGACCATTCCCGACTGGTTATCAGCCTGGCCGGCAGATCGCCACGGGACGCGGACGACGATGGACGAGCTGCTGGATTTCGCGTCGGAGCAGCACGTCTTCCGGCATTGGCATGGCGGCGAGCGGCAGGACGTCTCCGCGCCGGGTTTCTGGGGTCTGGTGGCGGCGCAGATGCGCCAGATACGGCCCGTCGACGAAGGGCGCATCTCGATCGCTCTCGGCGCCACCAGTCTCGATTTGATGAGCCTGTTCGTGGCGCTGATCGCGTCGGGCCGCCTTGCCGCCATCTTTCCGCCCAGCAACAGCATCCAGGACCAGCAGGCCTATCTCACCCAGCAGCGCGAAAGCCTGCGCAGGATCGACCCGGGTGCGATCTACCTGTTCGACAAGACCACGCACACGACGCTGGCCGAAATCGATCCCGCGCTCGGCCGGCGCGAGGTGCTTCTGCCCACCGGGATCGAACCGCTGCCCCACGAGGCCGAGGCGGCCAGGGCGCGTTTCATGGCCAGGCTGGCCGACCCTGGCCCTATCTTCATCCAGCACAGTTCGGGCACGACCGGCATCAAGAAGGCGGTCGCCATCACCGGCCGGCGCCTGGCCGCGCAATACGCTGCATACTGGCCCGAAATCCGGGCGATCAGCGGCGGCCGCGCAAGGATCGCGTCCTGGCTGCCGCTGTACCACGACATGGGCCTGCTGACCTCGCTGCTTCTGCCGGCGATCGGCGGCGACTGTGTGTCCATACTCGACCCCTTCGAATGGATCGGACGGCCAGGGCTGTTGTTCGACGTGATCGAGCAGGATCGTTGCGAGATCGCCTGGATGCCGAATTTCGGCTTTCGTCACCTGGCCCGGCTGTCGCAGAACCTGGAGCGGCGCGACCTGACGTCGATGAGGGCGTGGGTGAACTGCTCCGAACCCTGCCGATTGGCCGACGTGCTCGGCTTCGAGGGGGCGTTCGCCGAATGGGGCGTGGCCGCGAACTCCGTCGTCGGATGCTACGCCATGGCCGAGACGGTCTTTGCAGCAACGCAGTGCCGCCCGGGCGAGCGCAGGGCGCTGGCGGTTTCCGCAAGCCTGGCTTCCGGGGCCGACGTGATGCAGGCGGGTGCGACGCTCGTGAGCGACACGTCGTCGGAGGCCGACAAGCACGTGCTCTCGTCGGGCAAGCCCGTGCCCGGCCTCGATCTGGCGGTGCTGGTCGACGGCCGGCCGGCGGGCGAGGGCATCTACGGCGAACTCGCGGTGAAGGGACCGTTCGTGTTCGAGGGTTACGCTGCGATGTCACCGGCCGAAGGCGGCATCACGGCGGACGGCTACTTCCGCACCGGCGATCTCGGCACCGTCCTTGACGGCCACGTGTTCGTCTTCGGGCGCCTGAAGGAGGTCCTGATCGTCAACGGCAAGAACCTGTTCGCCGGCGACGTGGAAACCGCGGTGAACGGCATCCCGGGCGTCAAGCCGGGCCGCGTGGTGGCACTCGGCCTGGAAAGCGCACAGACCGGCAGCGAGGAGCTGGTCATCATCGCCGAACACGACGCCGCATCGGGGCGGGAGGCGCCAGCGGTTCGTGCCGACATCAGCCGCACGGTCTCGCAGCTGTTCCTGGTGGTTCCGCGCGACGTCCGCGTCGTCGATGAACGCTGGCTGGTGAAGAGCACCAGCGGAAAGATCAGCCGCTCGGACAACCTGGCCAGATACGTTCAGGCGTTCCGGGCCAGGCACGCCGCCCGCTGAGCAGCCTCGCGCAGGTTGAAGCATGTTGGGCGGGCATGTTTGCCGGTTCAGGCGATTCCACCTGAACCGGCCATGCTCCGGAACCGTCAGGACGGCGAGGCCGCCTGCGCGCCGTTCAGCTTTTCGCGTCCAGACCCCTTTGCCGCAGCAGCGGGGCGGTGTCCGGGTCGTGGCCGCGGAACGCGCGGTAGAGCTCCATGGGGTCCGCGGTGTGGCCGGGCGCCAGCATCATGTCGCGGAAACGCTGGCCGTTGGCGCGGGTCAGGCCGCCATGTTCGGTGAACCAGGCATAGGCGTCGTCGTCGAGCACCTCGGCCCAGAGATAGGCGTAGTAGTTGGCAGCGTATCCGCCGGCCCAGATATGGGCGAAATACGTGGTGCGATAGCGCGGCGGCACCGCGTCCAGGTCGATCGCATGCTTGTGCAACGCAGCCGCCTCGAACGTGTCGGGGGTTTGCAGCGGGGCGCCGGCCGGCAGCGCGTGCCATTCGAGGTCGAGCAGGGCAGCGGCGAGGTACTCGGTCAGCATGTAGCCCTGGTTGAAGGTGCGGGCGCGCTTGATCTTGTCCACCATCTCGGCAGGCATCGGCGCACCCGTCTGGTAGTGGCGCGCGTAGCTGGCGAACACGGCGGGGTCGAGCGCCCAGTGCTCGTTGAACTGCGACGGGAACTCGATCACGTCGCGCGGCATGTTGAAGCCGGCCTGGCTCGGATAGTGCTGCTTGGAAAAGATCGCGTGCAGCGCGTGGCCGAATTCGTGGAACATGGTGGTGACGTCGTCGAAACTGATCAGCGCGGGCTGGCCGGCGGCCGGCTTGGTGAAGCTCGCGACGTTCACCACCACGGGGCGCCGGCTCAGCAGGTCGGATGGGGGCACAAGCGCGTCGCACCACGCGCCGCCCTGCTTGTTGGGACGCGCGTAGTAGTCGGCGTAGAACAGGGCGATCGGCGCGCCGTCCGCGTCGAACACCTCGAACGTGCGCACGTCCGGCTGGTAGAGCGGCAGGTCGTGACGCTCCTTGAAGTTCACGCCGTACAGCATGGTGGCGGCGAAGAACACGCCGTCGCGCAGCACGCGGTCGATCTCGAAATAGGGGCGGGTCTGCCCTTCGTCCAACGCGTATTTCTGTGCTCGCACCTGCTCGGCGTAGAGGTTCCAGTCGTAGCTGGCGAGTTTGAAGCTCCCCTTCTGCCGGTCGATGATCGCCTGCATGTCGGCCGCCTCGCCGCGCGCCTTGGCGGTGGCGCCCGGCACCAGGCTGTCCAGCAGCTTCATCGCCGCGGCGGGCGTCCTGGCCATCTGGTTGTCCAGCGTGTAGGCGGCGAAGCTGTCGAACCCCATCAGCTTGGCCTTCTGCGCCCGCAGCGAGGCGAGCTGCGCCACCAGGTCGCGCACGTCGTTCGGTCCTGGCGCGTCGCCACGCTGCTCGCTGGCCGCCATGATGCGCGCGCGCAGGTCGCGGTTGGTCAGCTTGGCCAAGGCCGGCTGCTGCGTGGTGTTGCGCAGCGGCAGCACGTATTTGCCGGGATGGCCGCGCGTGTTGCCGGCGGCCGCGGCTGCGTCCACCGACGCACGGTCCAGCCCAGCCAGCTCGGACGCGCTGTCCACGACGATCGCGCCGCCAGACGTCGCCGCCAGCAGCTTCTGCTGGAACGACGTCTGCAGCCTGGTGATCTGCTGGTTCAGCGTGCGCAGCCGCGCCTGGTCGGCCGGCGAAAGTGCCGCGCCCGCATGCACGAAATCCTTGTACGTCTCGTCCAGCAGGTAGCGCGACTTCGCGTCCAGAGAACGCGCCTCGGCCGAATCGTGCACCGCGCGCACGCGGGCGAACAGAAGCGGGTTGAGGTGGATGCTGTCGCCATGCGCCTGCAGCTTCGGGTCGATGTCCTCCTTGGTGCGGTCCAGCGCGTCGTCCGTGTTGGACTGGGTGATGTTTTCGAAGATCTGCACGACGCGGGTCAGCGTGGCGCCGGAGCGTTCCATGGCCACGATGGTGTTGTCGAAATCGGGTGCGGCGGGGTTGGCGGCGACGCGCTCGATCTCGGCGGTATGCTCGCGCATCGCCGCCTCGATGGCGGGCGCGTAATCGGCATCGTGGATGCGGTCGAAGGGCGGCGCGTCGTAGGGCAGGTTGCTCGGCGCCAGCAGCGGGTTGTCGGGCGCCGCGGCCTGCGCGGTGTTGAGGCCGCCGAGCACGAGGGCGGGGGCGAGCATGGCTTTTGTCAGGGTTCGGGCGGTCATGCAGATTGTCCCAGGGTGCCAGCGATGTAGGCGACAGACAACAGGAGGCAGAATTTACGGGCCAATCAAGCCTACTGCGTTCAAATGCTGTCAATCAGCCGGTGCCGCCTGTGATCGGATTACACCGGTGCAGCCGATCGCGGGCGCTGGGCGGCAGTACTCACGAGCGCGGCCGCTGACCAGACCCGGCGGGGTATGCAAGACTTTCACGGCCCGAACTGTGCCCGCAGCGCCTTCTTGTCCAGCTTGCCGACGCTGGTCTTGGGGATGACCTGCACGAACTCCACCCGCTCCGGCACCGCGAACTTGCTGATCTCGCCCGACTCGACGCGCGTCATGACGTGGCCGCGCAAGGCCGCCGCGTCCGTCGCGTGACCCGCCCGCGGCACCACGACCGCGACCGGCCGCTCGCCCCAGCGCGCGTCCTTCAGCCCGATCACCGCAACCTCGCCCACCGACGGGTGTTCGGCCAGAATGTCCTCCAGCTGCAGGCTGCTGACCCACTCGCCCCCTGTCTTGACCACGTCCTTGATGCGGTCGGTGATGATGAGAAAGCCGTGTTCGTCGATGGCGCCGATGTCGCCTGTGTGCAGCCAGCCGCCGGCCCACAGCGCCGCGCTGGCCTCGGGGTTGTCGAGGTAGCCTTGCGTCAGCCAGGGAGAGCGCATGACGACCTCGCCGGTGCTGACGCCGTCATGCGGCAGGTCGCGCATCTCCGCGTCCACGATGCGCACGTCGCAGAGCGCCACCGGGCGACCGGCCCGGCAGCGGTAGGTCAGCTCGGTCTGCCCGCCGTCGCGCAGTTCGGGGGGCACGAGCGCCATCGTCGCGATCGGGCCGGTTTCCGACATGCCGTATCCGGCGAACACGTCGATGCCGCGGGCCAGCGCCGCCTGGGCCAGCGCGCGCGGCAGGGCGGAGCCGCCGACGATGACCCGCCAGCCGCGCAGGTCCACATCCTGTGCCGCGGCGAGGAACATCTGCAGGATGGTCGGCACGCAATGCGAGAACGTCACCCGTTCGGCCACGAACAGGCGCACCAGCAGGTCCGGCTGGTAGCGTCCGGGATAGACCTGCTTGAGGCCGCGGACTGTGGCGTTGAACGGGTTGCCCCAGGCATGGACGTGAAACATCGGCGTGATCGGCATGTAGACTTCGTCGGGCCTGAAGTTCATCGTGGCCAGGCCCGACAGAGTATGCAGCACGATCTGGCGGTGCGAGTAGTACACCCCCTTGGGGTTGCCCGTCGTGCCGGTGGTGTAGCTCGGGGTCGCCCGGGGGCGAGCGTCGATGTCGGGACACGCGGGGGGGGG
>CALMVI010000078.1 GCA_937873095.1 uncultured Acetobacteraceae bacterium | reverse complement strand
GGGGGGGTTTTGGCAGCGCGGGGGGCGGCGGCGCGGGCGGGGGATTCTGCGAGGGGTTCTACAACGTGGAGCCGGGACAGAGCTACGTTGTCAGTGTCGGAAACGGCGGCGCAGGCTCGGAAGCTGGCGGGGGAACCTCAAGTTTTGGGAGTTTGGCGTCGGCGACTGGTGGGCAATCGGGAGGGAACGGTACCGGGAGTTTGCCCGGAAGCGGGGGGACGGCGCCGGGCATGGGCTTTGGGTCGGGTTTCGCAATTGAGGGCGGTTCCGGTGGCGATCCGTTCGGCGCCGGCGGCATCTGGCTGAGTGGCGCGGGTGGCTCCGCCTATGCCGCAGGAGGAGCCTTAAGCGTATCTGGTGCGCTTACCCCTTCAGCAAACGGCCGCAACGCACCGGGGGTCTGCGGAGGTGGCTCCGGCGGTATCGGCAGCGGTTTGGGTGGTCAGGGCGGAGCCGGCCTGGTGATTGTCGAGTGGTGAATCCGCTTGTGGTCATTCCTCTCTAAAACAAGCACTCCGGGGTCTTTCACCCAAATAGCTAATATTCTGCTAATTCCAAGGTGATGATGTGGCGACACAAGCAAATTTCAGATGGCAAATAACGACTGCACGAGTGGTTACAGTCGATTGCTGCGGACCTATCCCACGAGGATCGTTGCAGACGTTCCCATCCATATTGGCGTGGCCAGTCAAAGATCCTGGCGACACCTTGGACTACGTCGTTGACTACTCCGATATACTGGCGGGAGACGTCGGAGACGCTGTCGCGACGTTAGACGTCATTATATCGCCCAACCAGACTGGCGACCTCACCCTCCAATCGTCCAATGCTGAGGGCACACAAGCCATTCTATGGCTTACAAGCGGTCAAGCCGGAACTACCTACTCGGTTACTGTCACGAGCACCACCAACAACGGTAGAGCCATTTCGAGAACGGTGTACTTGCCTGTGGCTGCATTGAGCGTTTCGATATTGCCTAACTCTGCGATAACAGACCAGAACGGTCTTGCGATAACAGATCAGGTTGGTTCGCCCATCACCACATGATCTACAATGAATAGCGTAGCGTCAGCTGGAATATTTCTGCAAGTACAAACAGGTAGGTAGTATGCCCACAATTCCTGAGTTGCCGAGCGCGCAGCAAAGCGGAGCACAAGACGAGATCCCAGTCAGTCAAGCGGGCGTCACTCGGGAAGTTACTGTTGCTGAACTGCTAAGCGGCACTCAACAAATCATCGAGGTTCCTAGCCCGAGTATATTGGGAAGGGCGTCGCTTGGGCCTGGAGGCCCAGAAGCCTTGAATGTCGGCCTGGGTTTAACCGTCTTGGGGAGCTCCCTAGCAGCAACGGGTGGCGATCACGGTAGTTTTGTTCAGGAGACGGCCTTTGCACCCACCGACGAGGTCATTCTCAACGCGGGAGGAACGCCAAAACGGCTGCCAATCTCGGCTCTCCACTCGCTGTTTTCCGCCGGCTCGAACGTAGCCATTGGCTCCACCGGCATCGTAAGTGCCAGCACAGATCCAAGCGTTTCGACTAGTCTTGCCAATTTAACCCAGGGACTTGGGTCCGCACAGGGAAGCGTTGCAGCGCTTGCGGCAAAAATTCCGGCGGGTGGGTTTGCTTCGTTGAATGGCAACGGTCAGGTCACAGCACCTGTGGCCGGGGATGCCAGTCTCGCCTCGGTTGCGGTGACAGGCGCCTTTCCCCGGACTCTCAGTGCCCGTAGTCTCGATGTCATAAACGTCATTGACTTTGGTGCGTCCGTAGGAGGCGCGGATTGTAGTTCGGCATTCAATGCCGCGTTTGCGCAACTGGCAGTTACGGGCGGTCAGGTGTTTGTACCTGCCGGCGATTACTGGTTGATGAGCCCGCTTACCATCAACGGGAAAGCCGTTCATCTCAGGGGGGCAGGGCGAGGTCAAACTCGCATCCATCTGCAACATACCGGGATCGGCTTCGACTTCGCGCCTGCCAACTTGTTTAACAAAGTCGTAGTCTCATCGTTATCAATCTACGCCGACTGCATGGCCGGGCAGACTGCGTGCGCGATTCGACTCACATATCCTCCTTCAACAGCTTTTGGGTACGTAACAACAGTCGTTCAAGACGTAGAGCTATTTGGCTATCCGAACGCTGCGAATGGAGTTGCGCCGTTTCCACAGACGTTCCAACGCGGCTTAGTTCTCAATAATTGCTGGAGCTCTCAACTCGATGGTCTTTCTTGGTTTGGACCACCTGCACCTTCGGGGGCCACAAGTTCCGCGGTCATCGAGCTAAACGGATCTATCGACACACGAATAAGCGGGTTGCAGGCCTACTACGGAAACACGGTTGTCTTGCAAACAGGATACTGTGAAGGAATTTACCTCAACAACCCGCTCGTGGTAGCGGCAGATTATTTTTTCACGCAGACGGACGAGACGAGATGGGCGGGCTACGTCATCGGACGCGCGATGTTGCTGGGGCTTTGGGTCACAGGCGGCGAGGTTAATACAAATCTGGGCACGATGCAGCTTTCCAACGTCACCGACGTGTTCGTGTCAAATCTCGATATCACTCGAGACTTAGGGCCTAATTCGCCAGAAACCTTTTTCAATCTGCTTAACGTGTCTAACCTTCATGTCTCTGGATGTAATTTTGTCGGCGGTCCGACCGGAGGAAATAGTCAAGACGTTGCGTTCCAGTTTAATAGCACAGCGAACTCATCCAGCAACATAATAAGCGGGTGCCACTTCGAAGACCTGGCGACCGTCATTGAGATTGTCGGGGCGAACGGCACCGTTGGTTTAACAGCTTATGGATTGAACTTAAGCAATGTGCCATTAAATACGGCTTTTGTCGATCCCACTCCTCTTGAAGCAAGTAATTACATTTCGTTCGTTTCTCCGGGAAGTGCTGGAACGCCAGCCGGCCTTTCCGTCATGAAAGACTTTGTAGTGTGCAACTCCGCAGGCAACCCCCTGCTTCGAGTTAACAACGTGGCTTCGGCGGCAAACCTCATTCGCCATCAACCCGCGACGACAGGTAATGCTCCTACTCTCTGTTTTGACGGTACGGACTCGGTCGTTGGGGGTGTTCTGCAAACCAAAGGCGGTAACTTAACAATCAGTGCCGCTGGAGGGACAGCCGGAGGAGGAAACCTTGCTACGTTAACGAGCGTGGTGGGAGCAACGAATTGGATCACTTTGCAAAACGCAAGTCCCGGTAACTTAAGCTTGGTCACGACCAACGCTGGCGGGCTTGGACTTCAGCCCAAAGGGGCTTTGTGGCTGACACCCAGCGGTGGACTCTTCCTCACCGGGCTCCCTACCAGCAAACCTGCCAACGGGTCTGGGCAAGTGTGGAACAACAATGGAGTTCTAAGCATCAGCTGAATGTCAGCGGGGGTGTTCCAAGATGAAGGATGATGTCAACCTTCTATTTCAGCAAATGGGTGAAGTGCTGAGCGAAGTTCGTGGTTTGCACGGGATAGTAGACTTGCGGCAGGCTCAAGCAGACCAGCTTTATGACCTGGTGAGATCTGACTTGACCATACTCAGACATGAGCACCGCCAGATGGAAGAAAAGTTTGACCGACTATTTTGGCTCGCTCACCACGATATCGAGAGTTTGCGTATACGCAGTGCGAGCGAGGATCGCTGCGTCCAAGACTTGGCAACATCCGTTGGAGCGTTGCAGCGGCCTATTGATGATATTGCAGCTCTGAAGGCTCGTGCCGCCGGCCTCCTATTTGCCACTGGGGTATTCGGCAGTGCGGCGTTATGGCTGGCGGAACCGCTTTACCGCTGGCTGATAGAGAACATTTTTGAACGGCATTAGAAGAACGGCTGGTAACGCTTCGCGTCAGGTAGCTTGGATGGCATAGCTCACCTCATCGGCCAACGCACCACGCATGATCCCCTCGTCTGCCGTTTTTCAGGATGACCCGCTCGGCATAGCGTGGACGCCGAACCAATGCTCGACGCTTGAACCATAATAGTGTATTTGGTCCGACGCTCATGCTTGACCATCACGACGCTGGCCTCATCAGCTCCCACGCGGTAGCAGGCCGCATGGCCGCCTCTCCGGGCGTGCGAACCATCAGGGTCAGGCTGCCAGCCCCCAGGACGCGGTCGCCTCGCCAGCACCCGACACCCACGCCCACCCTGAACAACCCGGGTGCGAGCCGAAACTGCGTTGTCGGGTAGGTCAGCACGGCGTGGCTCTCCGTGTTGAGGTTGATGTTGCGTATCATCGGGTGCCCAAATGAACCCAGTCGTACGAGACAGTCGGCCGATTGCGTCCCGGCTCGGGAGAGCCTGGCAGAAAACGCATACAGGCCTGGTATCTGGGCGACGAAGAAGCTCTGCGCAGCGGCAACAAAAAGTCCCGCCGCCGGCCCGGCATCCACGGTGCGCTGCATCGGAATGTCGGTCTGATCCAAGGTGAAGCTGGCCAGCACCAACCCGTTGACGTTGACGTCCCGCGTCGCATCGATTGAGATCGAATGCACCTGGCCCCGCCAGCCCGTCTGCAACCCTCTGTAGCGGCCGCTCGCGTCGCGTGCGGGAAACGGCAGAGTGGACTCGACGAACGGCTGTGTCTGCCGCGCAAACGGCCTGGTCCAGTGGGCCCACGGCGCGCCGCCGGTCGGAGTCGATGTGCCAGTCCAGATCGTGGGGATCACCGCGAGACACAGCGCGGCGATGGCGACGCCGATGACTGGGGGCGGCCCGAGCAAGACGGCCCATCGATAGATGTGGTCGCGTTGCCAAAGGGTGCGGTGCACGAAGGCGAGCTTGGTTGCGAGACGCCGCATCAATCCGCCGTCCGGTTCGCGGCCAGACAGCCGTCAACAGGGGTCCACGTCACCTCTCGCGACTGCAATCCTTGGTGGCCCGCCACTTGCCAAGGCGGCGTCAGCGCTACGCTGGCATCCGAGGAGGCGCCAACAACCGCGATCGTGCCTTGGCCGGCTGGATATGGCGCGGGATACGGCAACGCCACTCGGACCGGCACATCCGTCAGGTCGAAAGCCGGCGAGATGTATTTGCCCGACTGCAGCCTGATCCGGCCGGCCGGCCGGTTCGGCAGGTGGCCGAGGACGACCCAGGCGAGCTTGCGCCGGCAGGGTTGCCGGGCAAGGAACTGCGCGATCTGTTCAGGCGACGCATCCAAAGTCTGCAGGGCGGCCCCGATCTCGTCCGGTGCCACTTCAGACAGCCTGCTGACGTCCGACGGAACGACGCCGCCTGGTCCTTCAACCTTGGGCCGTGCCGCCACACCGGCGATCAACGCCGATATTATAGCAATAAGTACCGCGGCCCAGCCGCCGGGCAAGCCGGCAGGCGCGCGGGCCGTCTGCGGTTGGAACGCGTGCGCCTTCTCGTCTCCCGACATCGTCCTGACGGTCCGAACACCCACTTGGTTACAGGAGACTATAACGGTTCGCGGACGCACTCCATACCGTTCTGCAGAGAGCAAGCCGTTGCCGTGTCGGATCAGGTCTCGCAGATGATCAACACGGACATCGCCCGCGCCTTGTCCGCAAGCTCCACGTTTCGAAGCGGGTCTTCGCTCGTTTCGGCCAAATAGGACACGCCGTGTGCCTCGAGGAACGCCGTCAGCGTGTTGATGTTGATGGCGAAACCGACATTCTGTGCCGCGCCTTTTTCGTGCGCGCCCAGACCCGAGACGGCGACTCCGATCAGGTTGCCCGCACGGTCCACGACCGGACCGCCGCTATTGCCCGGCTGTATCGGCGCGGTGATCTGGATATGTCTGCTGTCATTTTGCATTCCCGCCAGGGCCGACACGTTTCCCAAAGTGAAGTTGCCGGCGGCTGAAAGCCTGCCGAAGAGCGGGTAGCCGAAAGCCGCCAGTTCCTCGCCGACTTTCACGCCCGTGCGCAGCCTTGCGACATGATCGTGAGCGAGCGCGACCTTCAGCAGGGCCAGGTCGTTTTTTTCGTCCCGCGCGGCGACCAGCGCCTCGACCGGCTCGCCGGAGCCGCAGACGACTTTTGGACTCTCATGACCGGCGATGACGTGCGCGTTCGTCACGACGTAGCCGTCGGCGTGAACGAAGAACCCTGTGCCGATGCTTGTGGAGTTCTGTTCTGCCGGTGCATCCATGCTTGCGTGAGCAGCCGTTTCGATGTCGGTCAGGGTCAACTCGTCCAGGCTCACGTGAGCAGTCTCCATGAGCGGCGCGATCCGCGCCGCCTGCGCCTCTCGCGCGCGCTCGACAAGCGTTCGCGCGGTGCGGGCGTTTGCAAAGTCCGGCATCATGCGGGCTCGCTCGAAGAAGCGTCTCAGGGTCTGATCGGCATCCAGGGACACGCGCATCCCGTCACGCTGCGCGATTGTGCCGGTGATGGCGACGAGGTCGTCCACCTCGTAGTTGTTGAAGGGCACGGACTTGGTGAAACGCGAGGGCAGACCCGGATTGCTGGCCAGGAACTTGCGCATCGGATCCGGATAGCCCGCGACGATGACAACCAGCCGATCCCTCTTGTCCTCCATCTCCTTCAGCAGGGTATCGACGGCTTCCCGGCCGAAGGTGTCACCCGCGTCTCCCTGCCCGGTGAGCGTGTAGGCTTCGTCGATGAACAAAACCCCGTCCAGTGCGTCAGCTATCTTCTCCCGTGTCTTGAGCGCCGTCTGCCCGACATACCCGGCGACGAGCCCCGCACGGTCCGTTTCGATGACATGGCCCTTCTCCAACACGCCGAGATCGCGCAGGATGGCGCCGTAAAGCCGCGCCACCACGGTCTTGCCGGTGCCTGGCGGTCCGGCGAAAACCATGTGAAGGGAGACGGGTGCCACTGGCAGTCCACGCTCCCGCCGCGCGGCTTCAACTTTCAGCCGGGAGACCAGCGTTCCGATCTCGGCTTTGACCGAGTCCAGGCCGATCATTGCCCGTAATTCGTCCACCGCGCTGGTGCCCTGGCCGATCGCGGCGGCTCTCGTCGTGATTGCCGCTTGGATGTCGGACACGGTCAACGCGTTGAGGTCGCCATCGCTGGCGATCAGCGGCGCCACCCGCACGGCCTGCGCCTCGCGAGCGCGCTCGAGAACCGTTCGCGCGGTGCGGGCGTTGGCGAAGCTTGCCGATGTCCTGGCCCGCTCGAAGTAGTTTCGCAGGATCGTGTCGGCTTCGTGGGACAGGCGAAAACCGTCGCGTTGCGCCATCGACCGGGTGATCTCCACCAGTTCGGCTGCTTCGTAGTTGTCGAACGACAGCGTCTTGGTGAAACGCGAAGGCAAGCCGGGATTGCTTGCCACGAACTGGCGCATCGGATCCGGATAGCCCGCGACGATGACGACCAGCCTATCCCGCTTGTCCTCCATCTCCTTCAACAGCGTGTCGATTGCTTCCCGCCCGAAATCCTGCCCGGTGCCGCCCTTGTCGATCAGGGAATAGGCCTCGTCTATGAATAGTACGCCATCGAGGGCGTCTGCTATGACCTTCTTCGTCTTCAGGGCTGTCTGGCCGATGTAGCCGGCGACAAGCCCTGCACGGTCCGTTTCGATCAGGTGACCCTTCTCCAGCACGCCGAGATCACGCAGCACGGCGCCATACAGCCTCGCAACCGCCGTCTTTCCGGTGCCGGGCGATCCCGTGAACACCATGTGCAGGGAGATCGGCGTCGTTCGCGCACCTCTTTCCTGCCGCGCCAACTCGACCTGCAATCGCTGGATCAGCGTGGTCACTTCGGTCTTGACCAGATCCAGACCGGTCATCCGGTTCAGCTCATCAAGCGCAGGGATCCCCTTTGGTACGCCATTCGCAAGACGCAGCTTCGAACGCGGCCGGAGTTGCCAATAGCCGCCGGCGCCACCGACGACGCGCGGCCACAGTCGAACGACCGTCGAGCCCCAATACACATTGGCGGAAGCGACAAGCAGGCCGAGCAGGAGGTAGCCCAGGGACGGCGGAACTGACGGGGTCACCTTGAGTGCCGTGAGTATGGCGAGCACAGTCGTCACCACCATGCACACGCTCAGCAGAGGGTTTGGGCCGAGCAGGTCCCGCAATTTTCGCATCGATTCGTCCGTAAGTAAGGTCTGGCTTCGACAGCGGCGGCCGCAAACGTGTCGTGGGCGAGACGCGCGTCGAACCGTCGCGGTGCGAACCGCTGAGGACCTTAGCCAGGAGTGCTAGATCAAGGGAAGGCGCCTTGTCTTCAGTGTCCGGATGCGACCGTCCACCGCCAAAGGACGCCCTTGCGGACCTGCAGCCGGACCAGCCGCCCCGGCCACGATCATACCATTGCAGGAACGAGCGCTTCTTCAAGCCAGTCGATGAACACGCGAAGCCGCGCCGGCACGAGGCGGCGCGGGTACAGCAGCGAGATCGGCAGCGGCGGCGGCCGATACGGGCGCAGCACTTCGACCATCGCTCCCGACTGCAAGGCGTCGGCAAAGCGGATGCGCGGCAGCTGCACCAGTCCAAAGCCCAGTTGCGCGAGGGTGGCACAGCTGTCCGCACCGGTGGCGCTCACCCGCACAGGCAGGGTGTATTCGCGCGTCTGCCCTTCGATGGTGAACTCCAGCGGCAGCACCGCTCCGGTTCGCGAGGAGACAAAGCCGACCATCTCGTGCCCTTCCAGATCGTCTGGCGAGCGCGGTTCGCCGTGCCGCGCGAGATAGGTGCGGCTTGCGCACGTGATCTCCGGCAGCGCACCCAGGCGGCGCACCATCAGATCGCCTTCCGTCGTCTCTCCGCCACGGATCACGCAGTCGACACCCTCGCCGACGAGGTTTACCAAGCGGTCGCCCTCGCTGAGGTGGAAACGCAGCCCGGAATGCCTGGAGAGGAAATCGGGAAGAGCGGGCAGCAGCCAGGTGCGGGCGAACTGCGCGCTGGTGTCGACCCGCAAGGTGCCCGTGGGCACACGGCCCCGCAACGCCGTCTCGACCGCGTCCATTTCGCCGAGCACGGCGACACAATGGCGGTAGTAGCCTTCCCCCTCCTCAGTCGGCCCGACATGGCGTGTGGAGCGGCGCAGCAGCGTTGTGCCGAGGGCTGCCTCCAGCGCCTTGATGCCGGCGGTGGCGCTCGACCGGGGCATGCCGAGGTCGGAGGCGGCAGCACGAAAGCTGCGCCGCTCCACCACCCGCACGAAAAGACGCATCGCGCACAGCCGATCCATCGGCGATTGTTCGCCTGGATGGAACGGTGATGGCAAGGGTGAGACGATTGTCCGGCAAGCGCAGAACGGCCAAGTCCCGTCGCACGCAACGGAGCACTCCTTATGAGCCAGACGACACAGACCATCGCCCTGATCACTGGCGGAAGCCGCGGCCTCGGTCGCAGCATGGCCGAGCACCTCGCGCGGGCGGGCACGGACGTCGTGATCACCTGGCGGTCGCGCCAGGACGAGGCGGAGGCTGTCATTCGCACCGTTGAGGCGGCCGGCCGACGTGCCGCGGCGCTTCAGCTCGACGTTGGCGCCAATGCCACGTTCCTGAGTTCGCCGCACGCTTGGCCGAGACGCTCGAACGCATTTGGGGCCGCACAAAATTCGATGTGCTGGTGAACAATGCCGGCACCAGCCTGCACAACTCGATCGCCGGGACCACGGAGGCCGAGTTCGACGAGGTGATGAACGTGCATCTCAAGGGACCGTTTTTCCTCACGCAACGCCTGTTGCCGCTGCTGGCCGACGGTGGGCGCATCCTGAACGTCTCGAGCGGACTTGCACGCTTCTCGTTTCCGGGCTCGTCCGCCTACGCCATGATGAAGGGCGGGATAGAGGTGTTCACCCGTTACCTGGCCGCCGAACTCGGGTCGCGCGGCATCACCGCCAACACGCTGGCGCCAGGGGCAATCGAGACGGATTTCAGCGGCGGCATGGTGCGCGACAATCCGGAGGTCAACCGCATGGTTTCGGCCAACACCGCACTCGGCCGTGCCGGCCGCATCTCCGACATCGGTCCGATCGCGGCCGCTCTCGTTGCGGCGGAGAACCGCTGGATGAACGGGCAAAGGATCGAAGCCTCCGGCGGCATGCGCCTCTGAGTTCGCCCGCGTTGCGGACGCGCGCGCGTCCGCAACGCGGGCGAAAGCAAGGCGAGACCGAACGGCGCATCAGTCGGTTGGAAAAGACTTCTCGACACAGCCCCAGCCACGCCCAGCTGCGTCCCCTGCTCCACTGAACCGTTCTCGCGCGACAGGTAGGGCGTCAAGACGTGCGCGAGATCCGGCTCCGTCAGCGTCTGCAGCCAAACGCGACTGGGCCGGTCAACTCGGCGACGAATAGGCCCTCGACGCCGGAGAAAATGTTGCATACGCCGCGTGGCCTGGTGATGCCGAACCGCACGCGCCCCTCGAACATGCCGACATGGCCTGGATGCACGCGCAGCACCCCGCCCTAGGCCATCATGCTCCACCACCTCGCCGCCTATTCGATGCCGCCGCTCATCCAACTGAGCTGGCCGGTTTCGGCGACCAGCATGTCGCCTTCAGACATCGCCAGTCCAGGACAAACAGGGTGTGGCAGACGATGGTCACCCGCAAGATCTCACGTCCCGCCCGGTGAGGCTAGGCCGGCGGCGGATCAGGCGGCAATCGCGCGCGTATGCTGGCATGCCAAGGCATGCGGCGGACTACATCAAGGCGATCAGGATCATCGCTATGCCGGACGTTGCAACGAGGAACGCCAAGGTCCTCACCACCGGCAGGCCTGCGGCATAGAGCGGAACGTAGGCTACCCTCGCCCAGAAATAGAGCTGGGCGCCCCACACCGTCAGCCAACCATGGCGCGCGGCCAGATGGGCCGTCAATACCGCGGCAGCGAAGAACGGAAACGTCTGCATGTAGTTGGCGAAGGCGCGTTGCACGCGGGCGCCAACGCCGGTCAGCTCCTTCTTCTGATCGCGCGGACTCAGGCCGTAGGCAAGGCCGTGCTGCACGGTGGTGAACTGCCCCGTGGCGATCGCATGGACCAAGCCGAGCACGATGGCCCAAGCCAGCATGACGAGTTCGATGGTCACGCCGCGCGCCCCGGTATCAAGGCGGCTAGTGCCGCCCTAACCGGCATGCTTGCGTCCCACCGGACTGCCGGCCAGCTTGTTTCGGAACACATCGTCGGCAACCTGCTTCTGCTGGCTGGAAAACGTGGTGTATAGCGCCTGGAACGTGTCGGCCGCCTTCTGCATGTTGGCCGCGTGCACCTGCGCCACGTGGGCGAAGGACTGCATGT
Source organism: uncultured Acetobacteraceae bacterium (assembly GCA_937873095.1). Taxonomy (GTDB): domain Bacteria; phylum Pseudomonadota; class Alphaproteobacteria; order Acetobacterales; family Acetobacteraceae; genus BOG-908. The sequence goes on along the minus strand of CALMVI010000078.1, from coordinate 35,847 downwards.
TCTCCGCCGCTGTCATCGTGTCCAGTTTGGCGCCGCGCTCGTTGAACGCCTGGCCGATATCGGCGGCGTTGCTGACCGTAACGGCGGCGAAGCGGTCCCATAAAGCCTGCTGCTGTGGGGTGATCTGCAACTGGTCGTGCAACGCCCTATTATGCTGCTGCACCTTCGCAGCGATATCGGGCGGCAAGGCCGGCGAAGACGCGGTGGCCTGGTCGCCGGGCGCGGCGCGCGCCGACATGCCCGGCACGCCAGGGCCTGCCAGGACCATTGTCGCGATGGCCAGAAGCCTGGCCGAGGTCGTCACTGTCATCGATCGACTCCTTACGCCGCCGTAGCGGGCGGCCTCTGAGGGTCAGTACGGGTAATAGGCGCCGGGCGGCGCGGCATAAACCACGGGCGGAGGCGGCGAGTAATAGACCGGCGGCGGCGGATAATAAGGCCTGGCGACGGTTCCGCCGATCACGGCGCCGACGCCAAGCCCGAGCAGCGCGCCTCCCACAAAACCGCCGCCGCGCCCGCGATACCTGTCATCATAACGACGGCCATAACCGCCGTGATAGCTGCCGCGGTATCCGCGATGCTGCGCCACCGCCTCAACCGCCGGCATGGACGTGAGAACGGCTGCGAGCATCAAACACCCGACCCGCACAGTCCTGCTGGAACTCACAGCATGATCCTCAACCGATTGCGCACGCCCCCAAAGCTGGAGCGCGCCGACCTATCAGCAACGGTCTAGCCGGCCCCGGGTTCGCCGCCCGGCAGCATGACGCGTTCCGGCGGTCTGGGCGGGTCAGCTGAACTCGCCCGTGCCTAACCGCCAAGCGTACGGTCCTGGTGGCGGAACCAGTCCAGAGCCCGGTCCAGATGCGCCGGCTCGAAATCCGGCCAGTATTCGTCGAGCACGAAGAAATCCGCGTAGACCGACTGCGCCGGCAGGAAGCCGCTCAGCCGGCGTCCGCCGCCCCAGCGCACGATCAGGTCCAGCCGTGACACCTCGTGGGACCGCAGCTGGCCCTCGCGCAGCCCGTCCAGGTCCCATTCCCAGCCGTAATTGACCAGGAAATTGACCTTGATGCCCTCACCCTGCCGCGTCCTGAACGTCTTGAGCGCGGGCGGAAACTGGGGCGAGGTGTCGTCGCCCAGCACCAGCAGCGAAGAGCCGCGCCGTGCGATCTCCTCGGCCATTACAACGCAGGCCTGACGGAACTGATCCGTCTGGGCGCTGGGGCGCCGTGTGTTGTCCTGGGTGAAGCCGTAGACCGAGACCTCCTCAATCCCCAGGTCGCGGCAAATCTCGTAGAGCTGCAGTCCGGGCTCCACGCCGTGCGCATAGCCTGCCTCGCGTCCCATGCCGCGGCCGCTGGCCCACCGGCGATTGCCGTCCGGGATGAAGCCGATATGGCGGGGCAGGCGTTTTCTGGCGGACCGTCTGACGTCCTTATCCGCGGAGGCTAGCTGCACCGTCTGACGCTGGCACAGCCCCCGCTCCCCCCGCAAGCCCGGCCGCCCGCATTGGCCAAGCCGGGCCCGATACGGCATGGTGCCGCCTCGGCCTTCCGGAGCGACGTCCGTGCCCATCAGAGTCACAATCCCCGCCAGCCTGGCCGTGCTGACCGTCCTCGCTGCGGCGCACGCAGCACCCGCTCCGGCCGCGGCCACGCCGCCGGCAACCCCTCCCGCGGCACCCTCCGCACCCGCCAAGATCGCCTCACCCGCAGTGTTTCCCGGCAGGGTCGCCGCTAAATACGCCAAGCTTCCCGCCGGCCAGGCGCGCATGCACAGCTGCCTGGACCAGTACACCGCCAACAAGGCCACCCATGCTAATGGCGGCCTGGCCTGGATCCAGAAGGGCGGCGGCTACTACAGCCTGTGCACCAAGAAACTGAAAGGCTAACGCCCATGCGTCGCATCCTTCTTGCAGTCTCGGCCGGCAGCATCGCGCTTGCTGCCCAGGCCGCACCCGTGGCCGAGCGCGTCCGCGGCACGATCACTGCGGCCACGCCGGCCAGCCTGACCGTTCGCCAGGCGGACGGCACAGAGGTGAAGGTGGCGCTCGGGCCCGACGCGGCTTACGCGGCCGTCATCGCCTCCGACATCAAGGCGGTCGCACCGGGAAGCTTCATCGGCACCGCCACCAAGGGCTTCGGAAGCCACATGACCGCGCTTGAGGTGGTGGTGTTCCCGCCAGAGCTGCGCGGCCAGGGCGAGGGCCACTATCCGTGGGACAAGCTGCCCGACACGGCGGGCGGCCAGACCGCAAGCTCGATGACCAACGGCACCGTGCAGGCCGGCCAGGCTCCGGCCGTAGGCAGCACGATGACTAACGGCACGGTCGGGGCCGCGTCGTCTGCAGGGGGCGGTTTGCACATCACCGTCGCCTACAAGGGCGGCCACAAGGACATCGTAGTGCCGCCGACCGCCCCCGTGGTGGCGTTCAAGATGGCAGGACCCTCCGTGGTCAAGCAGGGCGCCCAGGTGTTCATCGTGGGCATCCCTGCGGGCGCGGGCGTGCAGGCGAAGTTCGTGGCGGTCGGACAGGACGGGGTGAAGCCGCCGATGTGAAGCGGCGGTCCCCCGCCACTCCAGGGAACGTTGGCACCTCAGCCGCCCGGCCGCCACAGCGTATCGCGGCCCTGGTTGAAGCGTCGGCCGAGCACGAACAGCAGGTCGGACATCCGGTTCAGGGCGCGCACCACCTCCGGGTTCACCGCCTCACTCTGCGCCAGGTGCACCACCAGCCGCTCGGCACGGCGCACCACGGTCCGGGCGAGGTGGGCGTAGGCCGCGGCGTGCGTGCCGCCGGGGAGCACGAAACTGGTCAGCGGCGGCAGGGTCTCGTTCGCCTCGGCCACCTCGGACTCCAGGCGCGCCGCCATGCCGGCCGGCACGCGCAGCCGGTCGCCCGCCTCGCCCGGCACGCACAGATCGGCGCCGATGTCGAACAGGTCGTTCTGCATGCGCGCCAACATGGCGTCGACGGCCGCGTTGTCGCCTGTGTGTAGGCGCAGGATGCCCAGCGTGGCGTTCGCCTCGTCCACCGTGCCGTAGGCGTCGACCCGCGCGTGGTCCTTGCCCACGCGGGTTCCGTCGCCGAGCGACGTCTGGCCCCCATCGCCGCCCCGCGTCACCACCCGGTCGATGCGCACCGCCATCACCCCTCCCATTCCCGCGGCGGCAGCAGCCGGGCGGACCCATCGGTGCCGAGCTCCATGCCGAAACAGGCCGCCGCCGCCGGCATGGCCAGAGCAGGCGGTCCGTCCGCCATGACCCGGCCTTCGTCCAGCACCAACATGCGGGTGGCGTAGGCCGCCGCAAGCTCCACCGCGTGCAGCACCGCCACCACGGTAGAGCCACCCGCCGCCAGGCCGGCCAGCAGGCGCATGACCTGGTGGCCGGCGCGGGGGTCGAGGTCGGCCGCCGGCTCGTCCAGCAACAGCACCGGCGCCTCGGTGGCCAGCGCGCGGGCCAGCATGGCGCGGCGCGCCTGCCCGCCGGATATCCGGTCCATGCGCCGCCCGGCCAGGCCGGCCACGCCGCACAGCTGCATCGCCCGGCCCGCCGCGTCTGCATCGGCATCCCCCCAGGGTATACGGCCAAGCATCACCAGTTCGATGACTGTCAGGCCCCAGGCCGAACGGGCGCCCTGCTCAACGTAGGCGACCTGGCGCGGCTGCACCCGGCATCCCGGCAGCAGCCCGGCCAGCGCGCGCAGCAGCGTGGTCTTGCCGGCGCCGTTCGGCCCGCAGACCGCCACGAACTCGCCAGGGCCCGCCCGGAACGTCACGCCTTGCAGGACCGGTCGCCCGCCGAGTGCCACCCGCAGGTCGGCAACCCCGATCATGCGACCGTCCGGCGCGCGATGCGCACCAGGAACGGCGCGCCGAGCAGGGCCGTCAGCACGCCCAGCCGCGGCTCGGCCTGCAGCGGCAGCAGCAGCGGGGCGAGGCGCGCCAGCAGGTCGGCGGCCAGCAGCAGGACGGCCCCGCCGGCCAGCGACGGCCAGAGCAGGCCGCCAGGACGCTCCCCGAACCAGGGGCGCAGCACGTGCGGCACCACCAGGCCCACGAACCCGATGCCGCCGGCGACCGCCGCACCGCCCCCCACCGCCAGGGCGACGCCGACGGCCGCCAGCCGCATCGTGGTCTGCACCGGCACGCCAAGCGTCGCCGCCGTCGCCTCCCCCAGCGCCAGCCCGTCGAGCCGCGGACCGAGCCCGAGCAGCAGCGCGCAGCCGCCCAGGATCACCGGCGCCGCGAGCGCCAGATGCAGCAGCGTGCGGTCCTCCAGCCCGCCCATCAGCCAGAAGGTGATCTCGGCCAGGGCGAAGGGGTTGGGCGCCAGCGAGAGGGCGAGCGCCAGCAGCGCCGAGGCCGCGGCGGACAGCGCGACACCGCCCAGGATCAGCGCCGCGCCGGAGACGTGGCGGCCGAGCCCGCCCAGCAGCACGGCGCATCCAAGCCCTGCCCCGAACAGCGCGCCCAGCGGCAGGGCCGGGGCGAAGGCGGCAGCAACGCCCCAGTAGAACGCGAGCACCGCCCCCAACGCGGCGCATCCGCCGATGCCGAGCAGCCCGGGGTCGGCCAGCGGATTGCGCAGCGCCCCCTGAAGCACAGCGCCAGACAGGCCCAGCCCGCCGCCCACCAGCACCGCGAGCAGCGTGCGCGGCAGGCGGATCTGCTCCAGGACCAGCCAGTCGGGCACGCCCCAGCCGGCCGCACCGGCCAGGAGCGAGCCGGCCGCAAGAAGGGCGACCGACGCCCACAGCAGCCTCATCGTGCCGCCAGCAGCTCGGCCGCGCCGACGGAGAACGGGCCGCCGCAGATCAGCAGCGGCGCGGGCACCTCCACCCGCGCGAACCCGGCCAGCGCCGGATGGCGGGCCAGGTCGGTGGCCATAGACGGGGTGCGCGGCGCCGCCTCGACCACGAGCAGGTCCGGATGGCGGGCCAGCAGCGCTTCGACGCCCATGCGGCCGCCGGTGCCCGCGTCCGACAGGCCTGCCGCCCGCAGCGCCGCATCCGCCAGGCTTCCCGGCCCGGCCGTCCAGCCGCCGGCCTGCCACATGACCGCCGACCCCCTGCGCGGGCGCAGCGCGGCAAGCCTGCGCCACATCGCCTCGACCAGCGCCCGGCCGCGTTCAGGCGCGCCGAGCAGGCCCGCCGCCTCGGTCACCTGCGCGCCGATCTGGGCAAAACTCTCCGCCTCGCCGAACTGCACCACGCGCAAGCCGCGGGCGCGCAGCAGCGCCACGGTCGTCTGCGCCCCGTAGCGCCCGGCCAGCACCAGATCGGGGTGCAGGCGAAGCACCGCCTCCGCATCCGCGCGGACCGTTGGCAGACCCGCCGCCGCCCCGGCCACGAACGACAGGGCAGGATCGCGCGCCAAAGGCTCAAGCGCCGCCACCCGCGCAGGCGCCAGAAGCACCAGCAACTGGTCCGTGCACAGGTTCAGCGAGACAACACCCGCACCCCAGGCGCGGCCGACCGTCAGGAAAACCGCAACCAAAAAGCAAAAGTTCTTGCTTCTTCTTTCAAGAGGAAGCCTTGCCTTCTTCCTACTCAAGCGCAACAGCCCCGTCATGCTTGGCCTTGTGCTCCGGTTCCACATGGATGCTGACCAGCAAATGCTCCATGTCCGCGCGCAGGGCGGACTCCATGCGGTCGCAGATCTCGTGCGCCTCATCGACCCGCATGCTGCCGGGCACGACCAGGTGGAACTGCACGAAGGTGCTGCGGCCGGCCTGCCGTGTGCGGATGTCGTGCGCCTCGATCGCACCGCCGCCTTCGGCCACCAGCACGCGCTCGATCCTCTGCACCGTGTCGTCGGCCGGCGCCATGTCCATCAGCCCTCCCACCGAATCGCCGATGAGCCGCACCCCCGTGTAGAGCACGTAGGCCGCCGTCGCCGCGCCGATCACCGCGTCCAGCCGGAGCACGCCGGTGGTCACGACCAGTCCCACGCCTGCGACCACGCCGAAGCTGGTCACCACGTCGCCCATCAGGTGCCGCGCGTCGCCGGCCAGTGCTGGGGAGCGGACGCGTCGCGCCGCCCGGAACAGCACGGCTGCCCACAGGGCGTTCACCGCGGTCGCCCCCATGTTCAGCCCGACGCCCAGGATGGGCGCGCTGAGCACGCGCGGATGCAGCCAGGCGCCCCAGGCGTGCTGCAGGATGCTGACGGAGGCGACGACGATCAGCACGCCCTCGACCACGGCGGCCAGGAACTCCGCCTTGTCGTGGCCATAGGGGTGGTTCAGGTCGGCCGGGCGCGCGGCGAAGCGCAACGCTGCGTAGGCGACGCTGGACGCCGCCACGTTCACCACGGTTTCCAGCGCATCGGAGTAGAAGGCAGCGCTGCCGGTCACGCCCCAGGCGGCGCCTTTCAGCGCCAGCACGACCAGGCCGACGCCGATGCTGACCCCAGCGATGCGCATCGTGTTCAAGCGTTCAGCACCTCTTGCGGCCTGCCCCGGTTTAGAGCAGCGCCATCCAGACTGGTATGGTCTGGATGGCGCTGCCGCGCCCACCTACTCCCCGATGACGTGTATCGCCACCTCGCGCCGGTGGGGCCGGGTCCGGTGCTCGTAGAGGTAGATGCCCTGCCAGGTGCCGAGCGCCATCGCGCCGTCCCCGACCGGCACGCTCAGCTGCGTCTGCGTCAGCGCGGCCCTGATATGGGCGGGCATGTCGTCGGGCCCTTCCGCGCCGTGCACGTACAGGCCGCTTCCCTCCGGCGCGATGCGCGCGAAGAACGCCTCCAGGTCGGCCCGCACGTCGGGGTCGGCGTTCTCCTGCACCAGCAGAGAGGCGGAGGTGTGGCGGCACCACAGCGTCAGCAGCCCGGACCGTATGCCGCTGTCGCGCAGGAAGGCGGATGCGTGGCGCGTGATGTCGGTCAGCCCGCGGGTGCGGGTCTGAAGGATCAGCGTGTCCGAAACCTGCCTCATCGACCCTCCGGCTCCTGCCCGACTCAGAAACGCAGGCGCGCACCTGCCAGCACGGAGGCGCCAGGCGTCTGGTAGCCGTTTGCCGGCTCGAAGGTCGAGTTGCCCAGGTTCTTGCCCCAGGCGAACAGTTCGACCGTCCGCGTCGCCTGCCAGGTGGCGTTGAGGTTGAAGATTAGCCCGCTGCGCGACCGCCCGACATAGGGCGTGGCCGGCAGGCCGTCATCGGTGGTGATGAAGTCCTGGAAACTGCCCACGTAGAGCAGCTCGGGCGCGATCACCACGCCGCGCACCGGCATAAGCCGAAGGTCGGCAGAGCCCTGGTTGTAGGGGCGGCGCGGCAGCTGGGTGTGGGCGCCGAGGTCGCGCGCATCGGTGTAGGTGTAGGTGAGGTCGGCCTGGACCCAGGGCGCTGCCTTGTAGGTCACCGTCGTCTCGATCCCCTGCGCGCGCGCGCTGGCTATGTTGACCGGGGTGGATGACAGGAAGTCCGGCGCGTACTCCACCTGGATCAGGTTGCGGATGCGGTTGCTGAAATACGTGACCCCGACGCTGGCGCTCTGTTTCGGCGTCACCGGCAGTTCGGCCACCCAGCCGGCCTCGTAGCCCTCCGAACGCTCGGGCCGCAGGGCCGGGTTGCCGACATAGCCGAAGCTGTCGATGCCGTAACGGTCATACAGCGCAGGCGCGCGGAAGCCGGTGCCGTACGACGCCTTCAGATGCGAGAGAGTCTCCGGCATGTCGAGCACGCCGCCCAGCCGCCAAGTGAACGCACTGCCGGCCAGCGTGGTCGCATCCTCGCGCAACTGCCCGGTGAGTGCGATGCGCTTGAGCAGCGTCGATTGCAGGCCGGCATAGCCGGAATCGGTGTCGTCATGCGCGCGCACCGTGCTGAGATAGGGTGTCCCGCCGAACACCTCGTTGATCTTGCTGTCGGCCTGGTCGGACTGATGTTCGTAGCCGAACGTCACGCTGTTGGCGGTCAGCACCGAGACGTCAGGGGCGTGCAGTGTGTTGTCCCACTGAGCGTCCGTGCGCCTGCCGTGGTAGCGGCTGTCTTCCTGCGTGGCGTTGGGGTCGTCGGCGTAGAACCCGATCGTATAGCGGCGGTCGTCCTGCACACGGGTGAGGTACAGCCGCGTGTCCCAGACCCCGTCCAGCAGCTTGCTGGTCACGCCCAGGCGCCCGAACAGAGAGGCGTCGTAGCCGGTGGCGTTGCCGGCGTCGAAATCCTGCTCGTCATAGCCGTATTTGGCGTCCCGCGCGCGCAGCAGCACGGACACCCGCGTATCGGGCAACAGGGTTGCGCCCAGCTCCACCTGCGCCTGCTTGCTGCGGTCGCCGTCCACCTCCCCGGTATAGACGGGGCGTTCGCGGCTCGGCGTCTGGTCGAAGCCGCGTTCCGAGAGGCCCTCCGCATTGGCCGAGTAATCCCAGATGCCGAAGCCGCCGGCGATGTCGGCCTGCGCCAGCCCGGCGCGCGGCGCGCCGCCGGCCAGCGTCGCGTGGCCGTGCGGCAAGCCCGCGCCGTGCCGGGTGATCAGGTTGATCACCCCGCCGATGGCGCCCGACCCGTACAGGCTCGACATCGGCCCGCGCACGATCTCTATGCGCTCCACGTCCTCCAGCGTATCGACGCCGAAATTGAACGCGCCGCCAGGGTCGCCAGGGTCGTTGACGGGCACGCCGTCGCGCAGCACCAGCACGTGGTTCGAGTTGGTGCCGCGGATGAACACGCTCGACTGGCTGCCGGGCCCGCCGGTCTGCACCACGCGCAGCCCCGGCACCGCGGCGAGCGCATCGACCAGGCTGACATAGCCGCGCTCCTCGATCGTGCGCCGGTCGATGACGGTGACGCCGGCCGGCAGGTCCACGACCGCGCTCGGCACGCGCGTGGCTGTGACCGCGATGTTCTCCTGCGAATCGGGGTTGGCCTGCGCGTGCAGCGCGCGCGGAAGGGTTGCGGCCAGGGCAGCAAGAAACAGAACACGCATGGGCGTACGACTCCACATGGCCGCCGGCACGTGCCGGGCGGCGTGCAACACGGCGATTGCCGCATGCGGGTCTTCCCCACTGCCTCGGTGCACCCCGCCCGACGCGCGCGCGCAGTCTCGACGCTGGCCGGTCTCCTGGCTCGCTGCCTGTCCGCCCTGCCGGGTGGACCGCCTGCCCCGCCTTCTCGCCGCAGGCTGCGGCAATGGCTGTGTGGGACAGGCTTGGGCAGCTTACAGTTGCGGGGGCAGCTGCGGCGCTGCACCGCATTCCCGTTTCAGCCCGTTGCCGGGCCACCATCGTCTGGCCCAACCCTAGAGCATCGTTCGACCAAATGGAATCACCCCAACGCGTCACGATCGGGGGCCTGGCGTTCCAAACCCCAGCGGGGTCCAGGGGCAGGGCCCTGGCCTAACCCAACAGCCTGAAGAAACAATGGGCCCTTTGGACGAGGGAACCCGCAAAAACCGCAGTCGCGCGAGAGCGTTTCGGCACCAACAAGAACCACCGGAGATCGTTCATGACCCTGACCCTCGTGCGCTGCGCAGTCCTGGCAAGCTGCGCCGCCCTCGCCCCGGCCGCGGCGTTTGCCGGGCCGTGTTCGGACGACATCGCCGCCGTCGGGCGGCAGCTGAGCCAAAGCCCGGCACTCGGCCCCGCGACGACAGGCACGCTGACCGGCTCCAACCCGGGCAACGCGCCGAGCGGCGGCCAGAGCGCCATGAGCGACAAGAAAGGAACCTCCGCCGACAACCGCGTGGGAGGCACGGCAGGAACCAAGGAGCTCGACGCCGCGTCTTCCAACGTGGCGACGTCGGACGCCGATGTCCGGCAGCAGCAGCTCGGCAAGCCGACGGCTGCGGCGCAGGGCAAGAGCAACGGGGTGGAGACCGCGCCCGGCAGCCATCCCGGCACCACGACCGCCAGCGACGACAAGATGTCGCGCGCCAAGATGGCCTGGCAGAAGGCGGTCGACCTGAACGCGCAGAACGACCCGAGCTGCCGCGGCGCGATCAGCCAGGCCCGCTCGGCGCTGCAGGGCAGCTGACCCGGCTCAGCCGTCCAGCGGGCGTGCCTGCCTCAGCCAGGCTGGATGGCGGGCTGGCACGGACGACGGGGCTGGACGGCCTAGCAGGGTGCGCATGTAGGACATGGCAGCAGTCAAGAGCATGCAAAAAGTAAAGCATGTTCGGTCAACTTGAACCGAACATGCTGTAGCAATACACGGTTTTTGGACTGTAAACGGCACGACAGCCGGCGCGCGCGGCCGACTGAGCCCATGCGACCCCGGGCGGCCAGGGCCGCCCTACACCCGCATCGGCATCAACACGTACAGAGCGGACTCGTCGGCCGAATCGCGCACGATGGTGGGCGCGGACCCGTCGGCGAAGCGGAACTCCACCTGTTCGGTGATCTGGTCGGTGATGTCGTTGAGGTAGCGCGCCTGGAAGCCGATCTCCAGCGGCCCTGCGGCATATTGCACGCGGTCGCCGTCCAGCTCCTCCACCGCAGTGCCCTGGTCGGGGCTCGCGGCCGACAAGGTCAGCAGGTCCTTCTGCAACGCCAGCTTCACCGGCCTGGACCGCTCGCTGCTGATCGCCGCCACGCGGGCTACTGCCTCGGCAAAGTCCTTCTTGCCCACGCGCAGGACCTTGTCGTTGTCGCGCGGGATCACTCGGTCGTATTCGGGGAACGTCCCGTCGATCAGCTTGCTCGTCAAGGTGATAGGCCCGACGGTGAACTGGATGCGGGTGTCCGACAGCCCGACCTCGACGCTGCCGCTCGCCTCGTCAAGCAGCTTCCGCAACTCGGCCACCGTCTTGCGCGGAACGATGACGCCCGGCATCGCCCCGGCCCCCTCGGGCAGATCCTCCTCCACGCGCGCCAGCCGGTGCCCGTCGGTGGCGACCGCGCGCAACCGTCTGTGCCCGTCGCTTTCGACGGCGTGCAGGTAGATGCCGTTGAGGTAGTAGCGCGTCTCCTCGGTGCTGATGGCAAAGCGCGTGCGGTCGATCAGGCCGCGCAGCGTGAGGGCCGGGAGGTGGAAGCGGTGCGGCAGCTGGCCCGCGGTCATGCTGGGGAAATCCTCCACCGGCAGCACCAGCAGCGAGGTCGCGAACCGCCCGGCCCGCAAGGCGAGCTGCGCGTCGCCGCCCGGGTGGTCCAGCTCCACCTCGGCGCCGTCGGGCAGCTTGCGGACGATGTCGTAGATCGTCGCCGCCGGCGCGGTCGTGGCACCGTTGCGCGTCGTCGTGGCAGCGACGTCCTCCACGACCGCGATCTCCATGTCGGTGGCGGTGAAGGCAAGACGGCCGTCCCTTACCGCAATCAGCACGTTGGCCAGGATCGGGATGGTGTTGCGCTTCTCGGCCACGCTCTGGATGTGCCCCAGGGCCTTGAGCAGCGTCGCGCGGTCGGCCTTGAGCTTCATCGGATGGGTTTCCCGGCAGGCCGGGCAAGTCCGGCGGTCGTGTCGCGGGCAATCTAGCGCCGCGGGCGAATCGCGCAAATCGGACGGGCTGCCACTGCTGCCCGCTGCCCTGTTGCGAAACCTGTTCCGTTTATGTAATGAGAAGGCATGACGCTTTATTCCTGGCTAGGCGCCACCTCCACCGATTTCAGCGACGCGTCGAACTGGTTCGACGTCACCGACGCCACTCCGGCCACCTCGCCGCCCGGCGCAGGGGACGCGGTGCAGCTGACCGGGTCCGGAACGATCGACGGCACCGCCACCGGGCTGTCCGCGCTCTCCGTCTCGGCCACCACCTCCGGCGGCTACGCGCTCGGCGCCACGCTGGACGTCTCGTCGATCGAGGTCGGCGGCACGCTGGCGCTGACCGACGGATCGGGCGTCACGGCCGACACTCTGGGCGTGGATGGCGGTTTGCTGGTCATGCAGTCGGGCAGCGCGCTCAGCGCCGGCGCCGACGCGCTGCAGATCTCGGTTTCCGGCTCCGCCGGGCTCGTCTCCAGCCTGCAGATCGAGGCCGGCGCGTCCGTCTACACCGCCGGCGGCGGCGTGCAGGTCGGGATCGGCACCGGCCAAGCCGGCACGCTGCTGGTGGCGGGCGGAACGCTCGCCTGCGACATGGGCGGGCAGCTGGCGGTCGGCATGCAGGGCGGTCGGGGCGCCATGGCCATCGGCAGCGGCGGCAGCGCCACGCTGTATGGCGGGCTGGCGCTCGGCGTGTCCGGCCAGGGCTCGCTGGCGCTCGGCCAGGGCGCGCAGCTCGAGGCGGACAGCTTCACCAGCGGCCCCGGCCTCGTGCTCGGAACCACCGCGCCCGGCGCCTCCGTCGCGGGCCAGGGCACGCTGGTGTCGCTGGGTGCCACGATGACGGTGTCGGGCGGCATGCTGATCGGCGACACCGGCCAGGGCGACGTGGTCGCAGGCGGCGGCACGCTGAGCACCGACAGCGCCACGCTGGGCGTCTCCGCGGGTGCATCCGGCACGCTGGCGCTGGGTGCCAGCGAGTCCTGGACGGCCGGAACGGTCGTCATCGGCGGCGCCGGCAACGGCACCCTGCAGATGACCGCCTACGCGGCGGGATCGGGATCGGGGACGATCGGCTACCTCAGTCTTGGCACCGGCGGCGGCAACGGCAGCCTGGCCATCAGCCACGAGACCCTGAACGTGCAGGACTACACCGAGCTCGGCGCGGGCGGCGGCACCAACGCCATCACGGTGGGCGCCGGCGGCGTGTGGAACGGCGCGGGGCAGACCGTGTCGGTCGACCAGAGCATCGCGGGCGGCGTCAACAGCGTAAGCGCGGCCGGCACGGGCGCCGTCTTCGATGCAGGCAGCCTGGTCGGGTTCGCCGGCAGCAGCATCGCCTTCGGCGCCGGCGCGCACGCCGCCATCGGCACCGATCCTGCCAATGACGGGTTCGGCACAATCGGCGGCGCCATCGCCATCGCCGGCGCAACCGTCGCGGTCGGGGCCGTACTGGGCGTCAGGGACGGCGGAACGCTGACGGTCTCCGGCGCCGCCTCGCTGACCGCGACCGGCGGAATGCTGGTCTCGGACGCGCTCAGCACGGCGGCCATCGACGGCGGCGTGTTCGCCCTGTCCTCCTCCTCCGGCACCGCGGCGCAGGTGACCGATGGCGGCACGCTGGCGGTGTCGGGCGCGGCGCTGACCACGCGCGGGCTGCTGGCAATCGGCCAGCATGGCTCCGGATCGCTTCTCGTGTCGTCGGCCGGCACGGTCACGGCCGGGCTCGTCTCGGTCGGCGGCACCGGCACCGTCCAGAGCGCCGTGTCGCTCGCCGGCGCGGGCGACGTTCTCAGCACCGGGCTGCTCACCGTCAGCGGCGGCGGCACGGTCACGCTCGGCGCAGGCTCCCACCTCTCGGCGGGCGGGCTGCTGCTCGGTGCGGCGGCGAACGGGTCCGTCCCGGCCAGCTCTGGCTCGCTCGCCATCGCGGGCGGCAAGCTGGCGGTGTTCGGCGGTGCCGCCCTGCACGGCGCCGTGGTGCTCAGCCAGGGCGGCACGCTGTCGGTCAGCAACACGCTGACCCTGGCCGCAGGCTCGACGATCATCGGCCAGGGCGTGCTGAGCGCCGGCAACATCGCCGATCTCGGGCGCATCGGCTGCGGCAGCGGCACCATGACCTGCCTGGGACCGGTGAACGGGACCGGGCTGCTCAGCGTGGCGGGCGGCGGCGACATGATACTGACCCATGGCGAGGCCGCGACCGTCGGCATGGTGTTCGGCGCCAACGGCACCATCACCGTGGCGGGCCTGGGCATGGCATCAGGCGGCGTCACCGGCTGGACCACCGGGGACGCGTTCGACCTGACCGGCCTGCGCGCCGTGTCGGACAGTTTCTCCAACCACGTGCTGACGCTGTTCGACGGCTCGGGCAGCGTGCTGGGCCGTGAGGCGTTTGCCGGCAGCTACACCAGCAGCAACTTCTCGCTTTCGGCCGACCACGGCACTGGCACCATGCTGAGCTTTCACAGTTGACGGTAAAGGCCAGGGGCGTCGTGCGACGCACGCTAGCGCATGGCGGCCCTGGCCTTGCTCACCCATGCCACCCGTGCGGCAGCGGCAGCACCGGCATCGGGGCGACGTGCCGTTCGAGGGCGTAGGTCGCCCCCGGTTCGGTCGGTTGCGGCGCCCAGTGCAGCAGGATGTCGGCAGGCTGCCAGTCGGCCAGGCTCAGGCCGGCGTTGGCAGGGGCGCGGACCGAGACGCCGAACGTGTCCGCCGCCGACAGCCCGCTGCTATCGGTCGCCGTCACCCGCAAGGAAAGGGTCTGCACCGTGGCGGGCGCGGTGCCCAGGAAAGTGGCGCTGGCCGGATTGAAGCTCAGCCAGCCGGGCAGCGCCGCGCCGCTGGCCTGGGTGGCGCGCAGGCTCAAGGCCTGGCCCTGCGGATCGGCGAAGGTGCTTGCCGGCAGCGCGAAGGCGATGCTGCCGCCTTCGGTCCAGATCTGTGCCGGCGTCTGGTGCGCGAGCAGCGGCGGCTTGGCGGCGATGGAGGCGTGGAACACCTCCGACCCAGACAGGCCGGACGTGTCGGTCGCGGTCACCGTGATGGCGAAGGCGGCGATGCCGCCCGACGGCACGACGCCCGATAGCGTGCGGGTGGCCGGATCGAAACGCAGCCAGGACGGCAGGGCAGCGCCGCCCGCACCCGAAACGGCGTAGCGCAGCGCCTGCTGCTGCGGGTCGGAAAACAGCACCGGCAGCGTCAGGCTGAGATGGCTGCCCTGCTGCCACACCTGGTCCGGCATCTGGGCCACCATCCTGGGCGGCAGCAGCACGGGCGCGGTTACCGAAACGCTGACCGCCTGCCAGTCGCCCCAGTAGGCGCCGTCATAGGCGCGGACCTCCAGCGTGTCGGTGCCCGCCTGGGTGTCGGTCAGGCTGACGCTGCCAAGGCTGGCAACACTCAGCGCGGACGCCGCCGAATGGGCCGTCTGCACCGCGCCGCCCGACAGGAAACTGCCGCCGTTCAGGCTGTCATACACCTGGTACTGCAGCACGCTGCGGTGGCTGGGGTCGCTGGCGGTGACCAGGCCGGATAGCGTCAGGGCCGTGCCTGCGACATCGGCCACCGCGGGGCGCACCGGGGTGAGTTCTGGCACGCCCAGCGCGTAGATCACCACGTCGGCGGCGTTCAGCCCCGCCCATTCCTGGCTGGCGGGGTGCGGCGCCGACACCAGCACGTCGTCCGGCGAGCCGTCATGAGCCAGGTTCACGATGGTGCCGCTGCTGTCGACATAGGTGATGTTGTCGACGAGCCGCGCCGTCGCGCCTGCGCCGCTGACGCAGGTGGTGATGTGTCCGCCGCTGCCCTGGCCGAAGCAGACCACGTCCCCGGTGCCGACCAGGCTCTGCCAGTTGGCGCTGGCCGACGCCGGCCCGTTATAGAGCACGGTCCACTCGCCGTTGGACTGTCCGGGCACGTCGACCAGCGTGGACTGGATGGGCAGGGCGGCGCCCGCCTCGGCCGCAATGGTGCTGGCCAGCACCCAGCAGCCGTCCATGTTCCAGGCGTCGCCCACGAAGCTGAGCGCGGTCGCGGCGATGCTGTCTGGCGTGGCCGCTGCAGGCGGCATGGCGGGCAGGGAGGCGGCGTTGGCCGGGTTCGCGACCACGGTGGCCGAGCCGAGATAGCCCGCGGCGTCCGTCTGGATCAGGGCGAACGCGTTGTTGGCATAGGTGGTGGCCTGGGCGAGCGAGCCGGCGCCGAACAGCGAGAGGCTGGTCACGTCCTGCGCGCTGGTCGATGCCGTGTAGCTGAGCTGGGACAACGTGCCGTAGGTGGCGTTGACGTACTGCCCGGTCGACGCCTGCCAGGCATAGACGATGCCGGCGCCCCGTCCGTCCCCGTCCACCGGCGCCAGGGCGAGCGTCTGGCCATTGCCGTTCAGGCTGCCGGTGCTGCCGGTGGACGCGGCCGTGTACTCGTCGCGGTCCAGCGCGCAGACGACAAGGTAGGCCGGGTTGCCCCCGCCCGACGCCGAGAACAGCTGGGAGAGCGCGACCGACGCGCCGCCGGAAACGACTGCGCCAGATTGCGCGACCTTGAACGACATGATTTCACCCGCAAAACGCCGTCGCAAATTGCGGCCGGCCGGTAAACGAGGCGTTTGCTGCGCGTTGACTTTCCCGTGAACCGCTGCACCCATTGCGGGCGCGTTTCGGATCGGGGCAGGCGGCTCATGGGCAAGACGTATTCCTGGCAGGGCGGCACATCCACTGCGTTCGGGGTGGCCGCCAACTGGTTCGACGTGACCGACGGCGTCACCGCCGCATCGCCGCCAGGCGCGGGCGACCTCGTGGAGCTGACCGGGTCCGGCACGATCGACGGCGCGGCGACCGGCCTTGCCTCGCTGACGGTGTCGAACACGTCCGGCCCCGGCTACGCAATCGGCGCCACGCTGGGCGTATCCCACGTCGAAGTGGACGGGCAGCTGGCGCTCAGCGGCGGCGCGACCCTGAACGCCGACACGGTGACCATCGATGGCGGCACGCTGCTGCAGGACGGCGGCGTCCTCAACGCGTCCTCTGTTTCGGGCACTGCGGTGCAGGTCAACGACGGCGGCATGCTGACGATATCCGGCGGCGTGCTGAACACAGCCGGCACCTTCCTCATCGGGGACTTTCCCGACAATGGAGACACGGCCGGAACGTTCACCGCTTCGGCCGGCGCGTGGGTCACCAGCTACTCGGCCGCCGGTGATGCAGTGCTCGTCTCCGCCGAAGCAGGCCTGACGGGCGCGCATTGGGCGGTTGACGGCAACATGACGCTGGAGCCCGGCACGGTGTCGCTGCAGGATGATGCGGTGCTGGACGTGAGCGGTACGCTCACCGTGGGGAGTGCCGGCATCATCGTCGGTGAAACGGATGTCTCGAAGATCGGCAGCACTGTCGGCCCGCTCAACTTCGAGGAGGTGTTCGGAGCCCTGTCGGTCGCTTCCGGCTCCACCCTGGTCGTTGGCAATGCCGAAGGCGGCCAGGTATTATTCCTTTCCGGTAGCGACAGCATCGACGGTGGCCACGCGCTGGTCGAAGGACAGGCCAGCATCCGCGAGGGTGTGCTCACCGTCTCGGACGGTGGCACACTCTCGGTGACCGACCGAGGCGCTGAGTCTGCCGGCGCGGCCCTGAGCGTCGAAGTCGGGCTGCTGGACGTTACAGGGCCCCAAACGGCATTGCGGCTCGGCGGTGGCTTGCTCGAAACGGAGGGGAACACCGTCACCGAGAAAGGCGCGCAGGTGACGCTGACGTCAGCTTCTGCCGACGCGCCGGGGGTGGCGATCGACGGGGCAACCGGATTCGCGCTGACCGTCGATGGAGCAGGCTCTGTGCTGAACGGAACGGGGCAGATGCTGGTCGGGGCTGCCGACGCAGGGACGCTGACCATCAGCAACGGTGCGGCGGTTCATGTAGCCGCTTCGTCCGGGCAGACAGTGCCCGATGCTGTCGTCCAGTCGGGCCGCGGCCTGACTTCGATGGTCAGCGTTCTGAACGGTTCGGATTGGTCCGTTGCGGGGGCGCTCGAAATTGCGCCGCACGGCGCTGGAGCGCTCGCCGTGTCTGGTGGCGGTACGGTCAGTGCCGGGTCGGTCGTGGTGGGCGGCGCCGGAGCCAACCTCGGCAGCCTGTCGCTGGCCGGCAGCAGCGACGTGCTCACGACACAACTCCTGACCGTCGGCACGACCGGCACCGTGACGCTCGGCACAGGATCCCACCTGTCGGCGGGCGGGCTGCTGGTCGGCACGGCAGGCCAGGGGGTCGCGACCGCAGGCGCTGCGACGATCGACGTTGCCGGCGGCAAGCTCTCGGTGTTCGGCGGGGCGTCCGTGCATGGCGCCGTGGTGCTGAGCCAGGGCGGCACGCTTTCGGTCAGCAACGGGCTGACGCTCGCGGCCGGATCCACCATCATCGGCCAGGGCGTGCTGGGCGCAGGCAACATCGTCGATCTCGGCCGCATCGGCACGAATGGCGGAACCATGACCTGCCTCGGTCCGGTCAACGGCACGGGACTGCTGAGCGTGGCCAATGGCGACATCGTCCTGACGCAGGGCGAGGCTTCGACAGTGGGTCTGGTGTTCGGCGCCAACGGCACGTTCACCGCGGCGGGCGTCGGGCTGATCTCGGGGACGATCACCGGCTGGACAACGGGGGATGCGCTGGATTTCACCGGCAGGCACGTCGCCTCCGACAGCCTGTCGGGGCACGTGCTGACGCTGTTCGACGGATCAGGGACCGTGCTGGGACGCGAGACGTTCGCCGGCAGCGTCACCAGCAGCAGTTTCAGTTTGTCGGCCGACCACGGCGCCGGCACGCTGCTGAGCTTCCACGGGTAGGCACCCGCAGGCTGACCGTGTCAGCCCGGCGCGCTCAACCCGTGTTTGTCGGGCAGCACCGGGTGAGCCGCTCCTGCCTGTGGGCGGCTCAGCTTTTCTTGGGCACCGGCAGCGGGACCCAGCGCATGCCGTCCTGGCCCTGAACCAGGAGGAGCACGGATTTCTTGCTGTCGGTGCGCGCCTCGTCGAGCCGCTTCTGCAGGTCGGCAGGTGTCGCCACCGGGTTGCGGGCAACCTCGACCACCACGTCGCCGGGCTTGAGCCCGTGATCCGCGGCCAGGCCCTCCGGCGTGATGTCGGTGACGACGATACCCTTCTGCTGCGCGTCTATCTTGAACTTCTGCCGCGTCGCATCGGTCAGCGGCGAGAGCTTCATGCCGAGCGAGGAGAAATCCACCGACGGGTTGGCGGGCGGCTTGGACGACATCTTCGGCGTGTCGGCCTTCTGGTCGTCGGGCATTTCGGCAACCACCACCTGCACGGTCTGGCGATGGCCGGCCCGCCAGATGTCAACCGGCACGCGGGCGTCGATCGGGGTCTCGGCGACCACGCGCGGCAGGGTGCGCATTTCCTTCAGCTTCTGGCCGTTGAAGGTCAGGATGACGTCGCCGTTCTGGATGTGGGCGTGGTCGGCCGGCCCGTCATGGTTGACCCCGGCGACCATGGCGCCATCCGCCTCGTGCAGCCCCAGGCTTTCGGCAAGGTCGGGCGTCACCTGCTGGATGCGCACACCGAGCCAGCCGCGGCGCGGGCGGCCGAATTTCTCCAGCTGGTCGACGACGTTGCGCGCCTCGTCCGACGGAATCGAGAAGCCGATGCCGATCGAGCCGCCGGAGGGGGAGTAGATGGCGGTGTTGATGCCGATCACCTCGCCCGCCATGTCGAACAGCGGACCGCCGGAATTGCCCTTGTTGATGGCGGCGTCGGTCTGGATGAAGTCGTCGTAAGGCCCTTGCTGGATGTCGCGGCCGCGCGCCGAGACGATGCCGGCGCTGACCGACCCGCCCAGGCCGAACGGGTTGCCGATGGCGAGCACCCAATCGCCCACGCGGCTTGCGTCGCTGTTGCCGAAATGCACCGAGGGCAGCTTGTGGTCGGCGTGCACCTGCAGCACCGCAATGTCGTTGCGGTCGTCGTGGCCGACCAGCGTCGCCTTCAGCGTCAGCCCGTCCTGCAGCGTCACGGTGATCTCGTCGGCGCCCTCGATGACGTGGTTGTTGGTCACCACGATGCCGGACGGATCGACGATGAAGCCGGAGCCGAGCGACTGCATGCGGTGCGGGTGGCCATCATGCGGGTCCGCCTGGCCCTGCTGGTCGGGCGCGGCGTCGGGGCCGTCCTCGCCGGGGTCGCCATCCTCGTTCCCGCCGCCGCCCTGCTGGTGGCCGTGGCGGTTCATGAAATCCTTGAAGAACTGCTCGAACGGCGAGCCGGGAGGGAACACCGGCATCTCCGGCCCCTTGTCGCTGGCGGCGGTCTGCACGTTCTGCGTGGAACTGATGTTGACCACCGCGGGCAACAGGGTCTGCGCCAAATCCGCAAAGCTGTCCGGCGCACCGTGCGCCATGACGCTGGCCGGAACGGCAAGTGCGGTCGTCAGGGCCAGCAGAGCGGGAAGGCGCATGCATCGGTTCCTTGTGCCGCCCGAGTGTGTTCACGAGGGGCGCTCGTGCACAAGTAAGCAGTTGGACTGGTAAAGGAAGGCTGAGCGCCTTCGCGGTGCAGGCCGTTTTCCGGCCCGCACCGCAGCTACTGCGCCGGGAGCCCCTGCATCAGCTTGAGGAAATCGTCCTGCGGGGTCAGCACCAGGCGGGACTTGCCGGCGCCGAAAGCATCGCGGTACGCCTGCAGGGTGCGCCAGGTTGCGAAGAATTTCGGGTCGCGCTGGAAGGCGTTGGCGTAGATGGCGATCGCCTGCGCCTCGCCCTCGCCGCGCAGCCGGTCGGCGTCGGCGCGGGCCTGGGCCAGCAGCACGGTCTTCTGCCGGTCCGCGTCCGCCTTGATGCGGGCAGAGGCTTCGGCGCCCTCGGCCCGGGCCTGGCTGGCCACGCGCTTCCGCTCGGACTGCATGCGCTGCAGGATCGCTTCGGTGTTCTCCTCCGGCAGGTCGGCGCGGCGGATGCGCACGTCCACCACGTTCACCCCAAAACCCTTCATCTCGTCGTTCACCTGGGCGCGTATGGCGCCCATGATCCGCGGCCGCTGCGCCGACAGGACGTCGAGCAGGGTCTCGCCGCCGAGCACGCGGCGCAGGCTGGAGGTGACGACGGAGTTCAGCCGCGCCTCTATCCCGGCCTCGGTCGGGCCGACAGTCTGGTAGTACTGCAACGGATTGGTGATCAGGTAGCGCGAGAAGCTGTCCACGATCAGGCGGCGCTGGTCGCCCAGGATCACCTCCTCCTGCGGCGCCTCGTAGTCCAGCAGGCGCTTGTCGAAGGCGATGGCGGTCTGCACGAAGGGCAGCTTGAAGTGCAGGCCGGGGTCCTCGATCACCCGCACCGGCTGTCCCAGCTGGGTGATCAGCACGATCTCGGTCTGCGACACCTCGAAGAAGCTGACGTTGATCAGCACGAACACGACGAAGAGCAGCGCCAGGCCGCCCAGGACGAGGCGGTTCACTTGGCGTCTCCCTGCGTGGCAGGGCCCTGCAGCGGCAGCGTCGACAGGATGCTGCGCAGCTTGTCGTCGACCACGATGGACGGGGTGTCCTTGATGATTTCCTGCATGGTCTCGATGTAAAGCCGCCTGAGCGTCACGTCCTTGGCCTGCACGTAGGCGGCATAGACGCTCAGGAAACGCTGCGCCTCGCCGGTCGCCGCACTTACCGAGGCCTGCTTGGCGCCGTTCGCCTGGGCCAGGATGGCGGCGCTCTCGCCGCGCGCGCGGGGCACCACGTCGTTGGCGTAGGACTGCGCGTCGTTGCGGGCGGTGTCGGCGTCCGTGTTGGCGCGCTGCACGTCGCGGAACGCCTCGATCACGTCGGCCGGGGGGTCCACCTTCTGCAGCTGCACCTGGGTGATCTCGACGCCGGCATGGTACTGGTCGAGGATCGCCTGCGTGCCGACCGTCACCGCCTGCTCGATCACCGCGCGCCCGCCGGTCAGGGCTTCCTGAATCTTGGTTCGGCCGACCACCTGGCGCAGCATCGATTCGGCCGCCGACTTCACCGTGTAGCCAGGGTTGCGGGTGTTGAAGCTGAACGCGGCCGCGTCGGACACCTTCCAGAACACGCTGGCGTTGATGTCGACGATGTTTTCGTCGCCCGTCAGCATCAGGCTCTCCTCGGCCAGGTCGCGCCCCGGAGCGCTGCGCGCCGGCTCCGACGTGCCATCGGGCGAGCGCGGCGAGGAGTCAGGCTCTTCGGCGGCCGTGCTGCGGAAGCCGATCTCCACCCGGTTGATGCGGGTGACGGCGACCAGGAGCACGCTCTCGATCGGCCAGGGGGCATGGTAGTTCAGCCCTGGCGGGGTGCTGC
Organism: uncultured Acetobacteraceae bacterium; assembly: GCA_937873095.1. Classification (GTDB taxonomy): domain Bacteria; phylum Pseudomonadota; class Alphaproteobacteria; order Acetobacterales; family Acetobacteraceae; genus BOG-908. The sequence continues at coordinate 14,112 of CALMVI010000078.1, read as the reverse complement.
GGACATAGGCGCCGAAGCGCAGCACCAGGCCCTGCTCGTCCGGCTCGACACGGTAGAAGCCGGTGGCGAGCCAGATGGCCACAACCGCAACGGCGGCGAGGACCGCGCCCCGGCCGGCCGAGCCGCCGGCGCCGCCCAGGAACCGGCGCAGCAGCGCGCGCAACTGGTCCATCAGCCGGTCCAGCTCCGGCGGCAGTTGGCCGCCGCCCGATCCGCCGCCGCCCCAGGGGCCTTGGATGGGGTTGGACGGGCGCCGCGGGCCGCCGCCTAGGTTCCAGGGGTTTTGGTCGGACGGCATTTCGGATTGATCTCCTGGCCCGGATGTGCAGCGCAGACGCTCCGGGTGTTGGCAGCCCCGCGGCGTTGGCACATATGCCGGGCTGGCACCGCGCATATGGACCGCTGCCGGAGGTTTGCAAAGCATGGCGGAGTCGACGGCGGGGCTACAGGCGAGCCTGATGGAGGCGCTGCGCGGCGTCGCAGGGCCGGATGGGGGGGACATCGTCTCGGCCGGCCTGGTCGACGGGCTGCAGGCCAAGGACGGGCTGGTGCACCTGGCGCTGCGGGCGGAGCGCGCGATGGTGGGCAGGATGGAGCGTGTGGCGGCCGAGGCGACCGCGCTGCTGAAGCGCCAGCCGGGGGTGCTGAACGCCGCCGTCGTGCTGACCTCGCATCGGGCGGCTCCGTCCGCGCCGAACCCGATGACCGAGCCGCCGCCCGGGGTCAGGCGCGGACACGGCGAGGATCCGCAGGGCGCCAAGTTCCTCAGCAGCGTGCGACGCGTGGTCGCGGTCGCGTCTGGCAAAGGCGGGGTCGGCAAATCCACCGTCTCGGTCAACCTGGCCGCCTGTTTCGCGAAGATGGGCCTGCGCACCGGGCTGGTGGACGCCGATGTGCACGGGCCCAGCATGGCCAGGATGCTGGGTGTGAACCGCAAGCCGGACGTGGTCGGCAAGATGATGCAGCCGGTGCGCGCCTTCGGCCTGAGCGCCATGTCGCTCGGCTTCCTGGTGCCGGAGGACCAGGCGATGATCTGGCGCGGCCCCATGGTCATGGGCGCGCTGCAGCAGATGCTGGGCGAGACGGAGTGGGGCGAGCTGGACGTGATGGTGGTGGACCTGCCCCCTGGCACCGGCGACGCGCAGTTGACACTGGCGCAGCGTGTGGTGGTGGCCGGCGCGGTGATCGTGTCCACGCCGCAGGACATCGCCCTGATCGACGCAAGGCGCGGGGTGGCGATGTTCGAGAAGGTGGGCGTGCGTATCCTCGGGCTGGTGGAGAACATGAGCGTCTTCCACTGCCCGCATTGCGGCCACTCCAGCCCGATCTTCGGGCATGGCGGGGCAAGGACGGAGGCGCTCAGGCTAGGCGTGCCGTTCCTGGGCGAGGTGCCGCTGCTGCTGGACGTGCGCCAGGCCGGCGACGCGGGCCAGCCGATCGTGCTGGCCGCACCCGAAAGCGCCGGCGCCCTGGCGTTCCGATCAATTGCAAAAGCGGTATGGGAAAGTGTTGACAAATAACGGGGCCTGGGGCCGCGTGGCCCCAGCGGGTCCAGGGCAGAGCCCTGGCCTTACCTCAGGAGACACCATGCGGCATCTCATCGTCCTGACCTCGCTCCTTGCGGCCACCCCCGCCCTGGCCACCCTGCAGCCAGGTGCCACGGCGCCGGATTTCACCGCGCCCGCCACGCTCGCCGGCAACGCGTTCTCGTTCCACCTGGCCGACGCGCTCAAGAAAGGGCCGGTGGTCATGTATTTCTACCCGGCCGCCTTCACCTCGGGCTGCACGGCGGAGGCGCATGCGTTCGCCGCCGCCATGCCGCAATTCGCCGCCCTGCATGCGACGGTAATCGGCGTGTCGATGGACGGGATCGAGAAGCTGAACAAGTTTTCGGTCAGCGACTGCGCCGGCAAGTTTCCGCTGGCTTCCGACGCGAACGGCCACATCAGCCACGCCTACGACGCCGTCATGCTGCGGGTGATGCCGCTGTCGAGCCGGACGAGCTACGTGATCTCTCCCGCGGGCCGCATCGTTTACAGCTACGAGGCGATGGACCCCGACCAGCATGTCGGCAACACGCTCAAGGCGCTGCACGACATGCAGGCCAGCCCCGCACCGTGATCCGCGGTCGCAGGGCTGCCCGAGGCGGGCGCCCTGCGGCCAATGGGATTTACAGGACGGTTCTGGTGGCCGACGTGCTTGCGGCGCCGGAGGTGTAGGCCGGCGCCTTGTCGTCGAAGCGCTCCCACCCGGTGGACGCGTATTCGGCGCGGCGGGCGGCAGGATCGACGTAGCTGCGTCCGTTGAGGAGCTGCTCGGCCTGCGGCGCGCGCGACTCGTCCACCCGCACGGTGACCAGCGAACCGCCGCGGCGTACGCCCTCGGCATAGAGGTTGGCGTCCTCCTCGGACACGCCCGCATGGGTTAGCGATCCGACGATGCCGCCGACGCCTCCCGCCACGGCGGCGCCGATGCCGGCGCCCGTCAGCGTGGAAATCAGCCAGCCTGCCGCGACGACCGGTCCCACACCGGGAATGGCCAGCGCGCCGATGCCTGCGAGCAGGCCCGCGCCGCCGCCCAGCACCGTGCCCAGCGTGGCGCCGGTTCCGGTAGCCGTGCCGCCCGCGTCGGCCGCGGCAGCGCCGGAACCGGCTCCAGAACCCGCCGTGGTGTAGCGGGTGTCGTGGTTGCTGGCCACGATGCTGATGTCGTCATGGCTGAAGCCGGCCGACTCGAGCGACTGCACGACCGCAACCGCATCATCGTGGTTATCGAAAAGGCGCGTAAGGGTACGTGTTGCCATTGTCTGGTCTTCCTGTCGTTCGGTCCAGAGCGGGTTCGCGCCGACGATGTCAGCCCGACCCGCTCAACCTTTGTTTGCCGAGCGGCTCGATCATCCAACTGATGCCAGCCTGGATGATGGCCGGCCTGGATGATGCTGCTCTAGGATTGCTGGCCGACATTGCCCTTGTAGTCGAGCCACACCTGCACCGGCTGACCGTCCTTGGTGCCCTGGCCGCGCCAAACGCCGTTGGCGTCCTTCGCCAGGCCGGTCACATGGGTGTAGCCTTTCTTGGCGATGCGCGCCCGGGCCTGCCTCATGGTGAAGCTGTTGGCCCCTTTGGCCGGCTGGTCGGCGTTGGCGCCTGTGGTGACGACGGCCTGGTTGGTGTCGCCGGTGGCGGCAGCCTTGTTGTTGACCGTGCTGTTGGTCATGGGGGTGGCGGTCGGCGGCGCGCCCATCGAGGTGCCTGAAGTCGACGCGCCGGGTGCCGCGGACGGGCTGGTCGCGGCGGTCTGAGCAAACGCCATGTTCATCGCCAGGACGGAGGCGGCGGCTCCCAATAATATTTTCTGCATGGTGTTCCCCGATTGCTTCGTCAGGCGACCCAAACGGCACCTGCAGGCAAGAGTTGCACCCTGACGCGGAGCGCGGCGCGACCGGCCGTCAGTCGTTCGACTTTTGAACGAACAGCGTCGACGTGCCGTACGACAGCCAGACCCGCGCGCGTTTGAGGAACTCCAGACCCAGCAGCCCGTCCCCCGTCGGCACGCGGCTTGGGGCGACGACGATGGCGCGAACGTCGCCAAACACCTGGCCGGCCACTTCCACCCGGCCAAAGATGTGCATCCGCGCGTCGAACGCGCGGTCGTTGACGCCGTGGCCGACCATGCGCCGGTTTTCCTCCAGCACGTCCGGCGTGGCACCGGCGCGCGCCGCCGCCCGGCTGGACAGGATCAGGGTCGGCGCGCCGGTGTCGATCAGCAAATCCAGGCTGGCGCCGTCGATCCGCACGGGGATCGATGCATGGCGGGAGGGTGCGACCTGCAACGGCGTTCCCGCGGCGTCTCCCGGCCAGTCAGGCCTCACCTCGGAGCAGCCCGCAACCGTCCAGAGAACAAGGCGGCGGTCGGGGAGATCGAGGTCGAGGTCGAACCGCGACAGGATGTCGGCGCCGATCAGCCCGCCCACGGGAGAGCCGTCCGCCATGCTCTCGGCGAAGGCTGCAACCGGGAAGCTCTGCTTCTGGATGTGCACAGCCTGAAGGGAGACCTCGTTCGCACGGACGATGGTGAGCCGGCTTTCCACGCCGCCGACCCCGACCACGTCGGCGCTGCGGTCGAAATCGCGCGGCAGGCTAAGCCGGTCGGCCAATTGCTCAGACAGCGTGGTGGTGCTGGCGCCGGTGTCGACGAAGAAGAACGCGCGCGTGCCGTCGACCTCGACAGGAACGAACAGCTTCTGCTGCCACAGCGTGATCGGAAGCGATGCCGCGCGCCCCATCCTGCATTCCGCATGCGCCGACACTGCGGCCAACAGAGCGATCAGGACGGCGATCTTCACGGCAAGTGGCTCCGGCGCAAGGGGGACCGCCAGGAGCGTGTCGGACGCAATCCTACATCCGGACCGTGAACGCCGCGTTTACGGCAGCTTCTCGGTCTCCTGCGAGTGGCCGCTCAGCGGATCGTTCGGGCCGCCTATGCCCGACGTCCTGCCGCCCGTCTCCAGGCTCCGCTTGGTGGACAGCTTGCTCCAGCCCAGGAAGCCAAGGAGCACGATAAAGGTGGCGAATACGAGCCAATACAGCGGATGGCCACTCATGTTCGCCTCACTCCCGGTTCTTAGAGACGCTAAGCGTTCGGGCCGGTCCCGGTTGCCGGGTCGCGCTGACTTGACGCAGGATGGCCGAAACTCGAACTGGAAGGCGCGCCATGATCGACAGGCAGACATTCGAGATGCGGGATGGCAAGAGATTTGCCGGACACGCCCAGTCTGGCCAGGCGGAGTTCGGCCGGATCTATGCGTTCGGCGACAGCCTTTCGGATGCAGGCAACGTCTACACCGCCAGCGCCCACGTCCTGCCCGACCCGTTCATCTACTCGCATGGCCGCTTCACCAATGGTCCGGTCTGGGTTCAGGACCTGGCGCGCGACCTGCATCTGGCGGCGCCGGCGCCGAGCCTGCTGGGCGGGACCGATTTCGCCTATGGCGGCGCACAAGCCGGCGAGGAGCCGCTGCACAGCCTCTCGCCGCTCGACCTTCCGGCGCAACTGGCGCAATTCGCGGTGCAGGACCCCCACCCGGCGGCAAACGCGCTGTACACCCTGTCGATCGGCGGCAACGACGTGATCGATGCGGTGCCGGCCTATGCCGCGCACCCGGCCTCGGCCGTGGCCGACGTGCAGGCGGCCGTCGGCGACGAGCTCTCGTTCATCGGCGGGCTTGCGGCGGACGGCGCGTGCCACTTCGCCATCCTCAACGTGCCGGACCTGGGCAAGACGCCGGAGGAGGCCGGCCAGGCTGTCGCCGCGTCCACCCTGTCGGCGCTCTACGACTCGGACCTCTCGAGCCAGTTGCAGCCGCTGATCGCGGCAGACCACCTGAGCGTGGATCTGGTGAACACCTACGGGTTGATCGACCAGGCGGTGGCAAACCCCTCGGCGTTCGGCCTGACCAACGTGACGACGCCGGTCTGGACGGGCAATTTCGACAACCCGTTCAGCGGCTCACTCAACGCGACGGGAGCGGGGCAGGACAAATTCCTGTTCTTCGACCACCTGCACCCGACCGAAACCGGTCACCTGGCCATCGCAGGCCTGGCGCTGGCCGGGTTGAGGTAGCGCCGGGACTGCGCGCGGCGGGTCAGGCTAGGACGCCCGATTTGGTCGGGCGCCCCGGGGGCTTGACAAGTCCGACGCCGGGTCAGCGATTTCTCATCCAGTCCCAGACCAGGAACGCCGGCGGCAGGATCATGATGGCGTAGAAGATCCAGTCGAACATCTGTGGCATGATGAACTCCCATTGGTTGACCGCAGACGATCTACGGGCGCTGCCGGCGAGAGTTTCGGACAGGCGTTCACGTCCGGTTCAACGCCGCGGCCGCTGCCTGCGCGGCTATACCTGCAGCGCCCGCTCCAGCATGCCCAAACCCTCCTCGAGCACCTCGTCCTGCACCGTCAGCGGAACCAGCACGCGGATGACGTTGCCGAACACGCCGCAGGACAGCAGCACCAGCCCGTGCTCGAGCGCGCGGGCCGTGACCCGCCGGGTGGCCTCCGGGTCGGGTTCGGTGCCGCCGCGCTCGCGGAAAATCTCGAACCCCACCATGGCGCCGGGGCCGCGTATCGCGCCGATCGGCAGGGTGTCATTGCGGTCGGCGATCTGGTGCACGCGCGCCTTGATGCGGTCGCCTATCGTGGTCGCCCGCTGCATCAGCCGCTCGTCCTCGATGACGTCCAGCACGGCGAGCGCTGCGGCGCAGGCGACAGGGTTGCCGGCATAGGTGCCGCCCAGCCCGCCCGGTTCGGCCGCCTGCATGATCGCGTCACGCCCGATCACGCCCGAGAGCGGGAAGCCGCCGGCGAGCGACTTGGCGACGGTGACGAGGTCGGGCTGCACGCCGCTGTGCTCGATGCCGAACATGCGTCCTGTCCGTGCGAAACCTGACTGCACCTCGTCGGCGATGAGCAGTATGCCGTGCTGGTCGCACACCCGCCGCAGGGCGACCAGCAGCTCGTGCGGCGCCTCGTAGAAGCCGCCCTCGCCCTGCACGGGCTCGACGATGATGGCGGCCACCCGGCTCGGCTCGATATCGGCACGGAACAGGAATTCCAGCGCCTTGAGGCTTTCGGCCACGGTCACGTTGTGGTGCTCGATCGGGAACGGCAGGTGGTAGATCTCGGCAGGGAACGGACCGAAACCGCGCTTGTAGGGGAGCGTCTTGCCAGTTAGCGCGCTGGTCATGATGGTGCGGCCGTGAAAGCTGCCGGCGAACGCGATGACGCCGCTGCGCCCGGTGGCCGCGCGCGCGATCTTGATGCTGTTCTCCACCGCCTCGGCGCCGGTGGTGAAGAAGATGGTGCGCGCCGGACCCTCGAACGGCGCCAGCGCGTTCAGCCGTTCGGCGAGCGCCACGTAGGGTTCGTAGGCCAGCACCTGCACGCAGGTGTGGGTGAACCGTCCCATCTGCTCGGTCGCCGCCGCGATCACGCGCGGGTGGCAATGGCCGGTGTTGAGCACCGCGATGCCGCCGGCGAAGTCGACGTAGCGCCGGCCTTCCACGTCCCACACCTCGCTGTTGCGCGCGCGGTGCGCATAGACCGGGGTGGCGTGGCTCAGGGCCCGCGGAACCGCCGCGGTGCGGCGGGCGAGCAGGTCGATGTTGCCCATGGGGCGCTCCTGATTCTGCCCCGGTCAGGCGGTCCGGGCGGGTGACAAACGATAGGCGCCGGTTGAGGGCCGTGCTCGCCCGAGGCAGGAGCCTACCAGACGCGGCCGCTGCTCTCCACCCCGGTAACCCCGCCTTGACGACTGCGCGCGATACTGGCGCGCATGCGCGCTGCTCTCATCCTGGCCCTGATGACGCTCGCATCGGGCGCGCGGGCGGTCACCATGCCCGGCGAGGTTGGGGGGCGGGCGCTCTACCTGCCGATCGTGCTGCGGGAGTCCAAGGCCGCGGGGCTGCCGCCGGAGCTGGCCGATGCGGTGGCGATGGTGGAGACGGGCTACCGGCCAGACGCCGTCGGCAGTTCGGGCGAGATCGGCATCATGCAGGTCATGCCGGCGACGGCTCGGCAGCTCGGCTTCTTCGGCACCGCGGCCGAGTTGGCCGATCCGGCGACCAACATACGGCTGGGCGTGCGCTACCTCGCGCGCGCCTGGGCGCTGGCCGGGGGAGATGTCTGCCGGTCGCTGACGAAATACCGGGCCGGGCTCGGCCAGGCGGTGATGACCCCGCTCTCGGCGCGCTACTGCGCCCGGGCGGTCGCCTGGCTCGGCGGCATTGGCAGCGCGCTCGCCGGCCGCACGCTCGCCGACACTGCGCTGGCGGCGGAGGTCCCGCCGCAGGCAGCGCAGCCGCTTGTGCCCGACCCCTACGTCATCGCCATCGTCCCGGCGCTGGCCGCCCAGGCCAGGCTGCGCCCGGTGCTGGCCACCGAGCACGAGCTGATGGCCAGCGTCCGCCCGCACCGCATGATGTCGGACCAGTACCGCCTGCTGAACGAGCGCTTCCTGTCCCACCAGCGCCGCTACGGCCCGTTCCCAAACCCCCGCCAATCGATTAGCGACGCCGACGACTAGCTAATGAAAGCCGTTCCTGACGATGCCCCGCCCTGTCATGCTGCTGATACTCGACGGTTTCGGCTGGCGCGGAGAGGCGTCCGACAACGCCGTCGCACTGGCGGACACGCCCAATTTCGACCGGCTCTGGGCCGGCTGCCCGCACGCGCTGCTGCGCACCGATGGCGGCGAGGTCGGGCTGCCGGACGGCCAGATGGGCAATTCCGAAGTGGGCCACCTCAACATCGGCGCCGGCCGCGTGGTGCGTCAGGAGCTGGCGCGGATCGGCTGGGCCGTACGCGACGGCAGCCTGGCGCAGGCGCCTGCGCTGACGGAGCTGATCGCGGCCGCGCAGCTCCGCGGCGGCGCCTGTCACCTGATGGGCCTCGTGTCGGATGGCGGCGTGCACGCGCACCAGGACCACGCCGTCGCCCTCGCCCGGATCGTGGCCGAGGCGGGCGTGCCGGTGGCGGTCCACGCGGTGACCGACGGGCGGGACACCGCGCCGCGGTCCGGCGCTGCGTGTCTGGCGGCACTGGAGGCGGCGTTGCCTGCGGGCGCGGCCATCGCGACGGTGTGCGGCCGCTACTACGCGATGGACCGCGACCACCGGTGGGAGCGTGTGGCGCGTGCCTGGCGCGCGATGGCGATTGCCGATGCCGACCGCTACGCGACGGCCGCCGAGGCGGTTCGCGCCGCCTATGCCCAGGACGTGAGCGACGAGTTCATCGACCCCTCGGTGATCGGGCCCTACCAGGGCATGCGCGACGGCGACGTGCTGCTGTGCTTCAACTTTCGCGCCGACCGGGTGCGCGAGATCCTGGCGGCACTGGCCGACCCGGCGTTCGCCGGCTTCCCACGCTCGTCCACGACCGCGTTTGCCGCCGCTGCCGGGATGACCCGCTACGGCGACGAGTTGGCGCACGTGATGGGGGCGCTGTTCCCGCCGGCGCCGCTGACCCACATCCTGGGCGAGGTCGTCTCGGCATCCGGCAGGACGCAGCTGCGCCTGGCGGAGACGGAGAAATACCCGCACGTCACCTACTTCCTCAACGGCGGCCAGGAAGCGCCGTACCCCGGCGAGGACCGGGTCATGGTGCCGAGCCCCAAGGTGGCGACCTACGACCTGCAGCCCGAAATGAGCGCCGCCGAACTGACCGACCGCGCGGTGGAGGCCATCGATGCGGCACGCTACGACCTGATCGTGATGAACTACGCCAACCCCGACATGGTGGGCCATACGGGGGTGCTGACGGCGGCGATACGCGCGGTGGAAGCGGTGGATCACGGGCTCGGCCGGATCGCCGACGCCATCGGGCGGGCCGGCGGCGCGCTGCTGGTGACGGCCGATCACGGCAACGCCGAGTTGATGCGCGACCCCTCGACCGGCGGCCCGCACACCGCACACACGACCAACCCGGTGCCGGTGCTGCTGGCGGGCGGGCCGGGACGGCCCCTGCATGACGGCCGGCTGGCCGACCTGGCGCCGACGCTGCTGGCACTGATGGGCATCGCCCAGCCGGAGGAGATGACGGGCAAGCCGCTGCTGGACGAGCGGACAGCGGCGTTTGACCCTCCGGGCGTTCCACCCGGACCGGGCATGGTCTAGCCTGTAACTGTTCTTGGGAGGCCGACCTTGGCAAGCGTCATCGTGTTCCTGTGCTACTCCTTCCTGATGTTCCAGGCCGGCTATCAATGGCACAAATGGGGCAGCAAGCCGGGCGGAGCGTCCGGGGACCCGCGGGGCAGCAAGGCGGTCTGGGACGGCATGATCGGCAAGATCTGAGCCGGCGCATGCGCGGCACCCGCCTGACGTTTACCATCGGCCTGAACGCGCTTTAGAGTTGCGGCACTGCGCTTAGATGAACTTCCGCTGTGGCGATAGCGTCCCATCTGGCGCAGAGGCCCAACAGACGAACGCCATTCGACGATGCAAGGACCTGGCCCATGAAACTTCGCAACAGTCTCCTGCTCGGAGCGGCATTCGCGGCCGGCATCGTCGCGGGCCCCGTCCTGCGCACCGTGCCGCACCTGCATCTGCCGCGCGCCTATGCGGACGACACGGTCGGCGCGGCGGACGGACCGCAGGACACCTACCACCTGCTCAACCTGTTCGGCGAGGTGTTCGAGAAGGTGCGCGCGGACTACGTGGCCCCGGTCAAGGATCGCGAGCTGGTCGACAACGCGCTGAACGGCATGCTGACCGGGCTCGATCCGCATAGCAGCTACATGAATGCCAAGCAGTACAAGGACATGCAGGTCGTCACCACGGGCAAATACGGCGGCCTGGGGCTGGAGGTCACGTCCGACGAGGGGTTGGTGAAGGTGATCAGCCCGATCGACGACACGCCGGCCGCGCGCGCCGGGATGAAGGCCGGCGACCTGATCCTGTCGCTCAACGGCAAGTCGGTCGAAGGCCTCTCGCTGAACGAGGCGGTGGACCAGATGAAGGGCGACGCCGGCACCACGATCACGCTGAACGTCAAGCGCGAGCACATCGACAAGCCCATCGACGTGACGATGACGCGCGAGGTGATCCACATCCAGGTGGTCAAGTCGGCGCTCTACGGCGATGTGGGCTACATCAGGATGACGAGCTTCAACGAGGAGAGCGACACCAAGCTGCGCGAAGCGGTCGCCAAGCTGAAGGAGCAGAGCCACGGCAACCTGCGGGGTGTCGTGTTCGACCTGCGCAACAACCCGGGCGGGCTGCTCGACCAGGCGGTGGACGTCTGCGAGGACTTCATCCCGGACGGCGAGATCGTCAGCACGCGGGCACGGCATCCCGAGGACAGCCAGCGCTGGGACGCCAAGGGGTCGGACCTGACGGACGGGCTGCCGCTGGTGGTGCTGATCAACGGCGGCTCGGCATCGGCCAGCGAGATCGTGGCGGGCGCGCTGCAGGACCATCGCCGCGCGGTGATCGTGGGCACCCGCAGCTTCGGCAAGGGCTCGGTGCAGACCGTCATGGCGATGGGCAATGACGGGGCGATCCGCCTGACGACGGCGCGCTATTACACGCCGTCCGGCCGCTCCATCCAGGGCCTGGGGATCGCGCCCGACGTTCCTGTCGCGGAAAGCCGGGAGGACGAGATCCACTACCTGCCGGACCGCGAGGCGGACCTCAACCACGCGCTGAAGAACGAGGGCGGCTCCGCACCCACCAAGCCGCCCGCGCCGCGCGACGATATTCCCGCGCAGGCCAAGCAGATCGAGGCCAAGCCGCCGGCGAACTGGCCGAAATTCGACCTGGCCAAGCCGGACACCGATTATCAACTTCAACAGGGCATCATCGTTGTGAAGGACATGGCCGCTCAGCGCCACGCCGCAAAATAGGGTTGTCTCGATGCAACTGGTCCGGGGCGGGGCGGGCCCGTGCTTGGCTGGTCCTAGAGCAGCACCCGATCAGACGGAATCGTCTGATCGGGTGAAGATGCTCGCAACAACGAGCTAGAGCCTGTGGAGTGAACGCAAGTGAACGGAACATGCTCTAGCCTGCCCGCATCCGGGGCCGTCGCGCGACGCCCCGGGCCGTGACCAAACTGGATCATGACCAGCTTCCGCCCGCTCGGCATCTTCTGGGCGGTCATCCTGGCCAGCCTGGCGATCGGGGGCACGTGGCTGCAGATACTGGGGCCGGCAGCACAGATGTCTTCGCAGCCCGCGCGCGCCGGATCGCAACCGACGCGCCCAGCGCTGCCGAAAGCGCGGCCGGCGAGCGTGCCGCCCAGCGCGGCGCTGCCCGCGCCGATGCTGCCGTTGAACACCGCCGCCATACCAGACCCTGATCCGGCGTTGCTGGAGCCGAGCGGATATCTGCCCGACCGCATGCTGCCCAGGATCGCAGGTACCGGACACGCTGCCGCGCTCTACGCCGCCGCCTTCGATCCGGCGGAGCGCCACCCGCGCGTGGCGCTTGTGCTGGACGGCGCTGGGCTGGATCGTCAGTTGACCGAGCAGGCGATACGCACGCTGCCATCGGCGATCGACCTGGCCTTCTCTGCCTATGCCCTGCCGGCCGACGCTGCGGCGCTGGCGCAGGCGGCGCGACGCGGCGGGCGGGAGTGCCTGGTGTCGATCCCGATGGAGCCGACCGGCTACCCGATGATCGAGGAGGGGAACCGGGAGCTTCTGGTGGGGTCGACCCAGGCGCAGAACGACCAGAACCTGGACTGGGCGCTGTCCAGCGTGGCGGGGTGCGTGGGCGCCACCGGCGGGTCGGACGGGTTGAACGGCGGCCGTTTCGCCGAAAGCACCCAGGCCTTCGCCGAGATGCTCGCCACCGTCGAACGCCGCGGCCTGCTTTACCTCGACGCCAGGCCAGATGCGTCCGCGCCGCTGGCGACGGCGCCTGGGCGAAGCCGGCCGCGCGTGGTCGACGTGATCGTGGACCGTGCCTCGCCGCCCGAGCAGCCGGCCGACGCGCAGGCGATCGACCGCAACCTGGCCGAGCTGGAGCAGGACGCCGTCAGGCGCGGCGCCGCCATCGGACTGGCCGGGCCGCCGAGACCGGTCCTGCTGGACCGGATCGCCGTCTGGGCGCACGGCCTGGCGGCGAGAGGCGTTGTCCTGGCGCCGCTGACCGCCATACCGCCGCCCCGGCCGGCCATCCAGGAGACACCGCCCTGACCAACCCCTCGGACCGGCTCCCCCCGTACCGACTTAACGTCGGCGCGGCCCTGTTCAACGACCGTGGACAGGTGTTCGTCGGCCGCCGGGCCGACCTGCCGGACGGCACCCCGGCAAGCTGGCAGATGCCCCAGGGCGGCATCGACGGCGATGAGGAACCCGCTGCAGCGGTGTTCCGCGAACTGAAGGAGGAGATCGGCACCGACGCCGCGACCATCCTGGCCGAGCACCCGGACTGGCTGACCTACGACCTGCCGCCCGACATCGCCCAGAGCGCGTTCCGCGGCCGCTACCGGGGACAGCGGCAAAAATGGTTCGCCCTGCGCTTCCTCGGCGCCGACTCCGACATCGTGCTGGATCACGATCCGCATCCGGAGTTCGTCGACTGGCGCTGGGCCGCGCTGCACGAGCTTCCGGACCTGGCCGTGGCCTTCAAGCGGCCGGTGTATGAGAGCGTGGCGGCGGCGTTCGCCCGCTTTGCCGTCGCTTCATGAGTGTGCAACCTGTTCGCCCTAGCTGGGGCGGTCAGTACTCCAGGGTGCAACAGGAACACGGGCGGGCAGGGCTGCCGCCTTACAGGGCGGCGGCGTCCAGCTCTCCGGTGCGTATGCGCACCGCCCGTTGCAGGTCGAGGACGAAGATCTTCCCGTCGCCGATCTTCCCGGTTTGCGCCGACCGCATGATGGCTTCCACGACGGCGTCCGCCTGGTCGGCCGCGACAGCCACCTCGATCCTGACCTTCGGCAGGAAGCTGACGTGGTACTCGGCGCCGCGATAGATCTCCGTCTGTCCCTTCTGCCGGCCGAAGCCCTTGACCTCGGTGACGGTGAGGCCCTGCACGCCCAGCGGGGTCAACGCCTCGCGCACGTCGTCGACCTTGAACGGTTTGACGATAGCGATAATGAGCTTCATCTCCGTACCCCCTGGCCCCCGCACGCCTGACCGGTCGCCATGCCGGACGGGTCGCCAAGCCGGACGGCTTACAAGAACCGTGCCGACCCCGAACCCTCACGCTACGCCGGTTCATGCCCACTGTTTAGGCAGCTTCATGGCCCCGCTGGGCCGTCCCGGAACATCGATGGAGGCGGGTGTGCGACGTGTGGATGTGTGCGTGGTGGGTGCGGGTCCGGTCGGCGGCGTGCTGGCGTGCCGCCTGGCCCAGGCCGGCCTGTCGGTGGCCGTGGTCGACCGCGCCGCGCTGCCGCCGATGGAACACCCGAGCTTCGACGGGCGCGCCTACGCCATCGCCGCGGGCTCGCGTCCGCTGCTGGAGGCTGCGGGCGTGTGGGCGGCGCTGCCGCTGCCGGCCGGGCCGATCGAGCAGATACGCGTCTCGGACGGCAAGCCGGGCCGCCCGGCCTCCCCGCTGTTCCTGCATTTCGATGCGAGGGCGCTCGGCCAGGGCGGGGGCGGCAGCGGGG
>CALMVI010000077.1:628-2887 GCA_937873095.1 uncultured Acetobacteraceae bacterium | reverse complement strand
CATACCGCCCCAGCCACAGCCAATCTCGAGGATGCGCTCCTCGGGTTTTGCACCGACAAGATCTACAATGAAGCTCACTTTGCGAGCTTGAGCTATCTCGAGTGTATCCGAAACGCCGATAAAATCGGCGCAGCTGTAGAGCACGTAGTCTCGGTCGAGGAACAGTCTATAGAAGTCATTCGAGAGGTCGTAATGGTACTCGATTCCTCGAGCGTGGGGGAGGCGCAGTGCCTGCTTAAGGATGCGGCGACGTATTCCCGCGGGAGGATAAGATACCTCAAGCGCGCCAACCCAGCGAGGGCGGCGCCATGTAAACCAGTTCCAAATCGTCTTTGGATCAATCGGATGTGGCGACGATGCAACGAGGTTCACAGCCGCATAGTTTGGACCGTAACGCGAGAGGTCAGCGAAAGCTCGACGTATCCGCCCTCTTCCCGGCGTTCGTGTTCGAGCGTCTGCGCGCTGATCGATGCCCTCACCGACAAGCTCGGTCAGGTGACTGATGTCGCTTTGTGGCATTCTTGTACTGCCTGCTGGATGCACCCAAACGAGAACTTCTTGCCACAAGCGGCGCCGACCCACAACGATTGCGTAGCCGTCGTTTGGAGCAGGCGCCCGGCCCGGATGAGTCGCATCTGACGCCAATCTAAGCAGCCTTGTTCAGCTTGCCGCACGGATGCGGGGCGTGGTTCGAAACCGGGTCACACGCGAAGCCGGATCGGCGCTGCCGGGATGGGTGATGGCACCCTCGGGCTTTCATCGGTGGTGCGAGCATGGATCGAGGCGTTGGGGCGGCGGCGAGGCTGCCCGAGGGTGACCGCAAGGAGCTAGCCATTCAGGCGCTGGCGCGGTCGGAGGCGGTCAGCGCCCTGGCCGCCCGGCACGGGGTCAGCCGCACGTTCGTCTGCCGGCAAACGCACAAGGCTCGCGAGGCGCTCGACGAGGCCTTCTCGCCCGCCGCGCCGGACGGCGAGGAGGCGCTGTTCGAGCTGGCGGTGACCAAGGCCTGGCTGCGCCAGGTGATCGTCGGGCTGACGCTGATCTGCCGCAGCTCGTATCGCGGCGTGGTGGAGTTCGTGCGCGACCTGCTGGGCGTGCCCATCAGTGTCGCCTGCGTCCACGACGTGCTGCAGGCGGCCACGCGGCAGGCCGGCATCATCAACCGGCAGCAGGACCTGTCCGGCATTCGGGTGGGCTTGCACGACGAGATCTTCCAGGGCGCCACGCCCGTGCTGGCCGGCGTCGATGCGGCGTCGACCTACTGCTACCTGCTATCTTCTCGCCGCAGAGGACCGCCGCGACGCCGACACCTGGGGCGTGCACCTGCTCGACGCTGCTGCGCAGGGGCTTGATCCTGACCACACCATCGCCGATGCCGGGCAGGGCCTGCGCGCCGGGCAGCGGGCGGCCTGGGGTGAGACGCCCTGCCATGGCGACGTGTTCCACATCCATCACCGCTGCGCGGGGCTGGCCGACATCCTGCGGCGCCTCGCCCAGGGTGCGACGTCGCGGCGCAAGGCGCTGCAGGCCGGGGTCGGCCGCGCGGGTCAGACTGCCCCGGACCGCGAACGTCCCGTCCAGCTGCACCGTGCGCGAGAGGCCGAAACCCAAGCGCACCGGCTCGCTGGCGACGTCCGCACGCTCGTGCACTGGCTGCGCCACGACGTCCTGGCTCTCGCCGGTCCGGACCTGGCCACCCGGCGGGAGCTGTTCGACGTCCTCGTCGCCGAGCTCGCCGCCCGCGAGGGCGAGGACCCGCGACGGATCCGCCCAGTGCGCGTTGCCCTGCAGAGCCAGCGCGACCAGCTGCTCGCCTTCGCGGGCGTGCTCGACGCCAAGCTGGCCGGGATCGCGCACGCCCACACCGTCCCCGAGCCCCTGGTGCGGGAAGCGCTCATGCTGCATCGCGTGTCCACCACCTCGCCCGCCTACTGGCAGGGGTGGAACCGGCTGCGCGCACAGCTTGGGGCCAGGTTCCACGCCCTGTTCGCCGCCGTCAGCCGGGCCATGGCGGACACCCCGCGCAGCAGCTCCTTGGTGGAGAACCTCAACTCGCGCCTGCGCACCGACTTCACCTTGCGCCGCCATCTCGGCGGGGCGTACCTGGAGCTGCTGCGCTTCTTCCTCAACCACCGCCGCTTCCTGCGCAGCCGCCATGCCGAGCGCCAAGGCAAGAGCCCATGCGAGCTGCTGACCGGCCACGCCCATCCGCACTGGCTGACCTTGCTCGGCCTGGGCGAGCTCCAGCCCCGGCGAGTG
>CALMVI010000077.1:0-618 GCA_937873095.1 uncultured Acetobacteraceae bacterium | reverse complement strand
CCAGCAGACCATCAGCAACCTGGACGTGAACAGCGTCGCCAGCATCACCTTCGATTGGGCCGGCGCGCAGCAGTATAACTTCGATGGCAACACCACCGAGGCATGGCAGGTGACGCTGGGCAACGAGACGCACTCGACCCCGGTCGTGCAAAACGTCAGCCACGGCTTCACCGGCTGGCAGCAGACGACGCTGTCCTTCGTCGTCACCAGCGCCACCGAGGTGCTGTCCTTCCTCGCCCTTGGAACCCCGGCCGACGAGCCGCCGTTCTCCCCGTTGGACGGCGTTTCCATCACCGAAGTGCCGGAGCCGACCAGCCTGGCGATCATGGGCACAGGCTTGGCAGTCGCGGGCCTTCTGGCGCGCCGCCGCATGAAGGCTTAGCTGCCCAGGCAGCCGCGGACAGACTGGTCCTTACAGCGCGGCCTGGCCCACCAACGCGGACACTGGGCCTATAAGGTTGACTTAGCGCCCAGGCCAACGACGCCACGCCGGACGTCGGGCCTCATCCAGCGCCTTGCGTAATGCTCGTGCCTCACCCGGAAGGCGCCGGCCTAATCGCGCACCTGCGCCGAGCTGACTGAGCTGCGCCGCCGCATGACCCGCAAGACGGCGTAGGC
>CALMVI010000076.1 GCA_937873095.1 uncultured Acetobacteraceae bacterium | reverse complement strand
AGACCATTGCAGTGGAAGAGCCTTATGGAAGCTTAGCTTCGCGCTTATGGGGCAAGGCCCCTGGCCTTCGCTCGTGCAACACTCATCAGTAGCCTACTCATGATCGCGCAACGCCTGCTGCATTCCGTCTTCTCCGCTCTCGTCCAACAGGGCAGCCTGGCGGTGACCTGGCCGGATGGCAGCACGTCACACTACCCGCGCAAGGGCGCCCCGCCGGTGCGGGACGGCGATGGCGGGCCTCCGGTCCGCATCGCGCTGCGGGACCGGCGCTGGTTGCGCCGGCTGGCGGCCAACCCTGGCCTGGCGTTCGGCGAGGCGTACATGGCAGGCGGGCTGGAGCCGGTGGGCTGCACGATCGGCGACGCGCTGGATCTGGTGCTGCGCAACGTGATCGCGGGGGCGAACCATCCGCTGCTGCGGCTGCACCAGGGCGTGCTCGACGGCACGCGGCGGCTGGCGCAGGCCAACGGCATCGGGCGGGTGCGGCGCCAGGTGGCCAGGCACTACGACCTCGACCGGCGGTTCTACGCGCTGATCCTGGATCGTGACCTGAACTACTCCTGCGCGTATTTCCGCCATCCGGACGACACGCTGGAGCAGGCGCAGCAGGCCAAGCAGCACCTGATCGCCGCCAAGCTGCATCTGCACCGGCCGGGCATGACGGTGCTCGACATCGGCTGCGGCTGGGGCGGCCTGGCACTCACCCTTGCGCGCGAGTACGGGGCGCACGTCACGGGCATCACCCTGTCGGCGGAGCAGCTGCGCGCCGCGCGGGAGCGGGCGGACAAGGAGGGCCTGGCCGACCGCGTCCGCTTCGAGCTGGCGGATTACCGCCAGATGGACCGGCCGTTCGACCGCGTGGTTTCGGTCGGCATGATGGAGCATGTCGGCCTGCGGAACTACGGCGCCTATTTCCGCACGATCCGGCGCTGCCTGCGCCAGGACGGCGTGGCGCTGGTCCACCACATCGGCCGCAGCGCCGGCCCGGGATCCACGGCAGCCTGGCTGCAGAAACACATCTTTCCGGGCGGCTACGCGCCGGCGCTGAGCGAGGTGATGCCGTCGGTCGAACGCTCCGGCCTGCTGCTGACGGACGTGCAGACGCTGGTGCTGCATTACGCGCAGACCGTGCGCTGCTGGTCGCAGCGCTTCCAGGCCAACCGGCGCGAGATCGCCCGCCTCTACGACGAGCGCTTCTGCCGCATGTTCGAATTCTACCTGGCGGCCGCCGAGCTCGCGTTCCGTCGCGAGCGGCAGGTGGTGTTCCAGCTGCAGCTGACACCCTCGCAGTCCGCCCTGCCTCCGGTCCGGGACTACATGCTGGCACCCTGATCCGGTTCGGGTGGGGGCCACACCAGGATGGCCCGGAAATCGTTGACGTTGGTGCGGGTCGGCCCGGTGACGATGAGGTCGCCCAGGGCGGAAAAAAACCCGTAGCCGTCATTGTCGGCAAGGCTGGCGCGCGCATCGCGGCCGAGCGCCCGCGCCCGGTGCAGCGTGTCTGGCGCGAGCCAGGCGCCGGCGTTGTCCTCCGTCCCGTCGATGCCGTCCGTGTCGCAGGCGATGGCGTGGATGGCGGGGTGGCCGTCCAGCGCCACGGCCAGCGCCAGCAGGAACTCGGCGTTCCGCCCGCCCCGGCCCTGTCCACGCACCGTCACCGTGGTTTCCCCGCCGGAGATCAGCACGCAGGGATCGCCGCCGGAAGCGGCCTGCAGCGCCGCGCGCGCCATGTCGCCCGCCACCAGGGAGGCTTCGCCCTCTATGGCGTCGCCCAGCATCACCGGCCGCACGCCTGCCTCCCGCGCGACGGCCGCGGCAGCCTCCAGCGAGCTCTGCGGGGTGGCGACGATCCGCGTGTCGGCGCGCGCGAAGGCCGGGTCGTCCGGCTTGGGCGTCTCGGCCGCGGGATCGGCCAGGCGGGCGGCGACGGCAGGCGACGGATGGATGCCGTAGCGGGCCAGCACGGCGCGCGCGTCGGCCAGCGTGGTACCGTCCGGCACGGTCGGGCCGGACGCGATGACGGACGGGTCGTCGCCCGGCACGTCGGACACCAGCAGCGACACGACGCGCGCGGGTGCGGCCGCCAGGGCCAGGCGGCCGCCCTTGATGGCGGAGAGGTGCTTGCGCACGCAGTTCATCTCGTGGATGGAGGCGCCGCTGCGCAGCAGGGCGCGCGCCACAAGCTGCTTGTCGGCCAGGGTCAGGCCGGGCGCCGGCAGCGCCAGCAGCGACGACCCGCCGCCCGATATCAGGCACAGCACGAGGTCGTCCGCGCCGAGGCCGTGCACCATCGCGAGGATGTCGGCCGCCGCCCGCTCGCCGGCCGCGTCGGGCACCGGGTGGCTTGCTTCGACCACCGCGATCCGCGCCAGCCCGCCCACGCCGTGGCCGTATCGCGTCACCACCAGGCCGGAGAGCGGCCGGCCGGCTGGCCAATGCGCGTCCACCGCCTGGGCCATGGCGGCGGCAGCCTTGCCCGCGCCGATCACCACCGTGCGTCCGGGCGGCGGCGGCGGCAGATGCGGCGGCACGCAGGTCGCGGGTGCCGCCTGACGCACCGCCGCCTCGAACATCTCTTTCAGCAACAGGCCCGGTTCGGCGATCACGCGCGCTCCGAAGGATCAACTCAGCTTAACGCGAAGAAACAGCATGAACGAGGTCGGGCTGCCATATGTCCGGTCGAGTGCGGCAGGATAGGCGTAGCGGCTTACCAGCCCGCCGGCACCCAATTTCAGGTGGGGCGCCACTTGGATGTCACGAATGTAGCCGATGCTCAGCTTGTTGACGGTGAAAATGCGGCCGTTGAGCGGCGAGGCCGTATCCAGGTCGAACAGCTCGTCCTCGTCCACGCGTTCGGCGCGAGCGAACACGGTGTTCAGGTCGTGCAGCACCAGCTCGCTCTCGATCAGGAATCCGTCCAGGTCGTGACCGGGCGAATCCATCTTGCGGCCCCAGGCGAAGGTGGACGCCCAAGTGTTCCCGCGACCGAACAGCAGGTTGTACGCCGCGGACGCGGTCACCCGGTTCTCGTTGACGCGTGGCGCCAGTTGCTCTGGGCTGGTCAGGCTGCCCCAGCTCGCCTGCATCGACCAGTTGGGGCCGGGGTTGTAAGACAGCCGGGCAGAAAAACTGTCCAGTTGCGGCGCCTCGACGTCGTATCGCTCCTGGTTCGGCTCGCGGCCGCGGAACACCGAGCCTTCGATCTTGAACGCATCGTGGACGTAGCCTGCCGTCAGCACGCCATAGGTGATGTGGGTGCTGTCCAGCCAATGATGGGTGATCGGCGCCTCGGGGATGTCGATGCCGGAGGCGCGGTGCATGAAGGCGGGCGGACCCAGCGCGGGTTCGCCGGGCAGGCCGGCGTAGAAGAACACCGAACTGCCCGGCGAGAGCTTGAGGCTGTACGAGCCGGACAGCTCCATGAACAGATCGTGCGGATGCTGCCGGTCCACCAACGGCGTGCGGCCGTCGGCGGTCTCTCCGGTCGCGAACAGCAGCGGGTAGCCGTTGGCCCCCATCAGCGGGTCGAGCGACACCATTGCGCGCAGGCCGAGCGTTCCGTCCACGCCCAGCGGACGCTGCGCCATGAGCATGCCCATGCTGGCGGAAAAGGTTTTGGCCGCGCCGCGCGAGCCGCCCTGGTTGTCGTAGATGGCGTCGGCGTAGCCGTGCGACATCAGCATCCACTGCCCCAGCATGAAGTGCAGCCCGCCATCCGGTGTGGAGTCGGGCTGCCACGCCGTTCCGGACGCCTCACGCGCCATCGCATAGGGGCCGAAGGCACCGGTCATCTGCATCGGCATGGCGGCTGCCATTGGCGTGGGCACGGCCGGCTGCGATGTCTGGGGCATGTTCATGCCTGGCATATCCGGCATCGACTGGGCCAAGGCGAAGCCGGGGCAGGCCAGGTTCACCAGCGCCAGCAGCGTGCTTGTCGAACGTCGCATGGTGGGCGGCCTACTTGCCTTGGGCGAGCATGTTTGTCGGATCAGTGATTCCACCTGATCCGACCATGCTCTGGCGGTGAATGCGCTTGTAGCTCAGCCCACGGGCCAGCCAGCAACCGAGTTCGATGTCTTCGATGCTGCCGGCCGGGCCGCGTCGGACGGCAAGCGTCCAGTCGCCTGGGGGCGTGTGGTCGAGGGCACGCCAGCAGGGCATGGTCCAGATGTCGGGGCCGACGGCTTCAAGCAGCTCCATCCGGCCCAGGCCGAGGAAGCCCGAGGAGGCGGCGTAGAGCGCCCCGCCGGCATCGGCGATCGTCAGCTCGGCCTGCAGCTCCTCGCACCTGTATCGGCCGGCGATGTCCGTCGCGGCCGGGCCGGTGCACGGGCGCAACAGCGAGCGCTGGTTCTCGGCGGGGCGTTCCAGCCATAGCCCGCTTTCGCCCGGCCGCAGCCTGGTGCCGTCCGCGCCGGCGCTGCCATCGGCCTGCATGGGCAGCCGCTCGGCGGAATGGCCGTAGCGCAGGCGTATCTGGCCATCGGCCGCAGTGTCGATCCGCACGGCCAGCCCGGTCTGCGGCTCGACATAGGCGCCGAGCCAGCCGGGCGCGGGGCGGGCCGTTGCGGCCGGCCCCTCGTGGCCCAGCACGGCGGCCAGCGTATCGGCGGCTGCGGCGCTGGCGTCCGACAGGTGGTTGAACAGGACGACGACGGACACGCGCTCACCCGCCGCGTGCAGCCGGTGGCTGCGCCAGCCGCGCAACGCGCCGCCATGGGCGGTGATCGCCCGCCCGCACTCGATGCGGCGACCCAGGCCGAAACCGTAGGAGGCGGGGGCGGCGTCCGCGAAGGCGACGGGCGCGGACAGGCGGTTGTAGAGCGATCCGGCATCGTCGCGGGTGGCGTCGATGTGGCGCTCCCAGGCGATCATGTCGTCCAGGCTGGCGCCGATCCCGGCGTCGCCGGTCCACAGGATGCGGTTTTCGGCCGCGCGGAACCCGCCGGCCTGGCTGCCCTCGTAACCCTGCGTGCCGTCCGGCATGGCCGAGGTGTCGGCGGCCAGGAAGGCGGTGTGCATGCCGGCCCGGTCGAAGATGCGGGTGCGTAGGTTCTCGGCGAAGCTGCGCCCGGTGCGGTCTTCCAGGACGTCAGAGAGGATACGGAAATTCTGGTTGGCGTAGGCGTAGCGCGTGCCCGGCGCGAACTGAAGGCTGCGCGTGCCGCCGATCAGGGCCGCAGCCTCGGTGTCGCCGAACGGGGATTCCGCCGGCGCGCCGTGCAGCATCGCCACCGCCCAGTAGTCGCGAAGGCCGGACTGGTTGTGGCACAGATGCAGCGCGCCCGGGGCGGCCTGCCGGAGCAGCGGCAGGCGGGCGGCGATGTCGGCGTCCAGCACCGAGGGGTCGGGACAGGCGTCCAGGACCAGCCCGCAGGTGAACTGCTTGGTGACCGAGCACATGCGGAACAGCGTTGCGGGCGTGAACGGGATGCGCCGCTCGGCGCTGGCCCAGCCCCAGGCCTGGCGCACCAGCACCTCGCCCGCTTGCAGCACGGCCAGCGCGCCGCCCGGTCCGGGATAGGCGTGCGGCAGGCGGTGGACGAGCCGGTCGAGGCGGGCGTGCAGTGTCGGCATGGGTGCGAGCTTGCGCGCCCGCACCGGCCCGCGCAAAGCATGCGCCGGTTCGCAGCGAAAGGAACCCTGCAGTGAGCGACGCCTCTGCGATGACAGGTCTGCAACAGCTTCGGGCGCTGATGGCCCGGGGGCGCGGCGTGGGCATCACCGACACGATGGGTTTCACGCTGACCGAGATCGAGGAGGGGCGCGCGGTGTTCGAGGGCACGCCAGGCCCCCACGTCTACAACCCGCTCGGTTCGGTGCATGGCGGCTACGCGGCGACCCTGCTGGACTCGGCCTGCGGCTGCGCGGTCCACGCCAGGCTGGCCGCCGGACAGGGGTTCACCACGCTGGAGCTGAAAGTCAGCTATCTGAAGGCGATGTCGGCCGAGACGGGCCTGGTTCGGGCGGTCGGCACGGTCACGTCGATGGGCCGCCGCGCCGCGTTTGCCGAAGCGCGGCTGACCGACAGCAGCGGCCGGCTGCTCGCGACGGCGACGTCCACCCTGCTGGTGCTGACTTAGAGCGGGTTCATGCTGACTGTGTCAGCCTGACCCGCTCTAAGCTTTTGTTTTGGCGAGCAGCTTTATCATCCAGACTGATTCCAGTCTGGCTGATGCTGCTCTAGAATGAGGATTTCAAAGGCGAGCCTTTGATGGGGTCCAGGGGCAAAGCCCCTGGCCTTCCTCCTCAATGCAGCTTCACCCCCGGCTCCGGCCGCCGCGCGAAGTTGCCGACCAGCAACTGCCACAACGCCGAGCGGCTGCCGTGCAGCTTGGCCTGGTGCATGGCGTAGAGCGACCGGTACATCATCCGGGCGAAATAGCCCTCGATGAACATGCCCCGTCCGACCGCGAAGCCCATCAGGTTGCCCATCGTGCTGTAGCGCCCCAGCGAGACCAGAGAGCCGAAATCCCGATAGACGAACGGCTTGAGCGGCTGGCCGTCCAGGCGGCGGTTGACCTGTTCGGCCATGTGGTCGGCCATCTGGTGCGCCGCCTGCGCCCGCGGCGGCACGCCCTGGGGAAACCCCTCGCGCGGGCAGGCGGCACAGTCGCCGATCGCGAACACGTTGGGGTCGCGCGTGGTCTGCAAGGTCTGCTCGACCACCAGCTGGTTGATGCGGTTGACCTCCAGCCCGAGCTCCTTGAGGAAGTCCGGGCCTTTCACGCCGGCCGACCAGACGACCAGTTCGGACGGGATGAACTCGCCGCCGTCCAGCACCACGCCGTCGACGCGCACCTCGGCGACCTTGGCGCCGGTGCGCACCTGGATGTTCAGCCTCTCCAGCAGTTCGGTGGTCGAGGCCGACATGCGCTCCGGCAGCGCCGGCAGGATGCGGGGCGCCGCCTCGATCAGGATGATCTTGATGTCCCGCTCGGGATCGAGCCTGGTCATGCCGTAGGCCACCACCTCGCGCACCGTCCGGTGCAGCTCTGCGGCCAGCTCGGTGCCGGTCGCACCCGCGCCGATGATCGCGACGTGAAGCTGGCCGGGCCGCACCGGCTCGGGCTGCGCGTTGGCGCGCAGGCAGGCGTTCACCATGCGCTTGTTGAACCGCGTTGCCTGCTCCGGCGTTTCCAGCGGCACGGCGAACTCGGCCGCGCCCGGCGTGCCGAAATCGTTGGTGACCGACCCCACCGCGATCACCAGCGTATCGTAGGGGAAGGTTCGCGGCGGGGTGACCTCCCGGCCCTCGTCGTCGATCGTGGCCGCAATCTTTATCTCGCGCCTGGCCAGGTCCAGCCCCGCCAGGGCGCCGAGCCGGCAGGTGAAATGGTGCCAGCGCGCCTGCGCCAGGTAGTTCAGCTCGTGCTGGGAGCGACGCATGCCGCCGGCGGCGATCGCGTGCAGCAGTGGCTTCCAGATATGGGTTCGCGATTTTTCCACCAGCGTGACGCGCGCCTGGCCGCGGCGCCCGAGCGTGTCCCCCAGCTTGGTCACCAGCTCCAGCCCCGCCGCGCCGCCGCCGACCACGACGATCTCGTGCAGCCGTCCCGCCTGCGCGTCCCTCCGCCCGGGGATGGGTCTGTCGAGCAGGGCGCTGCTCTCCACGACTAAGCTGTCCGGCATCTCGTCTCCTTGATCACAGCGCAGGCGTGAAGTCGGCCATTGGCACAGGATAGCACAGACCGGGCGTCGGTGAACGGGCTTGTCCTGACTTGCCGCATTTTTGCGTGTAGGACCGCGCTCCGTGCTTGCGCTCAACCGACTGGTCCTGACCGATTTCCGCACCTACCCCGCGCTGACCTGGCGGCCGGGCGCCCGCATCACCGTGCTGACCGGCCCGAACGGCTCGGGGAAGACCAATCTGTTGGAGGCGATCTCCCTGCTCGGGCCGGGCCGCGGCTTCGGGCGCGGGCGCATGGCCGATTTCGCCCGCCGCGGCGGCACGGGGCGCTGGGCGGTGGCCGGCCGGCTCACCAGCCATGGCGCCACCACCGACATCGGCACCGGCACCCTGCCGGGCAGTGCGGACCGGCGCGTGTTCCGGCTGGACGGCGCCGAACCGCGCAGCCAGGCCGAGGTGGCGTCCCGTGTGGCCGCGATCTGGCTGACCCCGCAGATGGACACGCTGTTCCAGGAAAGCGCTTCGGGCAGGCGGCGCTTCCTCGACCGGCTGGTCTGGGCGCTGGAGCCGGGCCATGCCCGTGAAGCGGCCGCGCACGAGGCGGCGATGGCCGAACGCCGCCGAGTGCTGCACGCCGCCCGGGAGCGCGGCCAGGATGCCGACCCGTCATGGCTCGCCGGGCTGGAGGAGGCGGTGGCCAGGCACGCGGTTGCCTTGTCGGCGGCCCGCAGGAGCTTCGCCGCCCGCCTGAACGCGGCGCCGCGCGCCAGCCAGGCGTTCCCGACCACGCGGATGCTGCTGGCCGACCCGGTGGCCGACCGGCTGCGGGACCAGCCCGCCCTGGCGGTGGAGACGTGGCTGCGCCGCGAACTGGCCGGACGGCGGCAGGCGGACGCGGCTGCTGGCACCAGCACGCTCGGCGCCCACCGCGCGGACATGCGCCTGATGGATGCGGCCACCGGCCTGCAGGCGGAGGAAGCCAGCACCGGCCAGAGAAAGGCGATGCTGCTGGGCGTGATCCTGGCGCACGCCGTCCTGATTGCCGAGGCGCGCGGTGCCGCGCCCCTGCTGCTGCTGGACGAACCGGGGGTGCACCTGGACGCGTCGCGGCGCGCGGCGCTGTGGGACGACCTGGCCGGCCTGTCCGCCCAGGTCTTCGTCACCGGCACCGATGCCGAGCTGTTCGCCCCCTTGCGCGGCCAGGCCGAGTTCCTGCGCACAGGAGGCGGCAGCCTCACCCCTGTCCCCTGAACCTCCTGACGGCCGGAGCTGCCCTCGTCCCTGGCCTCCCGGGCCTGAAAAGCCTATATCGGTGGCTTCCCACATCGCACCCGGAGCACCCACGCGGCATGTCCGAAAACGCGGCACCTGCGCCCACACCCGACACCGAGGACGCACACGGGACGGGCCAGGATTACGACGCAGCCTCCATCTCGGTCCTGCGCGGCCTGGATGCGGTGCGCAAACGGCCGGGCATGTATATCGGCGACACCGACGACGGCTCGGGCTTGCACCACATGGCGTTCGAGATCATCGACAACGCGGTGGACGAGGCCCAGGCGGGTTACGCCAACACGGTGAGCCTGGTGCTGAACGGTGACGGGTCCGTCACCGTGCGCGACGACGGCCGGGGCATCCCCACCGACATGCACGCAGAGGAGGGCGTGTCGGCGGCCGAAGTGGTGCTGACCCGGCTGCATGCCGGCGGCAAGTTCAACCAGAACTCCTACAAGGTGTCCGGCGGCCTGCACGGCGTGGGCGCCGCCGTGGTGAACGCGCTGTCCGAATGGATGGAGGTGCGCATCTGGCGTGGCGGATTGGAGCATTTCATCCGCTTCGAGCACGGCGACGCTGTCGGCCCTCTGGTGGTGGTCGGCCCGTCCGACCAGCACCAGGGCACCGAGGTCACGTTCAAGCCCAGCAGCGGCACGTTCACCAAGGTCGAGTACGATTTTTCCATCCTGGAACGCCGCCTGCGGGAGCTGGCTTTTCTCAATTCCGGCCTGCGCATCACGGTGCGCGACGAGCGGCACACGCCGCCGGTCGACGTCGCGCTGTTCTACGAGGGCGGGCTGCGCGCCTTCGTGGAGTATCTCGACCGCGCCAAGGTGCCGGTCTTCACGCCGCCCATCAACTCGGTGACCGACGACGCGGCGTCCGGCATCCGTGTCGAGTTCGCGCTGTCTTGGAACGACAGCTTCCATGAAACGATGCTGTGCTTCACCAACAACATCCCGCAGCGCGACGGCGGCGCGCATCTGGCCGGGTTCCGCCAGGCGCTGACGCGCATCGTCGGCAAATACGCCGAGAGCATGGGCAAGAAGGAGACGCTGGCGCTGGTCGGCGACGACATGCGCGAGGGCATGACGTCGGTGCTGTCGGTGAAAGTGCCGGATCCGAAATTCTCCAGCCAGACCAAGGACAAGCTGGTCAGCAGCGAGGTGCAGCCGGTGGTCCAGGCCGCCGTGGCCGATGCCGTGTCGCATTGGTTCGAGACGCATCCGAAAGAGGCACGCGGCATCATCCAGAAAGTGATGGATGCGGCCAGCGCGCGCGAGGCCGCCCGTCGTGCGCGCGAGCTGACGCGTCGCAAAGGTGTGCTCGACGTGTCCACGCTGCCCGGCAAGCTCGCCGACTGCCAGGAGCGCGACCCTGCGAAATCGGAAATCTTCCTGGTCGAGGGCGACAGCGCGGGCGGTTCGGCCAAGGGCGGACGGGACCGCAAGACGCAGGCGATCCTGCCGCTCAAAGGCAAGATCCTCAACGTCGAGCGCGCGCGGTTCGACCGCATGCTCGGCAGTGCCGAGATCGGCACGCTGATCACCGCACTCGGCACCGGCATCGGCCGCGGCGAGCCGGAGCAGGGCGGGTTCGACGTGAGCAAGCTGCGCTACCACCGCATCGTCATCATGACGGACGCCGATGTCGACGGGTCGCACATACGCACGCTGCTGCTGACCTTCTTCTACCGCCAGATGCCGCAGCTGATCGAGCGCGGCCACCTCTACATCGCCCAGCCGCCGCTGTACCGCGCCAAGCGCGGCAACGACGAGCGCTACCTCAAGAACGATGCAGCGCTGGACGACTATCTTCTGGACAAGGCGCTGGGCAGCGCGTCGCTGGTGCTGGCCGACGGGACTCGCCTGGAAGGCCCGGAACTGGCCGCAGAGGCGCGCTGGCTGCGGGAGGCAACGGCGCAGCTCAAGGGGCTGTCGGAAACCCACATCCCGCTCGCGCTGCTGGAACAGGTGGCGATCGCCGACATGCTGACGTCAGACACCGCGCGCGCGCAGGCCAACGCGCAGGCGCTGGCGGCGCGGCTCGACACGGTGGCGCTGCCCAACGAGCGCGGCTGGAAGGTTTCGGCCGATGCGCAGGGTGTGCAGATCGCCCGCATGGTGCGCGGTGTCGCCGAACGCTACGCATTGGACGCGGCGGCACTGCGCAGTGCGGAAGCGCGCTGGCTGGCCGACCGCGCCGGGCGTCTGGGCCGCGACTTCGCCATCCCCGCAACCCTCAAGCTCGACAGCCAGGAGATCGCCGTCGCGGGTCCCGCCACCGCGTTCGAGCGCATGCTGCAGCAGGGGCGACGCGGTCTCGGCCTGCAGCGCTTCAAGGGCCTGGGCGAAATGAACGCCGACCAGCTGTGGAAGACCACGCTCGACCCCTCAGCCCGCACCCTGCTGCAGGTCCGCGTCGGCGACATCGAGGACGCAGGCCAGGTCTTCTCCACCCTGATGGGCGACGTGGTGGAACCCCGCCGCGACTTCATCGTCGGCAACGCGCTCAAAGTGGCCAATTTGGACGTCTGAACGGGGCGCCTTGGCGTTCCAGCAATGTCGGAGAACGTCTAGAGCGGCACCGGCTGTCCCGCGCCGCCGGCAGGTCGTGCGTCAACAGCCGGCCCGAACCGACTGCCCTCAGCACGCCAACATCGTTTCTTCCGTTCCAAAGAGGCGGATCGGCGGGAGGCCATCGCCGGGGCCTACCTCGGCGAGCTGCCCGATCCGGCGGTCGCCTGGGATCCGGCAGAGCCTCAGCCGGGTCGGATCGCGTCCTGGACGTGCCCGACCACTGTGGACGCATTGTACGGCTTGGCCAGGAAGACGGCGCCGTGCGGCAGTTCGCCCGGCCCGGGCGCCGCCCGGCCCGATACGACCAGCAGGCGGATATTGCCGAATTCGCGGGCGGCGATCCAAGCCAGGGCGATGCCGTCCAGGGTGCCCGGCACTTGTATGTCGGTGAAAAGCACGCGGATGTCCGCGCGCGCCCTCAGCACGGCCAGTCCGTCGTCGGCGCTGCGGGCCTCGACGACGGTGAAACCCTCTCCCTCGAGGAAGTCGACCGCCTCCATGCGGATCAGTGGCTCGTCCTCCACGACCAGCACCGCGCCCCTGCGTCCATCGAACGTCCTGGCTTCCGACATGCGCCCTCCGGACCGCCTAAACGGCCAGCTTGGATGCATTCAACGCCGTCAAGGTGCCCTGGACGCGGCAGACGACGCCTCCACGCGGAAAGGTGAGCGTCGCCGTCCCACCGATCGCGCTGGCCAGGCCGCGCTCGATCAGCTTGGACCCGAAGCCGCGCCGGAGCGGTTCCGCCACAGGTGGGCCGCCATGCTCGCGCCAGACAAGCTCGAGCTTGGCCGATCCGGCGGTACCAGGAGCCGGCTCGACCGACCAGGAGAGGTCCACGCCCCCTTCGGCCGTGGACAGGGCGCCGTACTTCGCCGCGTTGGTGGCGAGCTCGTTGAGCACCAGCGCGAGCGACATGGCCGCCTGCGCGGACAGCCATGCCGGCGGGCCCGACAGTCGGAAGCGGCCCGAGCCGTCGTCGTGCGACTCCAGCGCAACCGTTGCTGCGGTTCGGAGGTCCGAACCTTCCCAGCCGCCGACGGTCAGCATCGTGTGCGCGCGGCCCAATGCCTGCAGCCGCGGGTCGATGGCCGCCTGCGCTTCGGCCGGGGTGGCTGCCGCGCGCAGCGTCTGGCGCACGATCGCCTGCACCATTGCCAGCGTGTTCTTCACGCGGTGCTGCAACTCGTCGGCGAGCAGCAGCGACTGCTCCTCGGCCTTCTTGCGGACCGTCACGTCCCGCGCGGTGCCGGCCAGGGACACGGCGCGGCCACCCTCGAAGCGGGCGCGTCCCGCCGCCGCGATCCAGCGTTCCACATGGTCGATAGGACCCACGACCCTGTACTCGGCCCGATAGGCTCCCGAGCCGGCCGGGTCCAATGCCGCCAGCGTCACGGCCCGGACGCGTTCGCGGTCGTCCGGGTGGATGTTGGCCATGTAGACGTCGTAGGTGACGACCGCGTCGGCCGGAAGGCCGGCGAGCGTCTTGCACCGCTCGTCCCAGTGCGGCGTCAGCGTCTCCACGTCGAACGACCAGGTGCCGATGTCGGCCGCCTCGATCGCGAGCCGCCGCCGCTCCTCCGTCTCGCGCAACTCGGTCTCAACCAGATGCTGCTCGGTGACGTCGCGCGCGATCGAGACGAGCCCGTCAGGCCTGCCGTCCGGTCCGGCCAGGGGCGAGATCGCCACATCCCACCATTTGGGTGTTCCACGGTGGGTCGGGCAGAAGCCACGGAACCGGCCTACCCCGCCTTCCTTGGCCTGGGCCAACGCGGACCAGGCGGCTGCGTTGTCCTCGCCCTTCCAGACGCGCGGCCAGGACAGGCCGATGATGGCGTCGACGTCGGCCACCTCCATGGCCTCGATGCCGCCGGGGCTGACGAACCTCGTATTCCCCTCGAGGTCGAGGATGACGATGCAATCGCGGCTCGACTGCAGGACCGCAGCGTTCAGTCCCTGCGCCTCGCGCAGGGCGCGTTCGGCCGACCTGACCGCGGTGACGTCGCGCGATACCGACAGCAGCCTCTCCGGCCTGCCGTCGGCGTCCAGGATCGGCGTGACCTGCACGTCCCAGTCGCGGCGGGTGCCGGCCATGGTGTCGGCCACACCCTGGAAGCGGCCGATGCCGCCCGCCCTCGCAGCATCCACGGCCGCGCGTGCCTCGGCGTTGCCCTGGCCCGACCAGAAGTCCGGCCAGGGGCAGCCGCGGATCGCATTGAAGTCGGACACCTCCATGACGCGCTGGCCGCCCTCGCTCATGAAGACGAGCCTGGCGTCGAGGTCGAGCACTTTGATGCAGTCCGCCGAGGACGCCAGCACGCTGCGGAGGAACCCGGCGTCCGCGCGCTGCCTCTCCGCCTCCAGCCGCTGCGCGGTGCGGTCGCGCAGGATCTTCATGAAGCCGACATGGGTGCCGGCCCCGTCCCGCAACGGCATCATCTCCCCGTTGGCCCAGAAGCGGGAGCCGTCGCGCCTGACGTGCCAGCGCTCGTCGGTGCCGATCTCCGTCTCCGCCGCGGCGCGCAGCTCGGCCTCGGGGACGCGGTCCCGACGATCCTCCTCGGTGAAGATGGCGTGCACAGGCTGGCCGAGCATCTCGGCCTCGGTCCAGCCCATGATCCTGCGCGCGCCCTCGTTCCACAGCGTGACGTGCCCCGCCAGGTCGAGCGCCAGGATCGCGTAATCGGTGGCGCTGGCGAACAGCGCCTCCAGCAAGTGCGAGCGCATGTGGACCAATGGGTGGGTGCTCGATGACGGTTGCAGCCGAACCATCCCGCCCCGGATGGGCGAGGCGTCCACCCGACCTGGCGTCGATGATGGGCCGACCACATACATCACGCCGGCATGGATCGGAAGCGGAGCGGACGAGATCGATCCCGAGCCGGAAGGTCGACGGCTCAGCCGCCGCACGATCGGCCATCGGACGCGGTCTGGACGCGCGCCTCGATCGCGGTGCAGCAGAAAGCGACGGCCCTCACGGACAGCCCGCTCTCTGTCTTGGTCGTGAAGGAGGCGGCGTTGGCGAGGGTCGATGCCGCGGCGTGCTCGGCGTCGGGGCTGTCGACCGGCAACACGTGTTCAGCGAGCGTCTCGCCCGATCGCGGGTCGAAGATCCGGATCGTGCAGTTGAACGGCTTCAGCATGACGGTCGATCCCCCTGGTCAGGAGCCGCCCGCGGCGGGTTCGTGATACGGGCAGCCGTTCACGCGCGCCCGGAAATCGGCCGAGTGCCGGTACGGCTCGCGGCGTGCCCTGTTGACGTTGCCGAGCGGCCGATGGGCGGCGATGCCGGTCCACGGGCCGAACCGGGTCTCCTCGTTCACCTCCACGCGCGCAGGATCCCAGCTGTCCTGCGACGCCGCGCGAACCACGCCCACCCTCCGGAACGGCGCCTCCTCCTCGTCCCACGCCACGGTCGGATCCTCGACCGGCTGCCTGTCGAGGTCGCGGCAGAGTTGCACGCGGAACTCCCATTCCGCATCGAACGCGCGCATCTCCTTGCGCACCTCCTCGCGGATGGCGTCCTCGCGTCCGTCGACCTCGATCGTCTTGCCGGACAGGATCGCCATGTCGGTGGCCAGAGGCCGGAGGCTGAACTTCGCGATGTGGTCGCCGTAACGGAATGCCGTCACGCTGTAATACGTCTCCCCGAGCGGTTCGACGTTCGGCGCCCCGCCGAGCGCGTTGACCGCGGGGCTCGTGACGCCGACCGCCTGCAGGGCGCTGTTGACGCCGCGCAGGACGCCGGACATCGCCTTCTTCGCGCCCTGCATCCGATCGGTGGTCCTGGCGAGCAGCTTGAGGCTGCCGAGGAACTTGTCCGCGGACTTCGCCTGGAACACGGGGCTGTTGACCATGACGAAGTCCTGCGCGCTGCCCTCCGCACCGGGCAGCCGCTCTCCCACCACGTCGAACACCTTCATCGCGAGGCCGCGCGGCAATCCGATCACGTCGGGGAGGATGTCGCCTGCGTTGGTCGACAGCCGGATGAGGACCTTGTGGGTCCCGGGCGTCGCGAACAGGCCTTGCGCCAACTCGGGCGGCAGGTCGCGGTCCACGATCAGCTCGCCCTCGAGCACGCCGTGCGACTTGGCGTGCACGGACCGCACGGCATGACCGTAATCCTCCGCCGTCCGCTCCAGGATGGTGTCGAAGGCGGCGTTGAGCTGCTCGATGGTCCCGGCCTCGCCGGGCGCCACCTGCTCGACGTCAACGCTGTATCGTACCGGTGCCGCCATGCGGGAACTCCTTCCATGCTCTCGGTGCGAGGTGGGAGCGGCGCCGCGCCGCGCCCGCGCCGGGATCAGTGCCGCGCCGGCGACGAGGCGAACGCCGTCCGCAGCCGCAACACCGCGAGGTCGTTCGCCTGCTGGGCGGCGCCCACCACCTTGGCCATGCCGAAGAACTCGTGCGTGACGCCCGGGTAAGTGCGCTGCTCGACCCTGTCGCCCACCGCCCGCATGGCGGCGGCCAGCGTCTCGCCGTCGGACCGCAGCGGGTCGATCTGCGCGTTGATGATCGTGGTCGGCGGCAGGCCGTGCAGGTCGGCCGCAACCAGGTTCAGGCGCGGATCCTGCGCGTCGGCCTCGCTGGCCTGGTAGTAGTAGCCGAACCACGGCAGCATGGCGGCGTCCAGCGGCTTGGCGTTGGCCGCATCCATGCGCGACGGCAGCGTCTTGCTGGCGTTGGCGATCGGATAGACGGAGACGACGTACGCCGGCGCGGGCAGGTGGTTGTCGCGCGCGTAGATGGCCGTCGCGACGGCGAGGTTGCCGCCCGCGCTCTCCCCGGCGAGCGCGATCCTGGACGGGTCGCCGCCCCAGGATGCCGCATGGGCGAGCGTCCAGCGATAGGCGGCAGCCGCGTCCTCGTGCTGCGCCGGGAACTTGAATTCCGGCGCGTGGCGATACTCGACCGAGACAACGATCGCGCCCAGCGCCGCGGCCATGGCGCGCGGCGCCGCGTCGTAGGTCTTGACGTCGGCGATTACCCAGCCGCCGCCGTGGTAGTAGACGACCACGGGCAAAGGGGCGCCGGCCGTTGCGGAAGCCGGCTTGTAGATGCGGGCGAACTGCTTGGCGTTGTCGCCGTACGACCTGTCCTGGGTCTTGACCGAGGCGTCGGGCGAGGTCGGCATCCCCTTCTGCTTCATCACCACCTTGGCCGCATCGGCGGCGGACGGGTGCTCGCGCGCCTGGGCGGGCGTCAGCGTCTCGATCGGCTTGCCGCCGAGCGAGGCGAGCGCGTCCAGCACCGCCTGCATGTCCGGCGCGGCCTTGGCGGGCCGGGTGGCGACGGCTGCGGGCAGCGTCGGGGGCGGCGCGGATGCCGACCGCGCGGATTGGGCCGCGGCCTGGCCCGCGACGGATGAGAGCACTGTGGTGGCGAGCGCGGCATGCGACAGCGCGCGGTTCATACGGATGGGCATGGGACTTCTCCAGACGTCCGGCAGGCAACCCACGGGCGGCGCTGCGGTTTCGGTACGGAACCGGGCAGATCGGGGCCGCCGGGCTCGGTCCAGGAATGAAAGACACGGATGGACCAGGACCTCTGCCCAAGCGCGGCGCCCGGCGACCAGCGCTGCGCCGAGCAGGAGGCGGTGCGCAACCTGCTGCTGCGGAACCTGTCGCGGCGGGACTTCGATCTGCTGCGGCCGCACCTGGAACGCGTTCCCTTCGCGGTGGGCGACGCGTTGGCGCGGGCGGGCGACCCGATCGCCAGCGTGTGCTTTCCCGAGGACGGGATAGCGGGCGTCCTCGACGCGCTCGAAGGGGATCGTCGCTACGCCGTCGGCCTGATCGGCAACGAGGGCTTCTCCGGCTGGCCGCTCCTGCTCGGCGATCACCGCTGGCCCTACGACGTCGTCATGCGGGCCGAACGCGGCGAGGCTTGGCGGCTACCGGCGAACGCGCTCGCGGCGGCCGCGGACGCCAGCGACAGCCTGCGGCGGACCCTCCTGAAGTTCGCCTACGTGTTCATGATCCAGATGGGGCGGACGATCGTGTCGTCGCTCGCCCATCCGACGGAGCGTCGCCTGGCGCGGTGGATCCTGCTGTACCATGATCGCGTGCACGAGGACGACATCTGCATGACCCACGAGGAGTTCCGCCTCATGCTGGGCGTCAGGCGCAGCAGCATCACCGATGCGCTCCATCGGCTGGAGGAGGAGCAGGCCATCCGGTCCCTGCGCGGCCGGGTCATCGTCCGTGACCGGACACGGCTCATGCTGTTGGCGGGCGACACATACGGCCACCCGGAGGGCGAATACAGGAGGCTGATGGGACCGGGTTGCTAGGCGGGCTGCTGCCCGGGCGCCGATCCAGGCCTGCGCATCAGTCGGGGATTTCGTCGATCGTCGCGGGTCCCGCGACGGACACTCCATTCTCGCGGTGGCGGAAGTCGCTCAGCGCCGCGTAGACCTGCAGCCGGGCCCGCATCACCGACCCGAGGGGCTGGTGCGCCAGCAGGCTGTGCGCCGGGCGGAACGTCATCACCTCGTCGAAGTAGCGCACCCGCGCGGCGCCGTAAGCGTCCTGTCGCGGCAGACGCAGGGTGGCCACGGTGCGATAAGGACTGATCGCGACCGGCCAGTCGACCGATGCATCCTCGATCGGCTGCCTGTCGGCATCGGCCCAGAGTTGCGCCTTGAGTTCGTAGACCGCCTCGTCGTTCCGGAAATACGCGGCGGCCGCATGACGGAAGCCGTCCTCGTCCTGGTGGGGATCGAGCCGCCAATCGGCCAGTGCGAGCTGGGCAGCCGACGCGGGAACGATGCCCAGCTTGGCGATGTAGTCGCCATAGCGCAGCGGCGCCTGGCTGAAATAGGCGTCCGACAAGGGATGACTGAACGGGTGGCCGAAGAAGTCCGCCTTGGCGCTTTCGGTGCCGAAGGCGTGCAGGACGGCGTTGAACCCGCGCGCCGTCGCCGAGACGGCGCTCTTCACGCCCTCAGGCAGGCCGGTCGACTTCCCGATCACCGTGCCGTCCCGCAGGAACCCGGCCGCGGTGCCGGACGGGAAGGTGGTCCCGGTGGCGAACACGAAGTCCTGCGTGTCTTCCCGATGGCCGGGCAGCTTCTCGCCACCCACGCCGAAGATCTTGACGGCCATGCCGCGATGCGTGGAAACCCGGTCGCCCAGCGTCTCCCCCGGCCCCTGGGCGAAGCGGACCGCCACGGGATACGTCGCGGGCTTGGCGAACAGGCCCTGTGCCAGCTCCTCGGGAAGGGCATCCGCCACGACGAGCTCGCCGACGACGCAAGCGGAGCTCTTGGCGTGGCTGGCGCGCACCGCATGGTGTTCGCGCTTCTCCACCGTCCGGCTCTGCTCGGTCATGCCCTTGACGATGCCGTCGATGGTCGTCTGCTCGTCACGGGTGGGTTGCTCGACGTCGGCGCTGTAGCGGAGGTAGGGCATGGTTATCCCGGGGGCTTGAGGTGTCGCCGAACGTGAGACGGCTCTGGGATGACCGGGTTGCATGGACCGGCGCGCGCACTCGAACGCCGCCAACGGAGGGCATCACCCGTTCGTGGTGGTCGTTCCCGCAGCGCAAGCCTGTGGATCGAACCTGTGGACCGCCTAGTGTAATGGCGCCGATGAGCGGGCCTGCCAAAGCTTGGCCGCCTCGCAGACGAAGTCGATCACCACCCGGATCCGTTGCGGCGTGAGCCGGCGGTCGCGACGCACGATGGACATGAGCATCTCGCCGGAGCGCCATTCCTTCAGCACTTCCACCACGCGCCCGCGGCGCACATCGCCAAGCGCGAGCCACTCGGGCGCCCAAACGATGCCAAAGCCGGCGCACGCCATGTCGTAGGCCGCCAAGCCGTCATCAAACACGATGCGGGCGTCGGCGTCATGGCGCACAGCGCCGCTCTCGCCGCCAGCAGCGGGGTCCTGGAAGCGCCAGGCGCCGATTCGACCAGTGGCGCTGTTGCGGAAGCCAATCAGGTCGTGGCGGGCCAGATCGTCCGGCGACAACGGCGTGCCGCGCCGCGCGAGGTAGCCGGGCGTCGCGTATGCGCACCACGGGGACGAGAACAGCACCTGGCTGACGTGGCCAGGCAGACCCGCAAGCGGGCCAGTGCGCAGTGCCAGGTCGACACCCTCATCGGCCAGATCGACCAAATCGTAGCTCGCCTGGATCTCGATGCGGATCTCCGGGTGGGCGTCCAGCAAGCGAGGCAGCACAGGCAACAGACAGGCTCGCGTGAAGCCCGGCGGCGCGCTGATCCGGACGCGCCCGGCCCGGCCGCCATCGGCCGCCTGCGAAAGTGCCAGCCCAAGCCGCTCGCACCCGCGCAGCACATCGCGCGCATCGTCCAGCACCTGCTCGCCCTCGTTCGTCAGAGACAGCGCGTGGGTGGAGCGGTGAAGCAGCCGGACGCCGTGTTCCGCCTCCAAGCGGCTGACCGCCTTGGACACGCCCGACGTGGTCATCCCAAGCCGGCGGCCCGCCTCGGCGAACGACCCTGCCTCGACCACCCGGACAAAGCACACAAGCTGCAGGAGCGAGGCGGGGGTGAAGGATGTTGACACGGTGGCAACACTGCCTCGGCTCAGGCCGCAACTACAACTCTCCGGCCACGCACGCCAACATGTAGCCCTGCAGCTCAGCTCCAAAAGCGGGCTCGATCCGCCACGCGAAGCTGGGTTCAGCCAACACCCTGAGGAGGCCTGCAATGCACGCCCTGAAAATAGCTGTCCGAACGCTCTGCGTCATTCCGTTCGTTACCGGGGTCATCGACATGGTCGACGGGGTAGGTCTCCTGATCTTTGCCGGCGCACACCTTGGGAGCGTTGCGTGTGATCCGGTCCTGAACAGCCAAATCGGCTTTTGGGGCGCAATCTGGTTTGGCTTTGGCGTTGTCCTGTGGCGGGCGAGTTCGCACCTGCGGAACGAGGCGGTCCTGTTTCGCCTGCTATGCGGCACCATCGCGCTCAGCGGCCTGGCCCGGCTCGGCTCGGCGCTGGCCTATGGCCTGCCTGGCCCGGTGCTCACGGTCGCAATGTCGGTCGAGCTCGTCGCAGGAACAGGCTTTCTCCTCTGGCACGCATCCGCCTCACGCCATCCTGATCCGACCGCAGCGGCGCAGCCGTCCTTGGCCTAGACGTCCGCCCACGACGCAGCCACGCCGCTCGCGTAGGGGTGCAGTTCGCATCAACACCTCACCGGCAAGCATCAAATCATGCGAGCCAGCGCGCATGTTGACCCAGCGGCGCGGGGTGGCGGTCTGGGGTCCGGACTCAATCAGCACCAGTGCTGGATGAGGATGGCGAAGGCATGGGGCGACGCCCCTGGCCTTTCACCAGACGTCACGCAAGCGGATAGGGAAGCTTGAAAATCACGTCCTCGGTCGTGACCTGGCGCTCCTCGATCTGCAGCGAATACCGCGCCGCCAGTGCGGAGAGGACTTCCTGCACCAGGCTTTCGGGGGCGGACGCGCCCGCGGTGATGCCGACCGTGCGCGCGCCGTCCAGCACGGAGAAATCCATCTCCGCCACCTTGGGCACCAGCACCGCCCGGCCTGCACCGGCGCGTTCGGCCACCTCGCGCAGGCGCTGGCTGTTGCTGCTGTTGGGACTGCCGATCACGATCAGCAGGTCGCACTCCTGCGCGATCGCCTTGACCGCCGCCTGGCGGTTCGTGGTGGCGTAGCAGATGTCTTCGCGCCGGGGCCCCTCGATGTCGGGGAAGCGGCGGCGCAGGATGTCGATGATCTCCGCCGTGTCGTCCACGCTCAGCGTGGTCTGGGTGATGAAGGCCAGGCGTTCGGTGACGCCTGGCGTCACCGTCTCCGCCTCGGCCGCGTTCTGCACCAGGGTGACCGCTCCGGGCGGCAGCTGCCCCATGGTGCCCACCACCTCAGGGTGGCCGGCATGGCCGATCATCAGGATGTGGCGCGCCTCGGAGGAATGCCGCTCCGCCTCGCGGTGCACCTTGCTGACCAGCGGGCAGGTGGCGTCCAGATAGGCGAGCTTCCTGCGTTGCGCCTCCTCGGGCACCGCCTTCGGCACGCCGTGGGCGGAGAACACCACGTGGGCGTTCTCCGGCACCTCGTCGAGCTCCTCGACGAAGATCGCGCCCTGGGCTTCGAGGGTTTCCACCACGGTGCGGTTGTGCACGATCTCGTGGCGCACGTACACGGGCGCGCCGTAGCGGCGCAGCGCCTCCTCCACCACGCGGATGGCGCGGTCCACGCCGGCGCAGAAGCCGCGCGGGCCGGCCAGCACCACCCGCAGGGGACGCAGCGTGGCCGCCGTCGGGGCGGCGATCAGGTCGGTCGGGCTGTCTGGCATCGGCGATCCGGTCCCTCGATGGGCGGCGGGCAGTCGACCCGCGGCTTGCGACCTATATGGCGTCGGCCTGGCGCTGGTGCAAAGGCGGCATGCTGTGGCAAGCAGGCGCCGTGTCGTTTGCGCACTGCCGAGCGGTCGAGCGCCACGGCGCGATGGAGCAAGAATGCGTTACCCCGTTCCCACGGCCCTGTCGCTGGCCGCACTCCTGTCCGCCTGCGGTTCCGATCCCAACGAGACGGCGGTGCAGTGTCCCAAGCCCTACGTGCTGCCGGACGCGGCCACGCTGTCCCGCTATCGCGGCGCCGGGCGCGATCTCTCCGACCTCGTGCTCAGCGTCAAGCTGACCGACGTGCGGGGCGCCTGCTCGGGAGCGCTCGGCACCAAGCTGGAGGGCGCGCATTCCCACGTGGTCATGGTGGTGACCCGCGGTCCCGCCTCGACCGCGCCGGATGCCGACATTCCCTACGGCCTGGGCGTGCTGCGCAACGGCCAGGTCCTGGACGAGGCGCGCTACGTGCAGCACGTCGTCTTTCCGCCGAACGTGGACACCGTGCAGGTGACGGGACAGGAGGTTAAGATGAAGCTGCCGACCGCCAAGGGCGTGACCGGGCCGAGCTACCACCTGTATTTCTGGCTGCAGCTGACGCCGGAGCAGCTGGCCGCCAACCGGCGAGGAGCGTGACCGGGAAGTTCGCGCGCCGCCGCCCCGCGCGCATCTCAGCGGCATGCAGAGGCGCTCTTGCCACGCGGGCCAGGCGGCCCATCATGCGGCCATGATCTCCCTCGCGCTCGCGGCTGCCGCCTTTGCCGTCATCCATCTCGGCATCAGCGGGACGCGGGTGCGGGACCGCATCGTGGCGGCGGTCGGGTTGCGGGCCTACATGGTGCTGTTCTCGGTGGCATCGGTGGGCGCCATCGTCTGGCTCGTCTCGGCCTACAAGGGCGCGCCCTACGTCGAAACCTGGGGCCAGCTGCAATGGTGGAAGCCGTTCGCCATCGCGCTCATGCTGCCCGCCTTCGTGCTGGTGGTGGTGGGGCTCGCCACGCCGAACCCGACCTCGGTCGCGCAGGAGGGCCTGGTCGCGCAGGCGCCGCAGGGCATCGTTCGGGTCACCCGCCACCCGTTCCTGATGGGCGTGGCGCTGTGGTCCGTCATCCACCTGATCGGCAACGGCGACGCCGCGTCACTGCTGTTCTTCGCCAGCCTGGCGCTCGTGTCGGTCGCGGGCACGGTGTCGATCGACGCCAAGCGAAGGCGCGCGCTGGGCGATGCCGCCTGGGACGCGTTTGCACGACGCACGTCGATCCTGCCGTTCGCCGCCATCCTGTCCGGCCGAAACACGATGTCGATGCGCGAGATGGCATGGTGGCGGCCGGCGGCAGGGGTTGCCGCCTACGCCCTGATGCTGGGCGGGCACGCGCACCTGATCGGCGTGTCGCCGTTTCCGGCGTCCTGGTAGCGGCACGCCGGTCCGGGCGGGCGGCACCCGGTCACATCCCCCCGGCTGAAACAGGGTCGGCGCGGGTCTGCGCGGGGCTCGCCGCATCGGGCGCGTCGCGCGCCGGCTGTCTTCCGGGCGTGCGCGAGACCAGGACCTTGTCGATCCGGTAGCCCTCCATCTCGACCACTTCGAAGCTTCGCAGCCCGTCGCCGGTATCCCACTCGAAGCGCTCCCCCACCACCGGGATGTGGCCGAGCTGGCGAAGAACGAAACCGGCCAGGGTGCGGTACTCGTGGCCGTCATCGGGGATGGCGGAAATGCCGAGCTGCTGGAACGCGTCCAGCAGGGCCATCGTGGCATCGACCAGCAGCGAGCCGTCCTCGCGACGGACGACGTCGAGCTCCCCGCCATCCTCGATCTCGCCCGCCAGCGCCTCGAGGAGGTCGGTCTGCGTCACGACGCCGCGCAGAGCGCCGTACTCGTCCACGATGAGGGCCATCTGGATCGAGCGGTTGCGGAAGGTTTCCAGCACCTGCAGCACCGTCGACCCGTCATGCACCGCGAGCGGCTCCCGGACCGCAGCCAGCAGGTCGCGTTCGCCCGTTCCGTCCCCGCCCGTCCCGTCCTTGCCCGTCCCGTCCTTGCCAGGCAGCAGCTTGCCGTCCAGGCACAGGTCGAGGATGTCCTGTTTGCGCAGCACGCCGAGCACCTGGTCGAGCGTGCCCCTGGCCACCAGTATCTGTTCGTGGCGGCTGTCCCTCACGCGCCTCAACATGGCCTGGGCGCTGTCGTTGGCGTCGACCCAGTAGATGTCGTGGCGCGGCGTCATGATGGTGCGGATGCGCCGCTCGCCCATGCCGAACGCACGCTCGACCACCTCCTGCTGCGCTTGCTGCACCAGTCCCGCTTCCCTGCTGGCGGCGACCAGCAGCTTGAGCTCCTCGGTCGAGTGGAGCCGCCCCTCGGCGTCGCCCGGTTCCAGGCCGAACGCGCGGACGACAACGTTGCCCAGCTCGTTAAGCAGGAAGATGACGGGCCGGAACAGGGCGCGGAACAGGCTCAGCGGCCGCACGATCCACAGCGCGATGCTTTCCGGCGAACGCAGGGCGAAGCTCTTGGGCGCCAGCTCGCCCAGGACGATGTGCAGGACCGTGATGATGCAGAAGGCGAGTGCCGCCGCCACGGCATGCGAGGCAGCCTCGGCCCTCGCACCCAGCGCGCTGAAGGCCGGTTCGACCAGCCGGGCGAGCGTCGGTTCGCCGATCCAGCCGAGCCCGAGCGACGAGATGGTGACGCCGAGCTGTGTCGCGGCCAGGTTGGCATCGAGGTTGTCCACCGTGCGCAGCAGCAGCCGGGCGCGCGCACGGCCCTGTGCCACGAGCTCGTCGATGCGGCTGCGGCGGGTGCCGACCAGGGAGAACTCGGCGGCGACGAAGAACCCGTTTGCCGCGACCAGGCCCAGCACGGCCGCCCCCTTGCCCAGGATCAGCGGCAAACCCTGGCCGGTCGTCATGCGCAGGCCGCGCCGAGAGGGACACCCGGACCGCGGCGTGCGGCCAGGCAAGCGGCGCCGCTATGGGCGAGCGGCGCATGATTTTCCGACACGCTTCGCAAGGCGCTACTCCCTGGCCGGCGAGCGGTTGGTGAACCGGGCGTTGCCGAGACCCGTGCCGATGGTCATCACGCCCCAGCGCTCGACGTCGCGCATGAAGGGGACCTCGCTCAGCCCTTGCACCACGGCGTCGTTGTGCATGAGCACGGTGACCTCGTGCCCGCCGATCTCGGGGATTGCCTCGCGAAGCAGCCGCGGCAGGTTGAAGCTCTTGTGCTCCCAATCGCCCGGCAGGTTCTGGCCGCCCTTCATGATGGACCCGTCCTCCCGTATGTGCCCGGGGCAGCCGATGCCGATGAAGGGCGCCAGCCGGCGTCCGCGCTTGCTCCCGTGCCGGATGGCCGTGCCGAGCATTTCGGACAGGCGGCCGACCGCGGCGGCTCGGCTCGGCTCGTCGTCGGCATGGCGCCAGAGCTCGGACTGCACGACCTTGCACCGCGACAGGTCGGGCGACTTGCGCTGGTTGAGGTCGACTGTGCCGACCCGGATGTTGGAGCCGCCGATGTCCACCGCCAGGATCTGGTCGTGGCCCGAGAAAATCCAGGACGGCGCGAGGTGGATGCAGCCGAGCAGGCCCGCCTCGTCCGGATCGTGCCGGATCGGCTGCAGCAGGACGTCCTGGTTCGCGGCCTTGAGCAGCCCGGCCGTGCGACCGATGGCGAGTTCGCCGATGCGGCTCGCGCGCAGGCCGCCGCCGACCACGATGCGCTGCGTGCCGCGCCATTCCTTCAGGCGCAGCAGGCGGCGGATGACGGCCGCGAACTCGGCGGCGAACTCCTCGATCGTGCCGAGGACGATTCCGGCGGCCACAGGGTCGCCGTCCAGGATGATGCGGTCGAGCTTCTTCTTGCTGATGCCGGGCCCTGCGACCGCGCCGCCAGGATCGTCGCCGGACCGCCGCACGCGCTCGCGGCCGGCTTCCAGGATGGCCCGGAACGCCCGGCCGCTTGCCCTGTCGCCGATGAAGCCATCCTCGTCCCGCAGCTCGGCGTTGTAGGCGTCGATGTGGACCGCCGTCAGGCATCCGGCGCC
Source organism: uncultured Acetobacteraceae bacterium (assembly GCA_937873095.1). Taxonomy (GTDB): domain Bacteria; phylum Pseudomonadota; class Alphaproteobacteria; order Acetobacterales; family Acetobacteraceae; genus BOG-908. The sequence continues at coordinate 13,810 of CALMVI010000076.1, read as the reverse complement.
ATGCCCGGCGAGGCCTGAGACGGTGGCGTCAGCTTGGGTGGGCATGGCTTCCTTCGAAGCTGGGGCTGCCTGGCGTGACCCGGGAGCAGGCTTCCGCGCGCTGGACAAGCTGAGATGTGAATGGGGATGTCTCGGACGCCTTCAACTGGCCAGCGACGTCCGGGAGTTCAAGTGCAGGGAAGATGATCGCTGCCGGACGAGCCAGTATTTACGAGCGGTTTACTTGATCCGGCGAAAGCCACATCTTTTCTTTACGTGAGGCGGTTTCTTTACGTGAGGCGGTCAACCGGCACGGCGTGCTGTCGCCAGACGCAGGATCACGATCGCGGCCGTTATGACCAGGGCGTCCTCGGCCAGCCCGGTCGGTGTCTGGCCGAAGCGCGGCATGGTGGCGGTGCGGGCACGCCATCCCGGGTAGGACGCAGCGACTGCGGTGGCGCCCCCGACCGCCGCGCCGAGCAGCCGGTCACGGGACCTGGCCAGGGCCGCGCCGGCGATGGCGGACGTCGCGAAGCGCCCCGCCAGCCCGACCGGGATGATGCGGTCGGGCGCGCTTGCCATCTTGTCGCCCGCCAGCTCGGCTGCCGCGAGTGCCACGGCCGCACCGGCCGCGACCGGGTGGGCGATGATCCCCGGCGCGCCGTTGTCTGCGGGCAGCCGGCCCCGTGCCGCCGCGACCGAAACCACCGCCAGCGGCGTCATGGCGCGCTGCCCCCCAACCAGGCCCATCAGAAACGAAGCGAGCATGCCGGCCATTCAACACGGTGAAGCGAGGAGAACTCCACCTCCACCAGCGGGTTGCAAAGAGGCCGAGGCCGGCGCCTACGGCATGTTCGGTTCAAGTTGAACCGCACATGCTGTATTTATTGAGCGAGCATGTTTGTCGGTCAGGTGATGCCACCTGACCACGCCCTAGGGATGAAGCGACTCCGCGATCGAGCGCACTGTCTCGTATCGTATATAGGCGAGCCGGTCCGGTGTGTCCTTGAATACGAGCAGAAGCCCGCCATCGATGGCCCGCATCAAGCGCGCTGGGCGGGTGTCCAGTCTCGCGTGATCCTCTCCCGTCAGGGTGATGTTGGTGTCGAAACGTGACCCCTCCGAATCAAGGTGGCCGCGGGCGTTGCCGAAAAGAGTGACGAAGGTGAGGAGGCCGAGACCCGAGAAGGCGATCGCACGCCATTGTTCTTCGGCGCGCCCCTCGTCCAGCTTAAGCAGGTTTTCGAGGATGATCGACGCACAGTAGGCAATCACCAGGAAGGACGTGAGGAACACGACCGTCATCAGGATGCCGCTGAAGGCGGCAGACCAGGCCATTTCGTCGCGTTCGACCCAGGCCGTGACGGTGCCGCCTGCAAGGGCGATGACGGCCCTGTCGGCCACACGTTTTCGCTCCGGGTGTGCCCGCAGCCACATGCAGAAGAGCATCGGCACGACCGTGACGGGCACGAAGAACACCAGCGTTTCCAGGTGGTCCTTGTAGGACAGCAGCGGGAACAACTGGAGGTCGATCGCCGTGAAGTAGCCTATGTTGTAGAGCACGCCGATGGCGAAGGCGGTGCCGGTCAACACGCCGGCCAGCTTGGACACATCCATCGGCGCGGGGCGGCTTAGACCATGACCGTTCGCATCGGCTCACCGGTCATGGTCCACCTCGTTGTTTTTGGCGAGCAGGTTCACGCGTTCAGGTTATTTCACCTGAACGCGATCTGCTCCAGGCGATCTATCCCGAAGCCGGCTACGCTCTATTTGACGATCAAGGGTGTCTTTTTCGTGATGACCGTCGAGCCGAACGTTGCCGTCGCGGTCAGCGTCGCGGCGCCTTTGAAGGTGGGAATTGCACCCGTGATGAACACCCAGGCCCACACCGTTCCCTTGCCGCAGGTGTACGGCTTCGTCGTCGCACTGTCGAGCGTGGTCGCCGTGCCGCTGATGGTCGCGGTCAGCACGTAAGCGACGGTGCAGCTTCCTGCGAAGCTGTCGTTCTGGGTGCCGACCGTGACCGCTTACGTCTTCCCTGCGGCCAGCGTGTTCAGCGGGATCGGGACGTCGACGTTCGAAACACCGGCGCCGGGCACGCCATTTAGGGCCGGTACCTTGCCCGCTGGATCGCTGTCTCCGATGACGGCGTAAGTGATCGCACCCGGCGCCGCACGGGCAGCGCCCACGAGCGTGACGGCTGCAGCGACGGCCACGAGAATGGTCCTCATGCTCCCTCCGATACGATACGCACGCGACGAATCTAGAGGGATGTCTGATACGAGACAACAAAAAAGACGCTTGCTCCGCCTCAGGACTCACTCAACCCAGGGCTGTAGCGGCCGCGTCGGAGCAAATTCGACAGCAACGCGCCTAGAGCAGATCGTGTTCAGGTGGGATCACCTGAACACGTGAAGCTGCTCGCCGAAACAAGGTGGTCTAGGGGAGCATTTCCAGGATGGCACGGCGGGCTGCCAGCAGGTGACTCCTCATGACCGCGCCGGCCCAGAGCGGATCACGCGCGCGGAACGCCAGCACGAGTTCGCGGTGGTGTCCGGCGCTGCGCAACAGGTCGTCCTGCGTGTAGATGTCCAGGGTGCGCAACACCAGCGGCATGTCGACCACGCTCGCGATCATGCTGGCCAGGCGCTCGTTTGCGGCGCCGGCGACGATGGTCAGATGGAGCTCGCTGTTGGCCTGTGCCAGCGCCAGGCGGAACCCTGCCGGCCGGTCGTGGGCAAGCTTGTAGGTCAGCTCGGCAAGTTCGGCGATGCGGTCGATCTGCGCCTCGGTCAGCGACGGCGTCGCGAGTTCCGCGGCATGGCTCTCCAGCACCGCGCGAAGCCCGAACACCTGCGCGACGTCGGACGCATGCCAGCCAGCCACCGTGGCGCCCTGGTTGGGGACCATGCGCACCAGGCCTTCCGCCTGCAGGCGGCGCAGGGCTTCGCGGATCGGCGTGCGGCTGACGCCCGCTTCCTGCGCCAGGGTGTCTCCTGTCAGCCTCTGCCCGGCCGCGTAACGGCCATCGAGTATGCCGGCGCGTATGGTCTGGTAGGCGGCCTCCACCCCGTCGCGCAGGCGGCCGCGCCGGTGCCCGTCCATGTCAGCCTACCGGCGGGAACAGTCCGGCCCGGCCCAGCATGGCGGGGACTGGGCGCCCCAGCCGGCCCTGCAGCCATGCGGCAGCCTCGATGAGTTGCTGTAGGTCGACATGCGGCACCTCTCCCATCCGGCGCAGCATGTAGCACAGGTCCTCGGTGGGAATGTTGCCCGTCGCGTTCGGGGCGAAGGGGCAGCCGCCGACGCCGCCTATGCTCGCATCCAGGCTGCGCACGCCGCACTGGATGGCGGCGTAGGCGTTGGCCAGGCCGGTGTTGCGGGTGTTGTGGAAATGCGCGCGGAGGGGGATGCCGGGAGCGGCGGAAGCGGCCGCGCCAAACCGCTCGACCACGTCGGCCGGGGAGGCGACGCCGATCGTGTCGGCCAGGGCGATCTCCGATGGCGCGTGCTCGGCGATGCGGGCCACCAGCGTGCGGACATGCGCGGGCGGCACCTCGCCTTCGAACGGGCAGCCGAACGCCGCCGCGAGCACCGCGCTCGCCGGCACCTTCGCGGCCCGGGCAGCCCCCGCGATCTCGGCCCAGTTGGCGAGCGCGCCCTCGATGCCCACGCCCTGGTTGCGCCGGCTGAACGTGTCGGAGGCGACGACGACGACGTTGACCTCGTCCACGCCGGCGCGCAGCGCGCGGTCCAGGCCGCGCCGGTTCAGCACCAGGCCGATGCGGCGCAGGCCGGGGCGGCCGGCCAGGGCGGACAGCACGGCTTCGGCATCCGCCATCTGCGGGACGCGCTGCGGGTTGACGAAGCTTGCGACCTCGATCCGCCGCAGCCCGGCCGAGAGCGCGCGGTCCACCAGCGCCACCTTGTCGGCGGCCGGCAGCAGGACCGGCTCGTTCTGCAGGCCGTCCCTGGGCGAGACTTCGACCACCTCGACCTGCTGCACCACTGTCAGTTGCATACAATCCTGCGTCTTGGCACGCGATGCCAGTTGAAGTCTGGTTGGCGTCGATGGAAACCTAATTGCTTGTTGCAGAGTCCGCTACGGTTTGCATACAGTCCATTAATGTCTGAGAACGACACGCCGACCGAACAGAGATCCGGCCCGCTCGAGGGCATACGGGTCATCGAGCTGGGCCAGCTGCTGGCCGGCCCGTTCTGCGGCCAGTTGCTTGCCGATTTCGGCTCCGAGGTGATCAAGGTGGAGCCGCCAGGATCGGGCGACCCGCTGCGCGAATGGGGACGCGAGCGCGCCGGCGGACGCGCGCTCTGGTTTCCCATCGTCGGCCGCAACAAGAGTTCGGTGACCATCGATCTGCGTGTGCCCGAGGGCCAGGCCCTGGCACGGCAATTGATCGCCAAGGCTGACATCGTGATCGAGAACTTCCGGCCCGGCACGATGGAAAAATGGGGCATGGGCTACGGCGCGCTGGCGGCCGAACACCCGCAACTGATCATGGTTCGGGTCAGCGGGTTCGGACAGACCGGCCCCTATGCCGGCCGCGCGGGGTTCGGCGCGATCGGCGAGGCGATGGGCGGCCTGCGCCACGTGGTGGGCACGCCGGACGCGCCGCCGAGCCGCGTCGGCATCTCCATCGGCGACACCTTGGCCGCCACCTACGCGGCGCTGGGCGCGATGATGGCGCTGCACGCCCGGCATCGCACCAAGCGCGGCCAGGTCGTCGACAGCGCGATCTACGAGGCGGTGCTGGCGATGATGGAAAGCCTGATCACCGAGTACCAGCAGGCCGGCTACGTGCGCGAACGCACCGGCGCCGTCCTTCCCGGCATCGCGCCGTCGAACGTGTATCCTACGGCAGACGGCCAGACGATCCTGATCGCGGCCAACCAGGACGCGGTGTTCCGGCGCCTGTCGGCGGTGATGCAACCGCCCGGTCTGGCCGAGGATGCGCGTTTTGCCACCCACGTGGCGCGGGGCGAGCGGCAGGCGGAACTCGACGGCATCGTTGCGGCCTGGACCGCGACGCTGCCGGCGGACGCGCTCGAGACCGTGCTCGAGACGGCAGGCGTGCCTGCGGGGCGCATCTATCGCGCGCCGGACATCATGGCCGACCGGCACGTGCTGGCGCGCCAGGCGATCGTGCGCGTGATGCACCACGAATACGGCGAGCTTGCCATGCAGAACGTGGTGCCGCGCCTGTCCGACACGCCAGGCTGCGTGCGGCACGCGGCACCGGCGCTGGGCGCCGACAATGCCCGCGTGTTCGGCAATCTGCTCGGGCTGGGCGAGGAGCAGCGCCGCGTGCTGGCCGAACGAAGGATCATATAACGCGACCGGCGAGGACCGCGCCGGCAAGCTGGGCAGGGATGACACGAGGCGGCTGCAACACTGGACGGAGACTGCAATGCGCTCGCTCACCTACACGATCCTGTCATCCTCGGCGCTGCTGGCGTGCAGCGCCGCCTGGGCGCAAGTCCCACCAACGCCGGGCAAATCCGAGGAGGTCATCGTGACCGGCCTGAGACGGTCGCAGACGTTGCAGAAGGCGCCAGTGTCGGTGACCGTGCTGAGTAAGGCGACCCTGCAGCAGGTTGGCGTCAAACGCGCCACCGACTTCGTCGCGCTGACGCCCGGCGTCAGCATCGTCGCCAACACGGCCGAAATCGGCGACAGCCAGGTCAACATACGCGGCATAAACAGCGCCCGGGACGCGGAGTCCGCCTTCGCGTTCGTTCTGGACGGCGTGCTGATCCCCAACCCGGCGGCGTTCAACAGGGAGTTTGCCGACCTGTCCCAGATCGAGGTGCTGAAAGGGCCGCAGGGCGCCCTGTATGGGCGCAACGCCGAGGCGGGCGCAGTCGTGGTCACCACCGTTCCGCCCTCCAACGACACAGACGCGTCGATCAAGACGGGGGTCGGGCAATACGGCTATTTCTACAACCTGTCGACGCTTGCCGGCCCGATCGTGAAGGACCAGCTCTTCGGCCGCGTCTCCGTCGACTATCGCGACTTCCACGGCTACGACACCAACGTGTTCCTGCACAACAAGTCGGTCGACAACGACACGGCGGCCGACATCGACGGCCGCCTCGTCTACACGCCGACCGACGACTGGAAGCTCGACTTCAAGGCGCGCGTCGGCCGCGTCAGCGCGGCCTCGATCGACTACAACGCGGTGTTCGAGCTGCCGGCCTTTACCCCGGTGTTCGGGCCGACGGTGAACGAGAACGTCAACGCGCACCAGTTCGAGTACGTCAACAACATCCAGCCGGAGAATCACCAGGGCTCGGCCGAGTTCTCGCTGAAGGCGGATCACGACCTCGGCTGGGGCAAGCTGCAGGCCTACGTGCTGTACTCCAACATCACGAACAACCTGCTGTCCGACGGCACGCTGGCGACGTTCGGGTTTTTCGACAACGCCAACAACGTGACCGGACGCAACGTCTGCCAGGCCAGCCAGGCCGCGGCGCTGGCGGGCGGCTTGCGCTACCCTGCGCCGCAGAACCCGGCCTTCGGCTTCCTCGGCCCCTACACGGCTTCGACCTGCGACGGCTATCAGTACCAGGTGCGCAACGAGGCGGATGTCAGCACCGAAATCCGGGTGTCATCGAACACCGACCAGCGTCTTCGCTGGTCGGGCGGGTTCTACTACCTGCACATCGACCGGCATGTCGGCGTCTCGGTGGGCGACGACACAGGCGCTCCGATCTCGCAGAACCTCGACAACCCGATCACGAGCCGCAGCCCGACCGCGCAGCTGTTCGATGACGAGTTCACCACCAACGTGTTCGCAGGCTTCGCCTCATCGGAATACAGCATAACGCCTGAGCTGGTGGGGTCGGCCGCGTTCCGCTACGACGTCGAAGTCCGCGACGACCAGAGCCTGGTTCCGCCCGGCGACCGGCAGGATTTCATCAACGTCGTCACCGGCGGGGCGGCCAAGGGCGAATTCTTTCCGCTGAACCCCGGGTTGATCGCCGATCCGGGCGGCATACCGTCGGCCTCGAAAACCTTCCAGGCGCCCGAGCCGAGGGTCAGCCTGACCTGGACGCCGGTGCCGACGCTGAGCCTGTATGCAACCTTCGGCATCGGCTTCAAGTCCGGCGGCTTCAACCCGGCAGGAACCCAGGCCACGGTCGCCAACATCGCGGCCGAGACGGGCAGCAACGTCCGCGTCGGCAACACCTACGACAAGGAGACCTCGGACGCCTTCGAGCTCGGCGCGAAGGGCAGCCTGCTGCAGCGGCGCATCTCCTACCAGCTTGCCGCGTACTACACGCAGGTGCACGGCATGCAGTTCAACGAGTTCTTTTCCAGCGGCCAGGGCCTGCTGCGCGTCGACTCGAACATCGACAGGGTCGATTTGCAGGGAGGAGAGGCGGCGATGCAGGCGCGCGCGCTGGACTGGCTGGACGTGATCGCCGGCATCGACGTGACGGGCAGCGAGATCCTCAAGAACCTGTCCAGGCCCGACACGGTCGGCAACAAATCGCCCTACACGCCGGCCTACACCGGCAATATCGGATTTGCCGCGCACCAGAAGATCACCGACCGGTTCACCCTGATCGGGCGGTGGGACACCAATTTCGTAGGTCCCACCTGGTTCCACACGGTCCAGCGGCAATACGAGCCGACGATCTTCGGCGCGCCAGGCTATTACGGCGGCGCGGAACGGCAGGCGTTCTCGCAGACCAACCTGCGCGCCGGCATCGCGGGCCCGAAATTCGAGCTGGTCGGCTTCATCCAAAACCTCTTCAACAAGCGATACCTGGCAGAAGTCATTCCCGCCCCCGAGTTCGGCGGCTCGTTCGCCTCCCAAGGGCCGGCCCGCCTGATCGGCGCAGAACTGACCCTGCATCTATGACGGGGCCCCGGGGCCCACTGGCCCCAGCGGAGCCCGGAGGCGTCTTGCGCCAGCGTGCAATCGCACGACGCCTCCGGCCTTGCTTGAAGGAGTTGACCAATGGACCTGGGCGTCTTCATTCCGATCGGCAACAACGGCTGGCTGATCTCCACCACCTCGCCGCAATACAAGCCCAGCTTCGCGCTGAACCGTGCGGTGGTGCAGAAAGCCGAGCAGTACGGCTTCGAGTTCGCGCTTTCGATGATCAAGTTGCGCGGTTTCGGCGGCGTATCGGAGTTCTGGGACCACAACCTGGAATCCTTCACGCTGATGGCGGGCCTGGCCGCGGTAACGCAGAGGATCAGGCTCTACGCGTCGGTGGCGCTGCTGACGCTGCCGCCGGCTCTGGTGGCCAGGATGGCTGCCACCATCGACGACATCTCGCACGGGCGATTCGGCGTCAACATCGTCTCCGGCTGGCAGAAGGCCGAGTACGAGCAGATGGGGCTGTGGCCGGGCGAGGCGCATTTCGCACGGCGGTACGATTACAGCTCGGAATACGTGCGCATCCTGCGCGAGCTTTGGGATGACGGGGTTTCCGACTTCAAGGGCGATTACTTCACCATGCAGGATTGCCGCCTCAGTCCCAGGCCGGCGTCGCCCGTCAGCATCGTGGCGGCGGGGCAAAGCCCGCGCGGCATGCGCTTTGCGGCCGAGCATGCCGATTACAATTTCATCCTCGGCGTGGGCGTCAACACGCCCGCCGCGTATGCCGCCAGCAACGCCAAGCTGATCGAGGCAGCCTCCCTCACCGGCCGCGATGTCGGCAGCTACGTGCTGTTCATGATCATCGCAGACGAGACGGACGCGGCGGCGCAGGCGAAGTGGCAGCACTACAAGGACGGCACGGACGCGACAGCGCTGGCCTGGATGGCCGACCAGGGTGCTGCCGACACGACCGCGGACGAAAACTCCACGGCGCGCAGGATCAACCTTCCGGAAGGGGCGCTGAACTTCAACATGGGAACCCTGGTGGGGTCCTACGGCAGTGTCGCCGCCATGCTGGACGAAGCGGCGAGCGTTGCCGGAACGAAAGGGATCATGCTGGTGTTCGACGATTTCCTGGCTGGCATGGATGCGTTCGGCGCGCGCATCCAGCCGCTGATGGCGTGCAGGCGGTCGCTCGCCGCGCACGCCTGATGACCGCTCCGGCGCTGCACGCCGAGTGCGGCATGGGCGTGGCCGACCTGCTCGCGGCCTACGAACACGGCGCCGCCAACCCGCAGGGCGTCATCTTGGCGTTGCTGCGCCGCGCCGGCGACGACGGCCCGGCGCCCGAGGCGGTGCTGTGCACCATCCCGGGCGCCGAAGCCTCGGCGGAGGAGAGCGCGCGACGCTACCGGGCTGGCACGGCGCGCGCGCTGGAAGGCGTGCCGTTCGGGGTGAAGGACGTGATCGACGTTGCCGGCGCCCGCGTCACCTGCGGCTCGCTGCACACCGGCGACCGGCACGCGACCGAGGACGCAGGCTGCGTGACGCGGCTGCGGGACGCCGGCGCCATCCCACTGCTGATGCTCGCCAGCAGCGAGTACGCCTGCGGCGCACCGGACAACGCCCGCTACGGCACAGTCCCGAACCCGTGGGACCGTACGCGCTGGGCAGGCGGGTCGTCCACCGGGTCGGGCGCCGCATTGGCCGCCCGGATCGTGCCGCTGGCGCTCGGCACCGATACTGGCGGCTCCATACGCATCCCCTCGGCATGTTGCGGCGTCACCGGCCTCAAACCCACGCGCGAACTGGTGCCGCGCACCGGGGTCGCGACCCTGTCCTGGACGCTGGACCATGTGGGGCCGATGGCGCGGTCCTGCGCCGACGTCGCGCGCGTGCTGCCCGTGCTGGCCGGGCCCGGAGCGCTCCTCCCGGCGTCGGACGGGGCTGCGGGCCTGCGCGTCGGCGTGGCGGACGGGTGGTTCGTCGAACGCTGCGACGCCGCGGTGCTGGACGCGTGCCGCCGGGCGCAGCGCGTGCTGGAGGATGCAGGCGCGCGCCTGGTACCGGTGTCGCTGCCCGATCCCGGCGAAGCCAGCGTGGAAGGCTGGTCCATACTCTACGCCGAACTGGCCGCCTGCCAGGAGCATCGCCTGCACAGGATGGAGCTGTTCGACCGTGGAACGCGGGATCGCATCGCCCTTGGCCGGCAGGTGGCCGCCGTCGACTATTTGCGCGCCCTGCGGCGCCGCCCGGCGGTGCAGCAGGCGATGCTGGACGCGATGGCCGGGGTCGACGTGGTGCTGATGCCGGGGGCGGGGGCGGAAGCACCGCTGCTGCCGGACGCGGTCGTCGAGGTGGATGGAGCATGGGCGCCGATGTACGAGGTGACGCCGCGCAACACGATGATCTTCGACGTCACCGGGTTTCCCGCGCTGATGCTGCCGGCAGGGTTCGGCCGGTCGGGCTTGCCGGTCGCAATCCAGCTGGTGGCGCGGCCGTTCCAGGATATGCTGTGCCTGCAGGCCGGGGCGGCGTTCCAGGCAAGCACGCAGCACCACCTGGCGCTGCCCGGCCAGATCAGGGGATAGCGATGCAGGCGCCTGACGAGTCGCTGCGGGACAACTACAGACGGGCCTATGGCGGACGAGCGGGCTTCGGGCAGCGCCCCGCCCTGCTGCTGGTCGACTTCGTCGAGGCCTATTTTGATCCGCGCTGCGACCTCTACGCCGGGGTGGAGAGCGCGCTGGCCGCAGCACTTCGGGTGCGCCAGGCGGCACGGCGGGCGCAGGTGCCGGTGGTGCTGACCCGCGTCGTCTATCAGGCAGGCGGGCTGGACGGCGGACGGTTCTTCGAGAAGGCGACGCCGCTGCGCCACTTCGTGGCCGGCGCCGGCACCGGAGCCTGGCCGGACGGGCTGGTGCCGCAGGAGGGCGAGCTGGTGATCTCCAAGCAGTACCCGAGCGCGTTTTTCGGCACGTCGCTGGCGTCCACGCTCACCGCCCTTCGGGTCGACAGCGTCATCCTGACCGGGCTGACCACGAGCGGCTGCGTGCGCGCCACCTGTGTCGATTCGATGTCGCACGGCTTCATCACCACCGTCGTGCGGGAGGGCTGCGGCGACAGGCACGCCGCGCCGCACGAGGCGAACCTGTTCGACATGGATGCGAAATACGCCGACGTGATCAGCGAGGCCGAGGCCGTCACCTATCTCGAAGGGCTGCATCCGGCTGGCCCGCTCGAGCGCCGCGTCCAGGCCCACGCCCCATCGCCCGGGTAATCGTGAACGCGCTCGGGGCCCCGCTCGTTCAGGCAACGCCAGGCGGCCGTGGACCTCCCTGTGTCGGGTGCCGCACCTTGCGGCCCTGGACCATAAACCGGGTCGCATCAGGTGCTTCGGCGAGCAGAGTCGCGCGTTCAGGTGATCCCACCTGAACGCGATCCGCTCCTAGGTGACGCCGCTTGCAGCGTTGCCGTCCAGGACGGCGAGCAGGTCGTCCAACTGCTCGAACTGCTCGCTCCAGCAGCTGGTGCTTCCCGAGGCCATCGCGTCGTCGAGCGCTTCTTTCGAAGGGTAGCGCTCGTGCACCGCGATCCGTGTTGCGCCGCCTGCCTCCTCGAAGCCCACAGCCGTGACAGGCCCTGCGTCACCGGACTCGTCGTTGGTCCAGACCAGGCGGGAGGGTGGCGTCACCTCGACGTAGCGGCCGAAGAACGCCATCGGCTGCTCCGAGGAGGGATGGCCCAGCACCAGGCGGTAGGCGCCGCCTGTGCGGATGTCGGCCTCGTAGGAGATGATGGAGATGCCGAAAGATTTGGGCGTCCACCATCGCGTGAACAGGTCCGGCCTGGTCCAGGCCTCGAACACGATGCGGGCGGGGGCCGCGACATCCCGGATGACAACGAGCTCCAGATCGGAGCTCCGCTCCACCCGAGTAAGGGGTTTTGCGGCGGCGGGACCAGCCTGAGTGCCTGCATCCATCATACTGCCTCCGCTTCCGTTCGACGCCGACCGGGCTGGTGGCGCTCAACAGGGTATAGTCGCCTCGGCATGGAGGATGCCACTTGACCGCAGTTCTTCCCAGAACACGCCCGGGATCTTCGCCCTGAGTGCGGCGTGGTCGGCCAGGATGTGGCCGGGGATGGCGGTGCTGACGAACCAGGGCTGCGACGATTTCGGGGGCGAGGCTGAACTGCAGCGCGGCCGCGACGAGATCGACGCCGTGTGCGGCCGCGGCGGCACGCAACGCGTCGCGCCGCCGACGCTTGTCCTGCGGGATCAGCATGTTCTCCTCACCGTAGTTGAACCGGGCTCGCCACCCAGAAAGCCGGCGTTGAGCGCCGAGCCGACGACGAAACAGACCCCCAATGGCTGTTGCGTCAACCCGTCCGGCCGCTAAGCTGCGCCGTGATCGGGGAGATCCATGGCGGTAACCGGCATTGGCGGCGTCTTCTTCCGTTCGGCGGACCCAAAAGCGCTGCTGCAGTGGTACAAGCAGCATCTCGGGGTCACCATGGAAGGCTACGAGCCGTGGCAGCAGGCGGCGGGGCCCACGGTATTCATGCCGTTTGCCGAAACCACGGATCATTGGTCCGACAAGCAGTGGATGATCAACTTCCGCGTCGACAACCTGGACGACACGCTGTCGACGCTGCGGCAGGCCGGCATCGCGATCAAGACCGACGCGGCCTGGGACAGCCCCGAAACAGGCCGCTTCGCCCGCATCGTCGATCCCGAAGGCAATCCGATCGAGCTGTGGGAGCCGCCGCTGGAGTAGGCAGCAGCCCGACCGGCTTCGCCTCAGCTGCTGCCGATCAGGATGCCGCAGGCCAGCACCAGCGCCCCGCCGAACATGACCTGCAGCGCGGCGCTGGCGAAATTGCTTTCCATGTAGCGCCAGCGGATCCACGAGATTGCCGCCAATTCCACCAAGACCACGCCGCCAGCCAGATAGGTGGCGCGCCAGAAATCGCCGATGAGGTAGGGCAGCGTGTGGCCGATGCCGCCGAGCGTGGTCATTGCGCCGCAGATCAGGCCGCGCAGCAGCGGTGCGCCCCGGCCGGAAATCTTGCCGTCGTCGCTGAGCGCCTCGGCAAAGCCCATCGAGATGCCTGCGCCGATGCTGGCCGCCAGGCCCACCAGGAACGCGTTGGAACTCTGGTGCGTGGCGAAGGCGGCCGCGAAGACGGGGGCCAGGGTGGACACCGAGCCGTCCATCAGGCCGACCAGGCCAGGCTGCACCACCTGCAGCACGAAGCGGCGGCGCGCGCCGTCGTTTTCCGCCTCGGCGCGGCCCTCGGCCAGATGCTGCTCCTGCAGGATGCCGGCCTGGTGCTCGTGGCTGTCCTCAGCGGCCGCCAGATCGCCCAGCAGCTTGCGGACAGCGGCGTCGGTGCTGCGGGCCGCCGCTGCGCGGTAGAAGCGGCTGGCCTGCAACTCCATCTCGCGCGCAGCCCGGCGCACCGTCTCGATGTTGAGGCTGGGAAGATGCCAGACCGGCTTGGCGGGCGAGAAACCGCGCACGTCCTGGCGGCGAATCAGCGGGATGTGGTCGCCGAACTTTTCGACGTAGAGGTCGATCAGGCTGCGGCGATGCTCGTTCTCCTCGACCGACATGTCGAGGAAGATACGCGCGCTGTCCGGATAGTCCGCGCGCAACCGCTCGGCGAAGTCGGCGTAGGTGCGGCCATCTTCCTCCTCGGAGCTGATCGCCAGTGCCAGCACTTCGCGTTCGGTCAGCGTGGTGAAACTCTTCATCGGAACCGACTTAGCCTGCGAAGAAAGACTGTCAAGCTGCAGGCAACAGGCTGCGAATGCTTCGCAATTACTGTCTGTGCTGAGAAAGGCCAGGGGCTCTGAGGCCGTGAAAGCGGGGGGGGGGCCCCCCCCCCCCCCAACGCCCGGGGGTTTGTTGCCAGGGGTTTTTTTTTTTTGGGGGGCCGGGGGGCCCCCCCCCCGCGGGGGTTTGGGGGGGGGC
>CALMVI010000075.1 GCA_937873095.1 uncultured Acetobacteraceae bacterium | reverse complement strand
TGCGGCAGCGCCGCCTTGATGATCCAGAACGGCGCGTAGATGTTGGTCTTCATCGTGGCGTCGAAATCCTCGCTGGTCACGTCCAGGATCGACGGCCGAGCCTGCTGGCGGGCGGCGTTGCTGACCACGATGTCCAGCCCGCCCATGCCGCGCACCGCCTCGTCCACCAGGTGCCGGCAGAACGCCTCGTCGCGCAGGTCGCCGGGGATGGCCAGGCCGCGGCGGCGCTCGGCGCGGATCAGGGCGATCACCTCCTGCGCGTCGGGCTCCTCGGCGGGCAGGTAGTTGATGGCGACGTCGGCGCCTTCGCGGGCGAACGCGATGGCCGCGGCACGCCCCATGCCGGAATCGCCGCCGGTGATCAGCGCGCGCCGGCCGGCCAGGCGCCCGGAGCCGCGATAGCTGGTCTCGCCGTGGTCGGGCCGCGGCTCCATCCGGCTCGCAAGTCCCGGCCAGGGCTGCGACTGCTTCTGGAACGGCGGCCGCGGATACTTGCTCCGGGGGTCCGACAGTGCCGGTTCGGCAGGTGCCGTCGCCTGCGCCGTGCCAGCGACGGCCGCCGAGCCGATGGCGGCTGCGGCGAGTCCCAGCCCCGCGGTGTTGAAGACCTGGCGGCGGGATAGCGGGTCGTTGGCGTCCAAGGCGGTTCTCCGAAGCTGGCCCCAAGGAGCATGAACATTCGAGGGGCGTTAAGACGGGAAACGCGCGCCGCGCCGCGCCGCTTCACGACGATACGCCTGCGTGACGGCGAGCCCGGGCGGCGATTGCTCGGCCAGGTTGTCCACACCTGGTTTACGGTTTGGTTGCGAACTTCCTTGACCGCCCTGCCGAGTTGTTCAAGATGCGCCGATAAGGCGCCGTCCGGCACGACTTGCCGGAACAAGACTGCGGCCAAGGCATCAGCCAAGATGCCTCACCGGCCGATAACGGATCGGGAGCGGCCAATGAGGAACGCCAGTCACGAGGGTCAGCCGGCATGCTGAACCCGTTCACGTCGCTGCACACGCAGCCGGCGCTGTCGACCATCGTCTATCGCAGCAAGGCGGTCAAAGCCCTGTCGCCGCCGGAGTTGCACGAGCTGACCCGCGTGGCCCAGGCGCGCAACGCGCGCGAGTCGGTCACCGGGCTGATGCTCTACGACAACGAACGGTTCTTCCAGTGGCTGGAGGGGCCGCCAGGCAGCGTGGACCGGGTGATGGACTCGATCCGCGCCGACCGGCGCCACCAGGACATCGAGATCCTCGACAACCAGGCGGTGCGCTCGCGCACTTTCGACGGCTGGACGATGAAGCTGGCCGCCCAGGTGCCGGCCAGCGCCTCGTGGCGGCGCGAGGTGATCGCCCCGCCCGAGGAGATCGTGGAAGGCCTGCGCAAGCGCCCCGAGGCGGCGCCCGTGCTGCTGGCGAGATTGCTGCCGCTGTCGGCCGTCGAGGCCGAGGCGAACTCGGTGGCCGACGCGATCAGCCACATGCCGCTGCAGAGTGCGGCCGCCGCGGTGCTCAAGAGCGTGATTTTGGCCAAGGTGGTCCCGCAGCTGGCGGGCGGCGTGCATCCTGGCCCGGCGGCGAACCGGCGCGCGGCCGAGCTGGCCGAGCTGCTGATCGCCACCGACGAGTGTGCCGCACGCGAGCTGATCGAGGAGATGCGCGCGCCGGGCCGGAGCCAGGCCATGCTGTACGCGGCGCTGCTGGAGCCGGCGGCGCGATCGCTCGGCGATCTGTGGACCGAGGATCTGTGCAGCGAGTTCGACGTGACGCTCGGCTTGTGCCGGCTGCAGAACGCGGTGCGTCTGCTCGCGGCGGGCCCCGTGCGGCTTGCCGCCGCGCGCCACCCCGTGGTGCTGATCGCGCCCGAACCGGGCGAGCTGCACCGGCTGGGCGCCGCGATGGACGGGACCGTGCTTCGAGACGCCGGCTGGTCGCCGCGCTGCGAGTACCCCGCCGACGACAGGGCGCTGCAGGACCTGCTGTCGTCGGCCTGGGTGGACGTGCTGGACCTGTCGCTCAGCGTCGCGTTCCGGCGCGAGGAGCGGGTGGCGCGGCTGACGCAGACCATCGCGCAGGCGCGCCGCGCCTCGCAGAACCCCGCCTTGCTGGTGCTGGTCGGCGGACGGCTGTTCGTCGAGGAGAGCACGGCAGGTGCGGCCGTCGGCGCCGACCTGGCCAGCAGGAGCGCGCTGGGCGTGGACCGGTCCATCCTGCGCACGGTCACCGCGTCCAGGACCGGCCAGCCCACGCCGCTGGCCACGATGGAGGTCACTGCGCTGACCGCGTAGCGCCGCCTTAAAGACCCGCCGCGTCCGTCGCGCGATGCCGCTGCCCTGCTCCAATTCTCGGGCATTCCTTCCGATCGGGTGATTTCACCCGGCCGGAAACTGCTTTATGCCGGGCAAAAAAGGGACGCATCCACGTGAAACTTTGGAACCGCGAGCTGGAGCACTATCCGGCCCCCGCCCAGCGCCGCCTGCAGCTCGGCCTGGTCGTGCTGATCACCGTGGCGCTCTACTACGCCCTCTATGTCGGCGGCGGAGTCACGCCGCTGGTGATGCGCGAGCTGCACATGTCGTTCGGCTACCTCGTCGGCCTGCTGGCGCTGGCCAACCTGCTCGGCGCCTTCGCCTCGCTCCTGGCTGGCCTGTCGGACCGGTTCGGGCGGGCCAACCTTGTGGTGTACGGCCTGCTGGTGGTGGCGCTGCTGACCGGCCTCGCGGTGCCCGCGGTGCACAGCCGGCTGGCCTATGCCGCTCTGGGGATCGTGACGGGCTTCGTCGAGGGCATCATCCTGGTCGCGACCCCTGCGCTGATCCGCGATTTCTCGCCGCAGGTGGGGCGGGCGACGGCGATGGGGTTCTGGACGGTGGGCCCCGTGCTGGGCAGCCTGCTGACCAGTGCGGTGAACAGCGCCACCCTGCCCACGCATCCCGAGTGGCGCACGCAGTTTTTCTACTGCGGCGTGTTCTGCGTGGCGGTCTGGCTGCTCGCCTTCTTCGGCCTGCGCGAGCTGCGGGCGGGCTTGCGCGACCAGGTGATGGTCAGCGAGCAGGACCGGCTGCTGAACGAGCGGCGGGCGCAGGCCGGCGTGGCGGTCGACACGCGCAACCCTTGGGCGCAGATGCTGCGGCCGGACGTGCTGGGCTCGGCACTCGGCGTCTCGCTGCTGCTGCTAGTGTATTACACCACCGTCGCGTTCGGGGTGATCTACCTGGTCACGGTGTACCATTTTACGCCGGCAAGGGCCAACAGCCTGCTGAACTGGAGCTGGGGCGCCAACGCGGTGGCGCTGATCGCGGCCGGCCTGTGGTCGGACGCGCTGCGCGTGCGCAAGCCGTTCATGCTGGCGGGCGGCCTCGGCGCGGCCGTGCTGATCGCCTGGTTCATGGGCCAGGCGCCCGCCACCAGGGGTGCTGCGCCCGACTACGCCGCGATGGCCTGCGTCGGGGCGGCGATCTCCGTGCTGATGGGCGGCGCCTACGCCACCTGGATGGCGAGCTTCACGGAGACGGTGGAGGCGCACAACCCGGCGCTGACCGCGACCGGGCTGGCCGTGTGGGGCTGGCTGCTGCGCCTGGTGGTCACCGTGTCGTTCCTGGTGCTGCCGCACGTGGTCGACACGGTGACCACTCTGGTCGAAGCGCCGCCGACGGTGGAGGCGTTCAACCGGCTGAGCGCGGCGCACGCGGCCATCCCGCCCGATCTCGTCGCCCGCATGCGCGCGGTGGTGCAGGCGGCGGCCGCAGCCCCTGGGCAATGGCAGGCGTGGTTCCTGGCCTGCGCGGCGGGCGCGCTGGTGTTCGTGGCGTTCATCTTCTCCATGAAGGGCCGTTGGAGCCCCGGCCAGGCCCGCGCGGACGAGGCGGTGCACGAGGCGGAAGTGCGCCGGGCGCTGGCTCAGGGGGCGTAACGCCCAGCCAGTGCGCGCCTGCAAGGGCGCTCGATCAGGCGGTAGCTCGCGTCCGACGCCGCCAGCAGGACCGCCAGGACGAGGCCCGCCGCCAGCAGGTCGGCCGAAGCGGGCGGCAGGACCAGGCGGGCGGCGGCCCGCGCCAGGTCCAGCGGGTGCAGCAGGAAGATGTGCAGCAGGTAGAGCGAGTAGGACACCTCGCCCAGCCAGACCGCCGGGGCCAGGGCGAACAGGCGGCACGGCCCCCGCGTGCCGCAGGCCAGGCACAGCACCAGGGGCGGGAACAGCGCGTACACGGCAAGGTCGGACGCCCCGAGGGCCAGTGCGCCCGCCAGCAGCAGCAGCACCGTCCATGCCGCGGCCGGGCGGCCGGACAGGCGCCGCATCGCGGGCGACGTCGACAGCCGCCTCACCCCCAGGCCGAGGGTGAACCCCGCCAGGCAGCGCATCAGCGGCCCCGCGGTCTGCCCGTTCCAGGCGTCCAGCACCCTTTGCTGGTGCTCGGCATGCAGCAGCGCCGCGGTCGCCAGCAGCAGCGCCACCGCAGCCGCCCCGCCGGCCGCGGCGGCGCGCGCCCCGCGATGTAGCATGCAGGCGGCCAGGAGGGGGAACGCCCAGTACGCCGCCCATTCCGTGCTGATCGACCATGCGGGCCCGATCGAGCTCGGCGCCAAGCCCCAGGACTGCACCAGCAGCAGGTTGGCCGGGATGTCCGTCCAAGGATGCGGCAAAGGTGCGGCGATCCAGGGGCGCGGCAGGTCGAACCGGCCGTAGCGCCAGCCGGTATAGGCCAGCCGTGCGCCCAGGACGACGCCGTAGAGCGGGTAGAGGCGGGCTGCGCGCCGGCGCATGAAGCCCGCCAAGGCACGTAAGGAGAACCCCTCGAACAGCGCCCCGTAGCTCAGCGCCATGACGAAGCCGCTGAGCACGAAGAACACATCGACCGCCAGGTAGCCGCGGCCGACGATGCCGGCGGGCCAGCCGCCGATCAGCCGGCCCGGCAGCAGCAGGTGATAGGCCGCGACCCACAGGGCGGCCGCGCCGCGCAGCCCGGTCAGCGCCGGTATGCGGCACCCGCCCCTATCGCTTATGGGCGCCCCACAGCATCAGCCAGCGCACCGGGAACACCCAGACGAAGCCGGCCAGCGGGTAGTACACCGCCTGGATCGCCCAGTGCAGCGGCCGCACCGCGTCCGCCAGCACGGCGGCGCCGGCGATCCAGCACAGGACGAAGACGCAGATGGCCAGGGTTGCGACGGGCGTGCGCGACATGGCGGCGGTGGTAGAGCATTTCCCGACCGGGTGGAATCACCGGGCCGGGAGGTGGGCAAGGCCGCGCCCGTGCGCCATACAGCCTGCGGCCTCCCAGCCCGCCACATCGCGAGCACCTGCCGACCATGGACCTCAAGGACCACATCCGTTCGATCCCGGATTTTCCCAAGCCGGGCATCCTGTTCTACGACATCTCCACCCTGCTGGCGCATCCCGACGCGTGGCAGGTGGCGATGGGCCGGCTTGCCAGCCGGGTCGGGCCGTACCGGCCGGACCTGCTCGCCGGCATCGAGTCGCGCGGCTTCCTGCTGGCCGCCCCGCTGGCGCTGAAGCTCGGCTGCGGCTTCGTGATGATCCGCAAGCCCGGCAAGCTGCCGGGCGCCACAATCGGCCTGGACTACGCGCTGGAATACGGCACCGACCGCGTCGAGATCCAGCAGGGCGCCGTCGCCCGCGGCCGGCGCGTGGTGGTGGTCGACGACCTGCTCGCCACCGGCGGCACCATGGCGGCCGGCATCGCGCTGCTGCGCAGCGTCGGGGCGGAGGTTCCTGCCGCGGCGGTGCTGATCGAACTGGCGTTCCTGGGCGGGCGGGCAAGACTGGACGTGCCGACCGAAGCGCTGATCGCCTACGAGTCGTAGGCTACAGGGTGGGCGGCGCGTCGCTGCCGCAGAACGGCGCGTGCGGCATCATCGCCGAGAAGTGGATTTTTGTGAGCGGCCTGTCGTACAGCCACACGGCGACAGGGTGCCAATGCCCGCCGTCGCGTGACAGCAGACCGGCCGTGCCAGGCGGCAATCTCCCCAACCCTGCGCCGGAGCACGTCACCAACGCGCGGGTGGCCCCTGCCGCGGCCGCGTCGTCCAGGGCGGCGTCGTCGGCGGTGAGCTCGGTCCGGAAGCTCAGCCCCTTCTGACGTGGCGGCGTGAACAGCAGCACCCCGCGCAGCATGCTCGCCACCGCATCGTCCACGTCGCCCGGAACGATCAGCGCCACGGTCTGCCCGGCCGCCAGATAGGGTCCGGCGCGGCGCGCAAAGGAGCGCAGCAGCGGTTGCGGCGGCGCCAGGTCGAACCGCAGCACGCGCATCGCCGCGACGGGCAGCAGCACCACCCCGGCCACCGCCAAGGCGGCCAGCCGCCGCTTGAACCGGATCGGGCGGCGGGCGAGCCAGGCGGCGGCGTGCGGGCGCGCCACCGGCACCAGGGCCAGGATGGCGGCGAGCGAGAGCTGCGACATGTAGCGCGCGAAGGAATGCGCGCGCACCGCCCAGCTGAGCGGAAAATGCGCGACGTAGGTGAACACCAGGAACGCCGGGAACAGCAGCACCAGCAAGCCGACCAGCGCCAGGACCACCGTGCCGCGCTGCCAGGGGCGGTGGCGCGCCTGGTGCAGCGCCAGCAGCGGGACTGCGCCGAGCAGCAGGAACAGCAGCGGCTGCCTGCCCACGGCCTGCAGCATCGCCGCGATGATCTGCGGCAGGGCGCCCAGATGCCACTCCGCCCTGGGCAGCATCTCCAGCTCGCCCGCCACGAAATGCCGCCGCACGAACCAGCGCCAGGCCGCGTAGAGAAGGGCGGACGGCGCGAAGCCGGCGCCGACCAGCGCGCACCACCGCCGCCGCGCGACACCTGGACAGGCGAGCCCCAGGCCCAGCAGGCAGGCGCCGAGCGGCAGCATCAGGCCGGGGGAGGATTGCTTGGTGTTGACCAGTGCGGCCAGCACAAGGGCGAGCGCGCTGACGCTGGCCCGGACCGAACTGCCGCGGCGCGCTGCGGCCAGCAGGTCGGCCGAGAGTGCCACCGCAAACATCAGGGCGACCGCAAGCGGCGCCTCGCCGTAGCCCGCCAGGAAGATGCGGGGCACGAAGCCAGGGTTCAGCGGTGCCGCCAGAAGCAGGCCGGCGGCACAGGCCCACCACGGCAGCGGCAGCGGGTCGTCCGCTCCGTCGCGCCCGGCGGCGGCGCGGGCCAGCTTCAGCGCGGCCGCGCCGAGCAGCACGATGCCGAACAGGCCGAGCGCGTTGCCCGCCAGGCCGCCGGTGACCAGGCAGGCCGCGAACGCCGCGAACTGCGTGTTGTAGGGCGCGCCGGGCAGCAGGGAGTGGTGCGGCGGCCCGCCATCGCGCGGCAGCACCGCGTGGTCCACCAGGAAGGCCTGGTTGGGCAGCAGGTTGAGCCAGGTGTCGACCTGGCTCGGTTCTGCCGGCAGCATGACCAGCCAGAACGGCACGGCGAGCAGCGCCAGCCGCCACAGCCCGCCCTCCACCTGGCCCTGGTGCCGGCAGCCCGCGAGCGCGAACAGGAAGCAGGCCGCCATGGGGGTGTAGAGGGTGAAGGGCAGCGCCACCGCCCACGCGGTCAGCACCAGGCAGAGCGCGCCCCACCCGGCCAGGACGCAGATTTCCGGCGCGGCGCGCCGCCCCACCAGCTGCCGTCCCGCCCACACCATGGCGGTCGCGGCGATCAGCGTTCCGAACCCGGCACGGATGTCGGCGGCCTGCGGCAGGAGGTCGGTCAAGGGCGCCCGGTTTCTCCGGGCCCTGCCGCCGCGGCCCCGGCGCGGCTCGACCGCAGCAGGAACCAGCCCAGCCCCAAGGAGGCCGCGAACAGGACGCCCCCCAGGGCGAGCTGCACGGAGCGGTTCACGTGCACGCCGCTGCCGGCCAGGGCGAACACCGCGGTCTGCGGCACGTAGCCCAGCGCGCTGGCGGCCAGGAACGGGCCGGCGCGCAGCCCGGACGCCCCCGCCAGCAGGTTGAGCACCAGGTTGTTGCCCACCGGCAGCAGCCGCAGGGTCAGCGTCGACACGAACGGGCGGGCCGACAGCGCCCGGTCGAGCCGCGCCAGCCTGCCGCGCAGTGCCGCGGCCCGGTCGCGCGCCGCCAGCCTTGCCCACCAGAAATCGAGCGCGCAGCCGAGCAGTTGCGCCGCCAGGGCCAGCGCGCCGCCGGGCCAGGCCCCGAACGCGTAGCCGCCGGCAAAGGCCACCGCCTGGCGCGGCACGCCGACGGCCGACAGCGCGGCGCCGGCGCAGAGCAGGGTCGCGGCACCCTGGGCAGTGGGCGGCGCGCCCGACAGCAGCCCCGCCCCGGCGCCGCGAACTGCCAGGCCCGCGCCGGCCAGCCCCGCCAGCAGCAGCGCGCCCTTCCAGGCGCCGGCCGCCGGCGCCATCTCAGCCGGTCGAGCCAAAGCCGCCCTCGCCCCGCTCCGAGCTTGCCGAGAACCGCTCCACCAGCTCGAACGCCGGACGCAGGATCGGCACGAACACCATCTGCGCGACGCGCTCGCCCGGCTCGATCACCACCGGCGGGCTGCCGGCCTCGCTGCGGTTCCAGGCGCTGACCATGATCGGCCCGGTGTAGTCCGCGTCGATCACGCCCACCAGATTGCCCAGCACCAGCCCTTTCCTGTGGCCCTGCCCGGATCGCGGCACGATCAGCGCCGTCATCCGGGCGTCCGACATGTGCACGGCGAAGCCCGCCGGGATCAGGGTCGCGGGCGCCTGCGCCTGCAGGCGCAGCGGCGCGTCCAGGCAGGCGTGCAGGTCGATGGCCGCGGCCTGCGCCGAGTGGTAGCGCGGCAGCCCCCAGTCGTGCAGGCGGGGATCCAGGATGACGATCTCGATGGCGGCCTCCGGACGGGCAGGGGGGGCGCGCACGCCCTGATCACCCCTACGCCTCGGCCAATCCCAGCTCCGCCGCAAGTGTCCTGGCCAGCACCTCGGCCCGGAACGGCTTGCGCAGCGTCGCCCTGACATGGGGTCCGGCATCGTCCATCGCCGCCGGCCCGTAGCCGGTCATCAGGACCACCGGCATGCTGGGGAACATCGCCACCACCTCGGCGGCCAGCTCGATCCCGCTCATATGCGGCATCGTCAGGTCCGCCAGCACCAGGTCGACGCGGCCGGTGCGCAGCAGCAGCAGCGCACCGGCGGCGCTGTCCGCCTCGATCACCTCCGCGCCCAGCTCCTCGAGCATGGAGCGGGCGATCTCGCGCACGTCGAGGTCGTCGTCCACCAGCAGCAGCCGTGCGCCGGACAGCGCCTGCTTGGCGGTCTGCGGCTGCAGCGGCGGCCGTGCGACCGGCTTGCCGGTGCGCACCCTGGGCAGGTACAGGCTGACCGTGGTGCCCTGGCCCGGCTGGCTGGCGATGCGCACGCCGCCGCCCAGCTGCTGGGCCACGCCCAGCACGTGCGGCAGGCCGAGGCCGGAGCCGCGCCCCACCTCCTTGGTGGTGTAGAACGGCTCGAACACCCTCGCCAGCACGTGCGGCGACATGCCGTGCCCGGTGTCGGACACGTGCAGCACGGCGTATTCCCCCGCGGGCGGATCCTCCGCGCGCATCGCCGCACCGGTGCGCGCGTTGGCGGTGCGGATGATCAGCCGGCCGCCGCCCGGCATGGCGTCGCGCGCGTTGATGGCCAGGTTCAGCAGCGCGAGCTCGAGCTGTGCCGCGTCTGCCAGGGCGGGCCAGACCTCCTCGTCGGCCAGGATCTCCACCTCCACCAGCCGCCCGAGCGTGCCCTCCATCAGCTGGCTCATGCCGCCCACCAGCTGGTTCAGGTCGACCGGCTCCACCGACAGATGCTGCCGGCGGGCAAAGGCCAGCAGCTGCCCGGTCAGCCCGGCGCCGCGCCCGGTCGCCCGCAACGCGTTGGCCAGCAGCGACCTGGCCCTGCTGCCATGGCCGAACGCGGTGTCGACATAGGGGGTCAGCAGTTCGAGGCAGCCGGAGACCGCCATCAGCAGGTTGTTGAACTCGTGCGCGACACCGCCGGTCAGCTGGCCCACCGCCTCGAGGCGCTGCGAGCGGCGTCGCGCCTCCTCGGCCTCCAGCCGGGCGGTCACGTCCTGCAGCGTGGTCACCGCCAGCTTCACCGGCCCGTCCTGGTCGCGCAGCGGACTGGCGTTCACCTCCAGCTCGACCGTCGGCCGGTCCTGGTCCTCGCCGCTCTGCGGGTGCAGGGTCAACAGCTCGCGCTGGACCGGCTGGCCGGCGCGGGCCCTGGCCGACGGATCCTCCTCGGCCGTCAGCACCGAGGCGCCGCGGTGCAGCACCGGCCAGTCGGTCAGCTCGATCCTGCCCTGCATCGGCAGGCGCAGCAGCCGCCGCGCCTCCCGGTTGATGAAGCGCAGCCGGCCGTCGGCATGGTGCACCACGACGCCCACCTGCATGTTGTTGAGGATGTCGCCCAGCTGGCGCCGCTGCTCCTCCAGCGCCGCGTTGGCGCGCGCCAGCTCGCTGGTGCGGGCCTCCACCCTTGTCGCGAGCGACACGTTCAGCGCGCCCAGCGCCTCGCGCCGCTCCATCAGGAACTGGAACGCCTCGAACATCGCGCGCGCCACCGCGTCGGCCTCCGACAGCCCCTGCGGGATGGCCGTCCAGCCGCCGCCTTCGCCCAGGCTCTGGGCCGCCCTGGCCATCGCCTCGATGGGCCTGGCGATGCCGCGCGCCACGTAGAGCGCGCCGACCAGGCCGATGGCGATCGCCACCGCCTCCAGCCAGACCAGCTCCACGGTGGATCGCCGCCCGGCCGCCGCAATCAGCAGGCGGGGCGAGGCGACGGCCACCGTCCAGCCGGACAGGACCGACCGGCTGAACGCGACCACGACCGGCGTGCCGTCCGACGACCTGCCCTCGCGCACCGCCTCTGCCCCGCGCGACAGCTCGCCGGGCAGCCCCTGCCCCGCCCAGGACCCCACGTAGCGCTGCAGCTCCCGCGTGCTGGCAACCGTCGTGTCGGCGGTGTCGGTGATGCTCGCCGTCCAGCCGGCGGGCAGCGGGTCGCGCAGCAGCAGCGACTGCATCTCGGCCGCCGGCATCACCAGCGCCAGGTCGTAGGCGTGGCGCCCGGCTGCGTAGACCGGCAGCACCACGCGGGCCGCCGGCACGCCGGTCGCGTCGGGCGCGCCCATGGCCGAGATCGTCGCCTGCCCCAGAGACGGCTGCGCAAGCGACGGCTGCGCCAGGCTGGCTTCCGGCAGGGCCGACGCGGCCGGGCCGGCCGCGCGCGCGGTATCGACCAGCGGTCGTCCTGCGGCGTCGATCAGCACGATGGACGAGTTGTGCATGGCCGTCGCGCGCGCCAGGCGGTCGAACGCCTCGATCCGGCCGAGCCGCAGGTCGTCGGTCGCGGCCAGCGTGCGCAGCAGAACCTCCGCCTGGACGAACTCGCGGTCGACCAGCTGGTCCAGCCCGCGCGCGGTGGCCAGCAGGGCGGTGTCGGCGCCCTGCCGCGCGGTGACGAAGATGCGCCAGGTGAGGAAGCCAGAGATCGCCAGGCCCGGCAGGACCAGAAGCAGCGCAAGCCGCAGCAGCCTCGCGCGGACGCTTCCAGCCTGTCTCATGGCAAGGCGGCAAGGTGTTCGATGGCGGGTCCGCGGACGTTTCAGTCGTTAAGCCGTAGCGTGGCCTTTCCTGAGACTTTCGGCAATCCGTTTCACTAGGCGACTGGCGACCTCGCCCTTGGGCAGGTCGGGCCAGTGCTCCTCTCCGGCGGCGTCGATCAGGTGGACGGTGTTGCGCTCGCCGCCCATCACCCCCGTCCCTGCGCCCACGTCGTTGGCCACGATCCAGTCGCAGCCCTTGCGCTCGCGCTTGGCGCGCGCACGGGCCAGCAGGTCGCCGGTCTCGGCGGCAAACCCGACTATCAGGACCGGGCGGCGCGGGCCGCGCGCAAGGGTCGCCAGGATGTCCACGGTCGGCACCAGATCCAGCACCGGCGGGCCCGCGGCTTTCTTCAGCTTGGCGGCCGAGGGTTCCGCCACGCGCCAGTCCGCGA
The DNA here is from genome assembly GCA_937873095.1 of uncultured Acetobacteraceae bacterium. Taxonomy (GTDB): domain Bacteria; phylum Pseudomonadota; class Alphaproteobacteria; order Acetobacterales; family Acetobacteraceae; genus BOG-908. Next base: position 21,130 of record CALMVI010000075.1, on the reverse strand, counting down.
CCGCGGCTGCGAACACCGCGGCGTCGGCCGGCAGCGCCTGCTCGCACGCCCGCAGCATCTCGGCCGCCGTCTCAACCCGGCGCACGGTGACGCCGGGCGGATCGGCCAGCGCCACCGGGCCGCTGACCAGGGTGACGCGCGCGCCCAAGCCCGCCGCGGCCTGCGCGATGGCGAAGCCCTGGCGCCCGCTGCTGCGGTTGGCGATCACCCGCACCGCGTCGACCGGCTCGTGGGTCGGTCCGGCCGTGACCAGGACGTGCCGGCCCGCCAGCAGCGCGCCGGCCGCGAAATGCTGCTCGATCGCGGCCAGGATGGCGGCCGGTTCGGCGAGCCGGCCCGGCCCGAATTCGTGGCAGGCCATCTCGCCCTCGTCGGGCCCCACGAAGCGCACGCCCCTGGCGGCGAGTGCGGCGACGTTGGCCTGGGTCGCCGGATGCCGCCACATCCGCACGTTCATCGCGGGTGCCGCCAGCACCGGCTTGTCGGTCGCCAGCAGCACCGTGCAGGCCAGGTCTGGGGCGAGCCCAGCGGCCGCGCGCGCCAGGATGTCGGCAGAGGCGGGTGCGACGACGACGAGGTCGGCCGAGCGGCTGAGCTGGATATGGCCCATCTCGCTCTCCTCGGTCAGCGACCACAGGTCGGTGTGGACCGCCGCACCGGTCAGCGCCTGCAGCGACATCGCGGTGACGAACCGCGCGCCCGACTCCGTCAGGATCGCCGTCACGCCGTACCCCGCGCGCTGCAGCAGCCGCACCAGCTCCAGCGCCTTATAGGCGGCGATCCCGCCCGACACGATCAGGAGGATCCGCTTAATGCCTTTGTTCCTTCACGTGTCTGGCCGGCATAGCAGCATTCTCCGGCCAGACGGTCAGAGGCGCCAGGCTGAGTGGATGGCCGCGATCCCGCCGGACAGGTTTTCGAACCGCACCTGGTCCAGCCCCGCCTCGGCCATCATCGACGCCAGCGTCTCCTGGTCGGGGAACATGCGTATGCTTTCGGCCAGGTAGCGGTAGCTCTCGCTGTCCCCGGCGATCAGCCTGCCGAGCCTGGGCAGCACGTCGAACGACCAGCGGTCATAGGCGCCGTCCAGCACGGCCACCTGCAGCCGGGAGAACTCCAGGCAGAAGAACCGCCCGCCGGGCCTCAGCACGCGCCGGGCCTCCCGCAGCACGGCGCGCTTGTCGGTGCAGTTGCGCAGGCCGAACGCGATGCTGACGGTGTCCACGCAGGACGCGGGCAGGGGCAGCTGCTCGGCATCGGCCACCACGTAGGCGAAGCCCGCGATCAGGCCGCGCCGGATCGCGCGGTCGCGGCCCACGCCCAGCATGGCGGCGTTGATGTCGGTCAGCAGGACCGGCCCGCCGCCCATCGACGCCCAGGCGCCGGCGATGTCGCCGGTGCCCGATGCGAGGTCGAGCAGGGTCTTGGACGGCGAGGGCCGCAGGCGGGTCGCGAAGATGCGCTTCCAGACCCTGTGGATGCCGAGCGACATCACGTCGTTCATCAGGTCGTATTTCGGCGCCACGCTGTCGAACACCGCGCGCACCATCGGCTTCTTCTGCCCGGCCGGCACCTGCCGGTAGCCGAAATCGGTCCGCTCTGCCGCGGGGTCGTGCAGGGGTCGATCGCTCGCCGCGTCCTGCGGCGGGTGGCTGGGCTGCTGGTTTGTCACGACCGCCATACTGCCCGAGACTGCGCCATGCCGGAACTCCCAGAAGTCGAAACCGTGATGCGCGGCCTCAGCGCCAGGCTGCTGGGCCGGGTGGTGGTCAGCGCGACGCTGCGCCGCGGCGACCTGCGCTGGGCGGTGCCGGACGGGTTCGCGGCCGCCCTGACCGGCGCGCGTGTCGGCAGCCTCGCCCGGCGCGGCAAATACATCCTGGTCCGGCTGGAGGGCGGCACGTCCATGCTGCTGCATCTGGGGATGTCGGGCAGGATGACCATCGCCAGGGCGGGGACGGCCGACCCGCCGGGCGTGCTGCACGAGCATCTGGTGCTGCTGACCGACGATGGCTGGCGCGTGGCCCTGGTTGACCCGCGCCGCTTCGGCAGCCTGGACCTGGTGCCGACGCAGGCCGAGCAGTCGCACCGGCTGCTGGCGGGGCTCGGTCCCGAGCCGCTGGAGCCGGGCTTCGACGCCGCCTGCCTGTCCCGCGCCCTGCAGGGGCGGCGCACGCCGATCAAGGCGGCGCTGCTCGACCAGCGCGTGGTCGCGGGACTGGGCAACATCTACGTCTGCGAGGCGCTGTTCCGCGCCCGTATCTCGCCGCGCCGCATGGCGGCCAGCGTGGCCGGCGCCCGCGCGGCCCGCCTGGTGCCGGCCATCCGCGCCACCCTGACCGAGGCGATCGCCGCCGGCGGATCGTCGTTGCGCGACTACGTCCAGCCCAGCGGGGAGCTCGGCTACTTCCAGCATGCCTGGAAGGTCTATGGCCGCTTCGGGCAGCCCTGCGAGCGCTGCCCGGGCCGGCCCAGATGCACCGGCATCGGCCGCATCGTGCAGTCAGGCCGCAGCACGTTCGTCTGCGCCGTCACGCAGCGGTAAGGGATGCGGAAACACAGTGGGGGTCCCCAGCTGTAGGTGACGCGGGCAACCTCAAAGCTTCAGGATACGCTTGGCATTTCCCGAGGAGATCTTCTCGCGCACCGCGTCAGAGATCGGGGCAGCGTCCAGCCACGCGCTTGCCTCCTTCATGTCCTCGAACGGGTGGTCGACCGAAAACATGACGGCGTCCTCGCCGAGTGCGTTCAGCGCGCAGTCGAGCGGTTCATCCGAGAAGGTTCCCGCCGTGGTGATGGCGATGTTGCGGCGGAAGATTTCCGACGGCTTGATCGCGGCGCCCTCCGTGAAGGCTTGCGCGCGCTTGTCGAGGCGCCAGAGAAGGTAGGGAAGTGTCTCGCCCATGTGCCCGAGCAGCAGCTTCGCTTTCGGGAAGCGGTCGAAGACGCCGCCGAAGATGATGCGCAGCGTGTGCGCCGCCGTCTCGGCCGTCCAGCTCCAGGTCGCATAGTCCAGTTCGGGGCGTCCCGCGTAGGTCGCAGGCATCTCGGCAGCGTCGGCCGCGTGGAGGTAGATCGGCACGTCGAGCGCTTGCGCGCGCTCCCAAAGCGGGGAGAAGCGATCATCGTCGAGGTAGAGGCCGTCGGTCTGACCGAAGATCATGGCCCCCTTCATCCCGAGCTGGCTCACCGCGCGCTCCAGCTCGGCAGCGCCCGCCTGCGGATCCTGCAGCGGCACCGTGGCGAAGCCGGCGAAATGGTCGGGATGCGCCTGCACGGCTTCGGCAAGGCGGTCGTTGGCCTGCCGGGCGAGTGTCATCGCGGTCGTGGCATCGAGGGCGCCCTGGACTGTGCCGACATTCGACAGGACCGCAAAGTCGATCTCGGCCTCCGCCATCGCCGCAAGCCGCGCCTCGCCAAGATCGCAGAGCGGGCGCCTGATCTTCGCGGTGATGTCCTTGGGCACAGTCGGGATCAGGGTCAGCCAGCGATCGACGTGGTCGGGCTCGTCGACGACGAAGTGTTCTTCGAGTGCGATGCGCATCAAGGCGGTTCCTCTGTTTGCTCGCGGGAGCGCGAGCCTCATCTGCGTTGCGGTGAGGGGAGAACGTCAGGTCGGCCCGAAGGTGGCGAACACATCGGGCAGGATGCGCCCGAGCTGGGCGAACTCGGTCATGTCGTGCACGGCCATCTCGTAGGCCAGCCGTTCGATGCCGTCGGTATCCATGCCCAGCCTGGACAGGAGCGCCGGGGCGTCCCGTCCTCCGGGAAATCGGACGAACTCGGGATGGGCACCGATCCAGTAACGGCTGAAAAGCTCCATGCCCGCCCGCGTGTCGCGCGCGAGATGCAGCATGACCATGAAGGTCGTGTCGGGTGCATCGGCCACGCGGATCGTGCCGCTCGCGCTCGTCGTCAGGCCCGCCCGCCGCAGCGCATCCTCATCGAGACCGAGCGAGGCCGGCGGCGCGAAATGGATGACGATCTTGAGCGAACTGGGCCCGATGAACTCATCGATCGCGTTCGGATTGTCGTAGAGGCGCTCGGCATAACTCAGAGACGTGTCCGCCAGCCGTGCCGGGTCGACGACCGAGTTGTCGACGTGGGCTTGCGGAAACCACAGCATGTACCGCTCCTTCTCGATCGGGTGCCAGGTGAACCACCACTCGAACATGCCTGTGGTGACGTCCGGCATGACGACACGGCTCTGCGCGTAGGCCGTGGGTCCGTCCAGCAGCGCGTAGCCATGGTCCGGGAAGTCCGGCGCGTGATCGATCAGACGGCCAAGATCGGCAATGCTCGGCGTGAGCGTCTGCTCCCTCGGCATCGGTCCGGCGCGCAGCAATCTGGCCCCTTCGGCCGGAACCTCGATCTCCGGCAGGAAGAACCGCTCGTAAGGCTTGCCGGCGATTGCGCGCCGATTGGCGGCAAGCTGCTTCTGCATGGAGACCGGAACGTAGGTGACCGGAGCGCGCTGCGGCGGAGAGTTCAGATGCATCACGAAAATCCTCGCCTTAGAGCAGATCCCGGTCAGACGGACTCTTCTGGTCGGGTGAAGATGCTCGCACACAAGAGCAGATCCCGGTCAGACGGACTCGTCTGATCGGGTGAAGATGCTCGCAAAACAAGAGCAGATCCCGGTCAGACGGCTTCGTCTGATCGGGTGAAGATGCTCGCAAAACAAGAGCAGATCCCGATCAGACGGAGTCGTGTGATCGGGTGAAGATGCTCGCAAAACAACGAGCTGGAGCCTGTGGAGTGAACGGCACCGGAGCGCATCTGCATTGGACGGGCATGGTCGTTCAGGTGAGTCCACCTGAACCGACCACGCTCTGGGGCCGCGCCACCAGCCGGTAGAAGCGGCTGACCATGCCTGGCGTGTCGCGGTATTCCAGCGCCAGCCCGTCGGCGTCGAAGATGTCGAAGAACTCGTCCCAGGCGATCTCGGTCAGCCCTGCTTCCGGCGTGCCGAAGTCGAAGCGCAGCAGCCTGGCGCCGCTGCTGGAGATACGGCCTTCCAGCAGGCCCGGCCGGCCGTCCCGCGCTTCCGCCCAGGCACGGATGAATGCGTGGTCGGTCGTCACTTCGTCCGTCATGGCCACCCCTGCCTGCGCCCAGGGTGGGGAAACGGCGCATCGGCGCGGTCGTTCCCGGCCGCAAAGCCGAAGCCGGCCAGCAGGAACACCCAGCCGCCATTCGGCATGGACGTGAAGGCCGAGGTGGAGGCGGCCGGCCAGAAAGCGACCAGCGCGCCCACGAACAGGCCGATGCGCAACGCGTCCGGCGCCTCGGTCTGGCCGAACAGCCCCCGCCCGAGCCGCGCCAGCACGGCGCCGGCCATCGCCGCGAACAGCACCAGCCCTGGCAGCCCGGCATCGTCGAGGGCTTCGAGGTAGTAGTTGTGCGGGTGGATGTTGCAGGCGCGCAGGCCGCCGTTGAGCTGCACGGTGGGCACGCCCAGCCAGTCGATGCCGTGCATCGCCCAGATGATGCCGCAGCCGCGCCTGAACGCGTCGAACCCCAGCCCCATCCAGGGATGGAGCTGCGCCAGCGTCAGCGCGCGCACGAAGATCAGGCCGTAATCGCTGGCGGCGAAGTGGCGCAGCTGATCGCCGAACTGCACGACCAGCTTGCCCTGGGTCGCCGGCGACAGTACGGGCAGTGCGGCGAGCAGGATGCCGCCCAGCACGGCCGCACCGGCCACCGCCAGCCGCAGCCGCGGCAGCAGCAGGCTGGTCACGGCAAGTCCCAGGCCCATCAGAACGAACGGCATGCGCTGCCCGATCAGCACGACCGTGAGCACCCCGAGGCCCGCCAGCGCCAGGCCGCCGAGCCGGCGCCACAGGCTGCCCTCCAGCAACGCCGCTGTTGCCGGCACCAGCACCGGGAAGAACACCAGGATCAGCGCCGGTCCGGCCCGCGGCTTGTTGAACGGCCCGGTCAGCGCCCCGTCGCCCCAGCGCGCCTGGCCGAACACATTGGCGCCGAGGAGGTATTGCTGCCAGCTTTCCACCACGATCCAGGCGGCCGAGGCGGCAAGGACGATCCACAGCCAGCGCTGCCGCGCCCGTCCGGCAGGGCCGGTCAGCAGCCAGTCGCCGAGGGCCGCGGCCAGCAGGGGCAGGCGGACCGCAAGCACGCCCAGCAGCAGCCCGCCGCTGCCCAGGGCAGAGCACAGCACCAGCCACAGCCACCAGGCCGCCGCCGCCCGGGCGAAGGGGCGGCGCAGGAACGCACGGTCGCGCGCCACCCAGACATGGGCCAGGAAGGCCAGGTCGACGCAGGCGATCAGCATCTCGGCCGCCGCGCGCGCGTGCAGCAGCGCCAGCGGCAGCGCCAGGCAGGCGGCCAGCGCCGCCTGGCCCGCCACCCGGTCGAGCCGCATGCGCTGCGGGTAGGTCAGGATGCGGGGCATCGAATCCCTGTTCCACGGCGGCGCAGCAGGGGCAAGCTGGCGTGCCGCGTCAGGAGGTGGCGCCACACCCTAAGTCTTGGTCATCACCGCCAAACAGAGATTTCGCGGCGGAGAAGACACGTTGCCGGTCAGACACTTAGCGGCCATGCGCAGGATGGCACGCCGCCTGCAGCATCGTCGGCAAGCGGGCCCGACAGGGCCGGTGCAACAGCCGTGGCGTATCGAATGCGTACCGAAACAGCCTGGATGACCGCGTGCCGTGCTGGTATCAGCGCGCACCGCCCGCCGGGAGGGAGCCGAACCGCCTTGAACGCTGCCACCAGACCGGCCGCGCGCCGCGTGCCGGCGTGCCTGCTCGGCGGCGCGCTCGCCGGCTGTGCGGTCGGACCGGACTTCCACCGCCCCGCCGCCCCCGATGTCGACCGCTACACCGAGGATGCCCTGCCGGACGCGACGGCTGCGGCCGGACAGGGCGCCGTCCCGGACCACACGCAGCGTTTCATCCCCGGGGCTGACGTGCCCGGCGCGTGGTGGGCGCTGTTCCGCTCGCCTGCGCTGACGGCGCTGGTGGCCGAGGCGTTGCGGCGCAATCCGACCCTGCAATCGCAGGCGGCGGCACTGCGCCAGGCGCAGGAGACGACGCTGGCCCAGCAGGGGGCGCTGCTGCCGACGGTCTCCGCCCAGTTCAGCCGCGACCGTCAGGAGGCGAGCCCGGCGGAGGCCGGCGTGTCGGCGGGCGGCCCGATCTCGTCGACCACCTACTCGGTCTACGACGCGCAGGTGAACGTCTCCTACACCTTCGACGTCTGGGGCCAGGTCAGGCGCAGCATAGAGGCGGACCGCGCGCGCGCCGAGCAGCAGCGCTTCACCCTCGAGGGTGCGGCCAACATGCTGGCCGCCAACGTCGCCACCACGGCGCTGACCGAGGCGTCGCTGGCCGCCCAGATCTCCGCCGAGCAGGCGCTGGTGGGCGCCGAGGAGCAGCTGCTGCGCACCGTGCGCAGCCAGTTCCAGCTGGGCGGGGCCACCGGCGCCGACGTGGCGACCCAGGAATCCCAGCTGGCCAACACCCAGGCGCTGGTGGTGCCGCTGCAGGTGCAGCTGGTGCAGGCGCGCGATCAGCTGGCGGCCTATGTCGGGCGCACCCCGGCCAGGAGCAGCGTGCCGGCGCTGGCGCTGCGCGACCTGACGCTGCCGGCGGTCCTGCCGGTCAGCCTGCCGTCAAGGCTGGTCGACCAGCGGCCGGACATCAGGGCGGCGGAGGCGCAGCTGCACCAGGCGAGCGCCAACATCGGCGTCGCCATCGCCAACCGGCTGCCGCAATTCACCCTCAGCGCGTTTGCGGGCCAGGCGCCCGCCAGGCTGGGCGAGTTCTTCACCCCCGGGAACGGCATCTTCGCCGTCCTCACCCAGGCGCTGGCGCCGGTGTTCCAGGGCGGCACGCTGCTGCACCAGCAGCGCGCCGCGGTTGCGGCGGCGCAGTCTGCGGCGGCCAGCTACAGGGCGACGGTGATCAACGCGTTCCAGAACGTGGCCGACGTGCTGACCGCGCTGCAGGGCGACGCCCGCGCCCTGGACGCCAACGAGCGTGCCGAGCGGGCGGCGGCCCGCAGCCTGAGCTTGGCGCAGCTGCAGTTCGGCGCCGGCGGCGTCGCCTATCTCAGCGTGCTGACCGCCCAGACGCAGTATCAGAACGCCGTGCTGGGGCTGATACGCGCCCAGGCCGCGCGCTACACCGACACCGTCGCACTGTTCGCTGCCCTGGGCGGCGGCTGGTGGAACCGCCAGGACCTGCCCCCGCCCCCTCAAAACCTGCTGAGGTCGTTGCTGCCATGAGGCTGATTCAAGGATGCCGGCTCGCCCTGGCCGGCCTGCTCCTCGCCCGTGCCGCGCTGGCGCAGGAACCGCCGGCCACCGTCTCGACGGTGGTCGCGCATGCGACCGACTGGCAGGACACGCTGCAGGCGGTGGGCACCATGCGCGCGGTGCGCGGCGCGGATCTGGCCGCCGAGGTGTCCGGCGTGGTGGACAGCGTGAACTTCGACTCCGGCCGCGACGTGGCTGCCGGCACGGTGCTGCTGCGCCTGCGCCCGAACGACGACGCGGCGCATCTTGCCGACCTGCAGGCGGCGGCCGACCTGGCCCAGGCCAACCTGGCGCGCGACCAGAAGCAGTTCCGCGCCCAGGCGGTCAGCCAGGCGAGCATCGACGCCGACAGCAGCCACCTGCGCTCGGCCCAGGCGCAGATCGCCCAGCTGCAGGCCCAGATGGCCGAGAAGATCGTGCGCGCCCCGTTCGCCGGGCGGCTCGGGCTGCGCGTGGTGGACCAGGGGCAGTACCTGCCGGCCGGCACCACGGTGGTCACGCTGCAGGCGCTCGATCCGCTCTACGTCGACTTCTACGTGCCGCAGCAATCGCTGGCCGAGCTGCGCGTGGGCGAGCGGGCGACGCTGCGGGTGGATGCCTTCCCCGACCGCGGCTTCGATGCCCGGATCGACGCGATCAGCCCCAAGGTCGATGCGGCGAGCCGGATGGCGCAGGTGCGCGCGACCACGGCCAACCAGGACCATGCGCTGCTGCCGGGCATGTTCGCGACCGTGCAGCTGAACGTGGGCGCGGTGCACCGTTACGTGACCGTGCCCAACGCGGCGATCGTCTACAACCCCTATGGCAGCCTGGTCTATGTCGTGGAGGGCGGCCACGTCCGCCAGGTCATGGTGCAGACGGGGGCCGCGCGCGGCGACCAGGTTGCGGTCACCGCAGGCCTGGCCGACGGTGAGCAGGTCGTGACCGCCGGGCAGATCAAGCTGCGCCAGGGCTCGGCCGTGGTGGTGAACAACGCCGTGCAGCCGTCCAACGACCCGAACCCGCACCCGGTGGAGGAGTAGCCGCCATGCGCCTGACCGACATGTTCATCCTGCGGCCGGTGCTGGCGGTCGTGGTCAGCGTGTTCATCCTGCTGATCGGGGTGAGGACGGAGCAATCCCTGCCGCTGCGGCAGTTCCCCAGGACCGTGCACGCGCTGATCCAGGTCGAGACCGCGTATTACGGCGCGGACGCCAGCACGGTCGCGGGCTTCATCACCACGCCGATCGAGAACGCGATCGCCCAGGTCGACGGCATCGACTACCTGACCAGCACCAGCATGACGGGCGACAGCACGATCACCGCCCATCTGCGCCTGAACGAGGACCCCGACCGGGTGCTGACCGAGATCCAGACGCAGATCAGCTCGGTGCACAACCAGCTGCCCCCCGCCTCGCAGGCGCCCAGCATCGACCTGCGCACCGGCGGCAACGGCGGCACGCTGATCTTCGCCTACACCAGCGGCATCATGACGGTGGAACAGATCACCGACTACCTGACGCGCGTGGTGCAGCCGCAGCTGCAATCCATCCAGGGCGTGCAGAAGGCGCAGGTCTGGGGGGCGCAGAACTTCGCCGTCCGCGCCTGGCTCGATCCGAACAAGATCGCCGCCTACGGGCTGACCGCGGCCGACGTGTCCAACGCGCTGACGGCCAACAACTTCACCTCCGGCGCGGGGCAGACCGCAGGTGCGATGATCACCGTGCCGCTGGGGATCACCACCGGCGTCCACTCGCTCGACGAGTTTCGCCGGCTGGTCGTCAAGCAGACCAACGGCGCCATCATCCGGCTGGGCGACGTGGCGAAGGTGGAGCTCGGATCGGACAACTACCAGCAGGCCTTCCTGTTCGACGGCCGCCCGGCCGTGCTGGTCGACATCGAGCCGGTGCCGGACGCCAACGTGCTCGACCTCGTCAGCCGGGTGCGCGCGCGCTTCGACGCGATGCAGGCGGACCTGCCGCAGGGCTTGCGGGCCTACGTCGCCAATGACGGCACGTCGACGGTGCGCGCCTCGATCAGCGAGGTGGTCAAGACGCTGCTGGAGAGCCTGGCGATCGTGGCCCTGGTGGTGTTCGCCTTCCTGCGCTCGGCGCGCGCCTCGCTGATCCCGGTCGTCACCATACCGCTGTCGCTGATCGGCACGTTCGCGATCCTCTATCTGTTCGGCTTCTCGATCAACACGCTGACGCTTCTGGCGCTGGTGCTGGCGACCGGGCTCGTCGTCGACGACGCCATCATCGTGGTCGAGAACGTCAGCCGCGAGATGGCCGAGGGCGCGTCAGCGCTGGACGCCGCCCTGCGCTCGGCGCGCAGCCTGGCCAGCCCGATCATTGCGATGACCGTGGTGCTGATCGCGGTCTACGTGCCGATCGCGCTGCGCTCCGGCCTGACCGGCGCGCTGTTCCGGGAGTTCGCGCTGACGCTGGTCGGCAGCGTCACCGTCTCCGCCGTGCTCGCCCTGACGCTGTCGCCGATGATGTGCCGCTTCCTGCTGCGCCCGCCGGCCGGGGCCGGCCGGCGCGCCAGGCTGGGGCCGATGCAGCGTGCCTACCGCCCGGTGCTGGGCCTGGCGCTGGACTGGCGGCCGGTGCTGGTCGTGTTCGGCCTGCTCGTCTTCGTGGGCAGCTACTTCCTGTATGCCGGGTCCACCTCGGAACTGGCGCCGCAGGAGGATACGGGCTTCATCCAGATGGGCGGCGCGGTGTCGCCCACCGCCAGCATCGACCAGCTGCGCATCTACGACAAGCAGATCACCGACATCGAACGCACCCTGCCCGAGCTGGAGCGGTCGTACCAGTTCGACCAGCCGGGCCAGTCCGGCGGCGGCTTCGGGCTGAAGGACTTCGCCCACCGCACCCGGTCCTCCACCCAGATCCTGGAGGACCTGGAGGGCAAGCTCGGGTCCATCGCAGGGGAGAACCTGGCGGCCTTCCTGGAGCCGCCGCTGCCCGGCAGTTACGGCGACCTTCCGGTGGGCTACGTGATCAAGTCCACCCGCCCGTTCAGCGAGCTCGACACGGTCTCGTCGCGCTTCCTCGACGAGGCCAAGAAGACCGGGCTGTTCGACTACATCGACCGCGACCTCAAGATCGACCTGCCGCAAGCCACCGTGGTGATCGACCGCAACAAGGTAGCGGCGCTCGGGCTGGACGTGACGCAGGTCGGCAACGTGCTCAACACCCTGCTGAGCGGCGGCTACGTGAACTATTTCGACATGGCCGGCCGGTCGTACAAGGTGATCCCGGAGGTTGCGCGCGCCTGGCGGCTGAACCCCGACCAGCTGAAATCCTTCACGGTGGCCAACATCAACGGCATCCCGGTGCCGCTCTCGGCGGTGGCGCACATGGAAACCGCGACGGTGCCGGAGAACATCAGCCACTTCCAGCAGCAGAACGCGGCCACCATCACCGGCGTGCCGATGCCGGGGGTGAGCCAGGGCGAGGTGGTGGCGGCCCTGAACGCGGTCGCGGCCCGCGTGCTGCCGCCCGACTACGCGACCGACGCCAGCGGGCCGACGCGCCAGTACCTGCAGGAATCGTCCGGCTTCGCCGCCACCTTCGGGTTCGCCGCGGTGGTGATCTACCTGTCGCTGGCGGCGCTGTTCGGCAGCTTCCGCGACCCGCTGATCATCCTGGTCAGCGTGCCGATGTCGCTCGGCGGGGCGCTGCTGTTCATCTATGCCGGCGTGCACGGCGCCACCCTGAACATCTACTCCGAGGTGGGGCTGGTGACGCTGATGGGGCTGATCAGCAAGCACGGCATCCTGATCGTGGAGGTGGCCAACGAACGGCAGGCCGAGGGCTACACCAAGCGCGAGGCCATCGAGCACGCGGCCCTGCTTCGCCTGCGGCCGATCCTGATGACGACCGCGGCCATGGTCCTGGGCGTGGCGCCGCTGGTGTTCGCCAGCGGCGCGGGCGCTGCGGCCCGGTTCTCCATGGGGCTGGTGATCGCATCCGGCCTGGCTGTTGGCACGTTGTTCACCTTGTTCGTGGTACCTGCCTTCTACCTGGTGTTGGCGCGGTCGCATGCGGGCGGCCAGCGTGACGCAGTACGATTTCATGGGGTAGCGGTCGCGTCCGAGTAGTCTATGCTGCACTGCAATACGCCGGGGGCCGGCGCAGGGATGTGAGGGCGAGGCCGTCATCGTCGTCAGTACGCAGAGCACTCAGCGCGTTGCAGGGCAGGGGCGGCCGGGCTTGGCGGTCTCGCTCGGCCAGCGTGCGCTGCGCGGCCTGTTCATGGCGCTGGCGCAGAACGCGGTCGGGCGCGTGTGCAGCCTGGCCAGCCAGCTGGCGCTCGCGGCGCTGCTGCTGCCGGCCGATTTCGGGCTGATCGGGCTGACCTACGGCGTGACCACCATCGTCGCGACCCTGACCAGCATCGGCGTGGAGGACGTGATCCTGCAGCGCAAGCGCACGCTCCATCTTTGGAGCGGGGCGGCGTTCTGGATCAATCTCGGCCTGGCCACGGCCGGCGGCGCCGCCATCCTGGCGCTCGCCCCGCTGGCCGCCGCAATCTACGGGCAGCCGCATCTGATCGGCCTGATGGCCATCCTGGCCGCGTCCATGCCGATGGCCGCCCTGGGCAGCGTGCCCGCCTTGATCATGCGGGCGCGGCTGCAATTCGGCACGATGGCGCTGTACGGCTCGCTCGAACTGGTCGCGACCGCGCTGATGACGGTCGGGCTCGCCTGGGCGGGGTTCGGCGCCTACAGCTTCGTCATCCCCACCCCGCTGACCGCGCTGGTGCGCGCGGCGGTGTACTGGCGGCTGATCGCCGACCGGCCGCGGCTGCATCCCCAGCGCAGGCGGTGGAAATACCTGGTGCGCAACACCGCCGCCTCGTTCGCCAGCAAGACGCTGGTGGCGCTGATCGGCCAGGGCGACTACATGGTGCTCGGGCTGCTGGCCAGCCAGTCCGTCGTCGGCCGCTACTATTTCGGCTTCCGGCTGGCGGCGCAGCCGCTCTGGGTGCTGGCGGGCAACCTGGCGGGGATCCTCTACCCGACGCTGATCCAGCTGAGCGCCGAGCCGGAGCGGCAGGGCAGGGCGGCCTTCGACGCGACCAGGCTGCTGTCGTTCTGCGTGATGCCGGTGGCGCTGATCCAGGCGGCCGTGGTGAGACCCGGCCTGACCGCGTTCTTCGGCCAGAAATGGGCGGCCTCCATCCCCGTCATCCAGATCCTCAGCATCGGGCTGGCGCTGGACGCGATGTCCTGGGTCGCCGGCACGCTGCTGGCCGCGCGCGGCCAGTTCGTCGTCGGCCTGCGCTACGTGGTGTTCCAGGTGCCCGCCTTCTTCGTTCTGGTCATCGCCGGTGCGCTGCTGGACCAGGCGGTCGGTGTCGCCTGGGCCGTCTGCCTGTTCTATGCGCTGTCGCAGCCGGTCTTCGTCTACGGCGTCTACCGCCGGGTCGGCGTCGGCATCGGCCAGGTCGCCTGGATGTATCTGGCGCCTATGCTCTACGGGTTGCTTGCGGTCGGGGCCGGGCTCGCCGTGTCCCTCGCGCCGCCCTGGGCGGGCATGCCGCTGGTGCGGGTCGTGATCATCGGTTCGGTCGGCGCCGGCGTCTATGCGCTTGTGGTCCGTCGGTTCGCGGGCGATGTCTGGCTGCAGATCGTCGGCCGCCTGAGGCGCGCGCGGAGGCCGGCCGGATGAGGATGCGCGACGATCCGGTCCGGGTGTGCGTTGCCGGGTCGCCGGCCGGTCAGGGGGAACGATGAACATACTGATCTACAACTTCCTCCAGCCCGAGGACGGCGGCGGCGGCGTGGGCGTGTACAGCACCAACCTGGCGCACAGCCTGCGGCAGGCCGGCCACCGGGTGATCACCCTCAGCTCGGGCGACGTCTATTCCTTCACCAGGCGGAGCACCCGGCTGCGCACCTGGCGCGACCGCTTCGAGCGGGCCGTCGTGATCAACTCGCCGATGATCGCGCCGGCCTACGACGCGTGGGAGGATTTCGGCACCTACACCGAGAGCCGCGGGCTGGACGGCATCGCGCCGGTCCTGCGCCGGAAATACGGCGACATCGACGTGTTTCACTTCCAGAACGTCGAGGGCCTGACAAGCTCTTTCTTCGTCAGCCTGCGCGCGGCGTTCCCCGCCGCCCGCTTCATCTATTCGGCGCACAACTACAGCGCGGTCTGCCCGCAGGTCGATCTGTGGTTCCAGGAACGCACCGTGTGCGAGGATTACCGAGAGGGGCTGAACTGCACCAAGTGCTTCCCGCCGCGCGAGGGCACGGCCATCCTGCGCGACGCGCGGCGGCGCCGGCCGGTGGTGCGCTTCTTCAACAAGAACGCGCCAGGCGTGGTCAAGGTGAAGAAGGCGGTGATGCGCCGTCTGCGCGGCCAGCCGGCGCCCGTCGAACCCGAGGTCGAGTTCGAGGACGATTTTTCCGGCGGGCCGCGCAGCTCGTTCAACCGGACCGACACCGAGGGCCCGGTCTTCGCCTTCCCCAAGCATGACGGCGACGGCACGCCGTACCGGAACTACCGCCTGGCCAACATCGAGCTGTGCGCCACCGTGTTCGATACCGTGCTGGCGGTGTCGCAGCGCACGCGCGACGTCCTGCTCGCGCGCGGCATGCAGCCGGACAACGTCGCCGTCTCGTATATCGGCACCGCCCACCGCGCCGCGTTCGAGACATGCGTCAGGATCACCGGCATCGGCGACGGGCTGCACATCGCCTATCTCGGCTACATGCGCCGCAACAAGGGTTTCTACCTGCTGCTGCGCGCGCTGGCGTCGTTGCCCGACGAGGTCGCGGGAAAGGTCACCCTGACGGTCGCGGCGAAGAAGTCGGAGGACGCTGCCGCGTACAAGCGCCTGACGGACATCGCGCCGCGCTTTGCCGCCTTCCGCTATTTCGACGGCTTTACCCACAAGACGCTCGACACCGTCCTGCAGGGCGTCAACCTCGGCATCGTGCCGCCGATCTGGGAGGACAACCTGCCGCAGGTCTCCATCGAGATGGTGTCGCGCGGCATCCCCGTGCTGACCTCCGACCGCGGCGGCGCGCAGGAGGTGGCCAGCAACCCGCTCTTCGTGTTCCAGGGCGGCTCGGCCGACGACCTGCAGCGTCGCATCGCCGCGTTCAGCACCGGCGAGGTTTCGCTCGCCCGCTTCTGGGACGGGCCGATCAGGATTTTTTCGATGGACGAGCATGTGCGCGACCTGATGCGCTACTACGCGCCGGGCTCGGACGGCAGTACGGGGCGTCGCATGTCCCGCCCGGAGACGGCAACTGCGTCTGTCTCCTGACGGTGTCGTAGGAAGCCGCCCCATCGAGATCGTCATTGCGAGGCCGCCTGGCCGAAGCAATCCACCGCGGGTCAGACGAGTTTTTCGTAAAGATCGTGCCAGTGCGGGTTCGCAGATCCGATCAGCCCTATCTTTCGTGCGCGTGACCCGCCCTTGATCTGTTTTTCGCGCGCGATGGCGGCAAGCATGTCGGTGTGAAGCTCGAACCAGACCAGCATGCGGCATCCGTAACGGGAGGTGAAGCCCGGCAGCATCGCTTCCCGGTGTTGATGGATGCGGCGTTGCAGGTTGGAGGTGACGCCGAGGTACAGGGTTCCGTGACGGTCGTTGCCATGATGCAGGTTGCGGGTTGCTTGTCGTCCCCCATTGCACACCCGTTATCCGCCGGCCGTGGATTGCTTCGGCCAAGTGGCCTCGCAATGACGATGTGACTGGGGTGCTCGTCGATAACGAGCTTATCCCTTGTACCGATACCCGATCCCGTACAGCGTCTCGAACGCGTTGAACTCCGGATCGGTCTGGCGGAACTTCTTGCGTACGCGCTTGATGTGGCTGTCGATGGTGCGGTCGTCGACATAGGTGTTCTCGCCATAGGCCGCGTCGATCAGCTGGTCGCGGCTTTTCACCATGCCAGGGCGGGCGGCGAGCGTCTTGACCAGCAGGAACTCGGTCACCGTCAGCTGGATGTCCACCCCCTTCCAGATGCACTGGTGCCTGGTCTCGTCCAGCACCAGGTCGCCGCGGGTCAGGATGCCGCCGGCGGGCGTGCCGGACCCCTCGGCGCGGCTGCTCTCGTTGCGCCGGAGCAGGGCGCGGATGCGTTCGATCAGCAGGCGCTGGCTGAACGGCTTGGTGATGTAGTCGTCGGCGCCGAGCCGCAGGCCCATCAGCTCGTCCACCTCCTCGTCCTTGCTGGTCAGGAAGATCACCGGCATCTGGGTGCGCTGCCGCAGGCGCTGCAGCAGCTCCATGCCGTCCATGCGCGGCATCTTGACGTCCAGCACGGCCAGGTCCACCGGCTTGGCGTTGATCGCCTGCAGCGCGCTCTCGCCGTCGGTGTAGGTGCGCACCGCGTAGCCTTCCTGCTCCAGGGTCATCGACACGCTGGTCAGGATGTTGCGGTCGTCATCGACCAGGGCGATGGTGTGCTTCATGGCCCGGAGTGTGGCGCATCGTCGCGCCGGAGGGAACGCGCCAGAGACGCGCCAGACACGCGCGAGAGACGCGCCGGAGGGATGCTTGGGCGACGCCGACACCGCCTTCGACGCGCGCTGCCTGTGGCGGGCGGCGCGCGCCGGCACGCTCGCGACCCAGGCCGGCGGCCAACCCTTCGCCGCGCTGGTGACGCCGGCTGTGGCACCCGACGGCGACGCGCTGCTGCTGCTGTCTGGCCTGTCGGTGCATACCCGGCAGCTGCGGGCCGAGCCGCGCTGCGCGCTGCTGGTGAGCGGGGCGGCGCAGTCGGCCAACCCGCAGACCGCGCCGCGGCTGACGGTGACCGGGCGGGCGGTCCAGGAGCCCGCGCCCTGGGCCCGCCGGTATTGGCTGGACCGCCACCCCTACGCCGCGTTCTACGCCGACCTGCCCGATTTCACGTTATGGCGCGTGATCCCCGAAGCCGGCCATTTCGTGGCCGGGTTCGCCCGCGCCGGCCGCCTGACGCGCGACGAGCTGGTGCCGTCCGCCGAGGCCGCCCAGGCGATCGCGGCGGCCGCCGACCGCATCCTCGGCCATTGCAACGCGGACCATGCCGACACGCTGGCCCTGCTCGCCGGGATCGGGCCTGGCGAGCCGGCAAGGATGATCGGCGTGGACGCGGACGGATTCGACGTGGCGGCGGGCGATGCGATACATCGGGTGCCCTTCGACAGGCCGGTCGCCGACGCGTTCGGCGTGCGGGCGGCGATGGTGCGCATGGTGGGCGAGCGAACGGGGCCGGATCTAGGGAGTGCGGCCGGACAACCCGGTCTCGGAAGCGCGGCCGGACAACCCGGCCTGGGGAGAGCGGCCGGGCAACCCGGCCTGGATAGAGCGGCCGGGCAATCCGGCCTGGGTGGAGCTGACGGATGAACGCCGAGACGAAGATGCAGACGACCGCCGGCGCCCAGTCGGCCGAGCGCGACGCTGGAGGCCACGGCGCGCCGCTCGGCGGCTCCGGGGTGCAGCATCCGTTCAGCGTGCACGCCAACCTGACGGCGCCGCAGCTCGTGGCCCACGCGCTGCGCCGCGGCGAGGGGCGGCTGTCCGCCGACGGCGCGCTGGTGGTGCGCACCGGCGTGCACACCGGCCGGTCGGTGGCCGACAAGTTCGTGGTGGACGAGCCTTCCACCACCGCCGAGGTGTGGTGGGGCCGCGTCAACCAGAAACTGCCGGAACAGCATTTCGCGGCGCTGAAACACCGCGTGCAGGCCTATCTTCAGGGCCGCGAGCTGTTCACCCAGGACCTCTACGCCGGCGCCGACCCCGCCCGCCGCGTGCGCGTGCGGCTGGTCAGCCCGAGCGCCTGGCACTCGCTGTTCGCGCGCAACATGTTCATCCGCCCGCCGGCGGGCGAACTGCCCGGTTTCGAGCCGGATTACGTGATCCTGCACGCGCCGGACTTCCAGGCCGACCCCGCCATCGACGGCGTCCGCAGCACCACCGCGGTCGCCCTGTCGTTTGCGCAGAAGACGATCGTGATCGCCGGGACCGAGTACGCGGGCGAGATCAAGAAGTCGATCTTCACCGTGATGAACTGGGTGCTGCCGGCCCAGGGCGTGATGCCGATGCATTGCAGCGCCAATATCGGGCCGGGCGGCGACACCGCCCTGTTCTTCGGCCTGTCTGGCACCGGCAAGACCACGCTCAGCTCGGACGCGGACCGGCAGCTGATCGGCGACGACGAGCATGGCTGGGGCCCGGACGGCGTGTTCAACTTCGAGGGCGGCTGCTACGCCAAGGTGATCAACCTGTTGGCCGAGGCGGAACCGCAGATCTGGCACGCCACCCACCGGTTCGGCACGGTGCTGGAAAACGTGGTCGCCGACCCGTGCGGGCGGCTGGACCTGAACGACCCCGCCTTCACCGAGAACACCCGCGCCTGCTACCCGATCGACTACATCCCCAACGCGTCGGCATCCGGCCGCGGCGGGCAGCCGAGGAACGTGATCTTCCTGACCGCCGACGCGTTCGGCGTGCTGCCGCCGATCGCCAGGCTGACGCCTGCGCAGGCGATGTATCACTTCCTCAGCGGCTACACCGCTCGGGTGGCCGGCACCGAGAAGGGACTTGGGCGCGAGCCGCAGGCGACGTTCTCGGCGTGTTTCGGCGCGCCCTTCCTGCCGCGCCAGCCGGAGGTGTACGGCAGGCTGCTCGAGACCCTGATCGAGCGGGAAGGCGCCGCCTGCTGGCTGGTCAATACCGGCTGGACCGGCGGCAAGCACGGCGTGGGCCGCCGCATGGCGATCGGCCACACGCGCGCGTTGCTGCGGGCGGTGCTGGACGGCTCGCTGCTGGCGGCGCGGTTCAGCCCGGACCCGTTCTTCGGCCTGATGATCCCGCGCGACGTGGCGAGCATCCCCAACGAGGTTCTGGACCCGCGCCTCTCCTGGGCCGACCCCGCCGAGTACGACCGCACAGCGGCCGAACTCGTGGCGCGGTTCGAGGCCAATTTCGCGACCTTCGCCGGCGCCGTCGGCGACGACGTCAAGGCGGCCGCGATCCGGTCGGCCGCGTGAAGCTGTCCCCGCCCGAAACGGAAGGGGCCTGTTTTCGGCGAGGCGTTCAGGCGCCGGGATAAACGACAAGAGCGGGCCGCCAGAGAGCATGGATGCGCGCGCTACGAACGCATCGCCTCAACGGGCAACGCCACCAGTTCGCGAGCGAGTGAGTAGACGTCCCGCAATTCGACGAACCGCGGGTAGGTCGCCACCACGACACGCGCGCCCGCACGACGGAAGGCCAGCCTGCAGCGTGGACCATGGAAGTACTGGGTGACGACCATAACGCGACGCAGGCTCCGCGCGTGGACGATCCGCATGGCGTCGCGGACTGTGGCGCTTGTATCGACGCCGGCATCGTCCGCCAGCACGGCGTCTGGTGGCAGGCCTGCCTTGAGGAGCGCCTGCCGCATGACGGACGCCTCGTCCCAGCCGCTCGCGCCGCGTCCGCCGCTGACCAGCACGAGCGGCACGAGGTGTTTCCTGTAGGCGAGTTCGGCCGCTTGCAGCCGTGCCTGCAGCCGGGCGGAGGGGTTGCCGTCGTCCAGCACCTGGTTGCCGAACACCACGGCGATGTCGGCCTGCCCTTCCGGAGGAAACAGCGCGGCGAGGAGGAACGCGACGAGATAGGCGGCTGACGCCGTTGCAAGAACCGCAAGCGTTCTACGCGTCACCGCGGCGTGGGCCGGCGTCGCGCCAGCAGCGCGCCCAATGCCAGCAATCCTGCAACCGCGAATGCCCATCGCATCGCGAGGACGTAGCCGTCCTGATAGAAAAGCTGGTTCTCGTCGCCGTCGAGCACGCTGAACCGCGTGGCGACCGGTGCGCTCGTGTTATCCTGCACGATGGTCAGGGACGGCGTGTGCTTGAGCACCAGATACGCGGTCGGGTCGTCGTGCTCATAGACGATACCGGTCAGCAACCGCGCCGCCACGAAGCCGGCTGCACACATCAGCAGGAGCGCGCGCAGGCCGCCCCTCATAGCCCCGACCTCTTGATCGGCGTGGCCAAGCCGAACTCCTTGCGCAGAGAAGCCACGACCGGCAGCATGTGGCTGCCTGGGCAATCGGCCGTGTCGCCGTATTCGATGTGGCCGCCAAAGTATTCCATGGTCGGAAAGACCAGTCGCAGCTTGACCGTCAGGCGCTTGATCGCCGCTTGCATGGCGGCCGTGATCGGGTCGCCGCCCGTGCCGTGCCCGCTAAGCCAGCCTCGCACACCACCGTCGAAGTCGCCGATGCAGACCACGCCGATCTTGCCGGTGTTCTGGTTCTTCACGTCGGCGCCTTTGTAGATGATCTGACGACCTTCCATTATCGACCCGCTCGACGTGATGCCGTAATGATAGCTGATGTCGTCCCAGCCGCGGTCGCTGAAGTCGAAGCTCTGTATCTTCTTCATCGTGTCGATGTGGCCGTGGCCGGTATTGTGGATCACGATGGCCTCGTAGTCCCAGTCCGGATCCAGCGGCTTGGCAGGCGCGCTGGCCCCCCAACTGTTCCGCCGCAGCACGTTCAGGCTGCTGAGGATGTCTTCCATAACCGCTTCGCGTTCTTCGGATGTCGCCATGCTGTCCTGCGATGGGCCGCCTACCGGGCGCGGAGCGGCTCGTGCTGCTGTCCTATAGTATGTCCGCCCCCTCATTGACCATCACCACCCGCCACCCCGCCTCGAACCGCTCCAGAACGCTCAGCGACAGGTTCTGCACGGACATGTGCAGCGCGGCGTGGGCGTTGACGCCCAGGGCGTGGGCGATGGCCGCCCGGATGGCGCCGCCATGGCTGATGCAGACGAGGTCGAGGCCGGCGTGGTCGGCCGCCAGCCGTTCCATCGCCTGGCCGACGCGGCCCAGCACCTGCACCATGCTCTCGCCGTCGGGCGG